>JASFEM010000211.1:0-5442 GCA_050124835.1 Syntrophobacterales bacterium | reverse complement strand
ATTAATAGATAATTTTTAGAAATCCATCCTCGAGCACATTGGTAGTTGTCACCATAGAATGAGAAAAGAAATGCCACTTATGATCAATTAGGGAAACACCTAACGACGCGAAGCAGTAAAGGGTAAAGGGTAAGGGGTAAAGGGTGAACGGTGATGGGTGAACAGTAAACGGTAAATCATTTTGGAGCATCCAACACCTTAAAACCCTAAATCTTAAATCCCAAATCCGCAATCAAAAATCTGCAATCTACCCTATGCTCTATGCCCCATGCCCTTTGCTTTCGCTTGACAGGCAGCGCGGATCCGTGCAAAAGTTCTTCAGTTTTTGCTTTCAGGAAACATTTCTGCACAGGAGCGACTCATGACAGATGACATCTTTCGGAAGTTGGCCAAGCATTTGGACAACCTGCCGGGCGGCTTTCCGCCCACTGAGAGTGGCGTGGAACTGCGCATACTGCAGCGCCTTTTTACACCGGAGGAGGCCGAACTGGCTTTACACCTGACCCCGATGCCTGAGGAATGTGAGGTTATCGCCGACCGGGTCGACATTGCCCCGGAAGAGGCTGCTCAGCGTCTGGAGGAGATGGCCAGAAAGGGGCTCATCTACCGCCATGAACGTGAAGGCAGACTTCCAAAATACAGGGCCAACCAGTTCGTCGTTGGAATCTGGGAATTCAACGTCAACAGGCTAGACGTGGATTTTATCCGGGACATGAACGAGTACATGCCGACACTCTTTGATGAAGCCTGGAAGGTTCCCCAATTACGAACCATCCCTGTGGGCCGTAGCCTAACCCCAGAGCATGGAGTGCTGCCTTACGAGCAGGCAGAAGAGCTGGTGCGGGCTCAGGAAAAGTTCGCGGTGGCTCCCTGTATCTGTCGGCGGGAACACAACATGATGGAAAAAGGTTGTGACAGGCCCGAGGAGACCTGCCTGATTTTTGGGAGTGCAGTGGACTACTACTTACGGAATGGGATGGGCCGGGAGATTGATCTCGAGGAAACTCTGGAGATCCTTAATTCGGCGGAAGAAGCGGGATTTGTGCTGCAGCCGAGCAACGCCCAAAAGGCAGTAAATATATGCCTTTGCTGCGGCTGCTGTTGTCAGGTACTCCAAAACATCAAACGTCACCCCAAGCCCGCCAGCCTGGTCTCATCGCCATTTGTAGCTACCGTCAATCTTGACACCTGTGAGGGTTGTGGAGACTGTGTGGACCGTTGCCAGATGGAGGCACTGGAGTTGGATGGCGACACAATAGCCCTGGACCTTGACCGCTGCATAGGCTGCGGTCTTTGCGTTCCCACCTGCCCTACCGAGTCTCTTGCCCTGGTGCGTAAGCCCGAGTCGGAACAGCCAGAGGTACCGAAAAATATGATTGAGGCCTTTATGAAGCTGGGTAAGGCGAGGGGGAAAATGTGAGCTGTCACTTCAACAAACTAACTGAAAATGCCAAGAGGAATTGTCCGGTGTAATACAGGGGTAGGCCAATGAGCCGATTGAGTGGATCTTTTTTTACGAAGCGATTTCTGGCTACGAACAGGTCAGAGAAATAAAAGCCGAGGGCACCCATAAAAACCATTATCCTTCCCGACCTGGCCAGGCTTGAATCACCCAGAACCGACCAAGCTCCAATGACCATAATAGTAATGACAACCACGTAGAGGAAAACCGGTAATTTCATTGTACCCAGATAAGGATTAAGCCGGAAAAATACCAGGCTGCTGGTAGTTGCGGCCAGCAGAATTCCCACCCAGGCCCACAGATTTGTTTGACTCACATAGAAAAAGGCGAAGATGTAAAAGAGATGGCCCACCAAGAATACCACCAACCCCAAAACCAACGGTCTCTCCCGGGGTAAAGCCAGGCAAACATCCCCACACAAGCAAAATATTAATCCCACAAGAAGTAAATAATAGTAACCGGGAATCGGGTGGGGTTGGGCTACGGCAGCAAGGATAAAAAGTGAGGAAAGGACTGTTTTGGTGGGCAGCCGACCCTTTTGATCTCTCCGATATTCGTAAGAGAGCAGCCTGATTAGTAAGACTGTCGCCAGCAAGACTATGAGAAGTTGCATCATTTCCACCTAGCTTTGCATCGGAGTATATATCACAGGACGCGAAAAGGTGCTAACTACTGGAGGAGAGTAAGAACGGATTGGGTGAAATCCAAAGTTGTGTCTCAAGCGATTACGAGAAGAGCGAGATTAATTTGACTCGATTGAGTTAAAGGATGGTAAAAACAGATTAAATAAATTCTTTCTTGATTTGAGGATGACTAAAAATGATAATCAAGACTATATAAAGTAAGGTCCATATAATTACATAATATATAGAAGATAAAAAGGCTTTTTTAGTCATGTGAAAATATAGTCTCATGTTAAGCAAATATACAGAAGCGACAATACGAAGTAAGATAGCAACAGACGACAATGCTATTACAGCTATCCTGGCCCAATTATGTAATAGAAATATGGCAAAAGAAATAGCTAAGAGGATGATATGAAATAAGCCAATAGCGAAATATATAAGATGACCGACGAGGTTGGGACCAAGAGATTTTAGCATCCCTGATACTGTCCACCATAATTGATATATACCCCAAGTCCCCATGAGAACAAGGGTGATACCGCACAATGTAACTACAGATGATTGTTTCATTTTCACTTTTCTACCATTTATTCATACCAAGTTGCGCAATAATCCCATTATGATTCTGTCCAAGATGATTGCCTTCCTGGGTTCTCTGGCAAACGAGTGCAAAAAAAGAGCCAACAGTCTGATATTTGGCGGGACAATTGGTGTAATACCGCGGCTGACTGAGAGAAAATATTAAAATATTAATGAATCAAGATGATGGAATAATAGATTGAGCTACCTGTATTCAGGGGTGAGTGGCCTACCGTCATTTATTTTTTCTTCAATTTCCTCGATAGATTGTTCCAGCGCCACAGCCGCTAACCAGCAAGATGCTTTGTAGAAGCCCATTTTGCGTCTCTTTTGCATGGCTATGCTTCGTTAGCAAAATTAGATAAATCAGACAAGGCTGGTGAATACCTGCAGTTCCACTCTGCATTATACAGAAAATGAGCTACTCTTGCTAAGTCTTACAGAAAACATAGAGATAAGAAGTCGACAAATCTATAGTCTATGATGATGGAGTTGGAGGTGTTGGCGGGGCCGTGCGCGCTTGTGCGATGGACAGAAAGTTATAATTTCATGAGCGTGCCCTACAGTCAGTAGAAGAAGAATTGAGGTTCGGTTATAATCAAAATCTGAAAGGAAATGCATCGGCAGTGAAGGTTCTGCTCATATCCGCAAATACAGAACAGATCAACATGCCCACTCTACCCCTGGGTTTGGCCTCTGTGGCCATGGCTACACGTAAAGCCGGGCACGAAGTAACATTTCTGGATCTTATGGCAGAAACTGATGTCCGGACAGTTATCAAGGATGCCGTGAAAGGGTTCAGTCCCGATGTTGTTGGCATCTCAGTGAGAAACATCGATGACCAGAATATGGAGGATCCCGACTTTCTTTTGGAGCAGGTCAAGGAAGTTGTGGCAAGTTGTCGACGCTATTCGGAGGCTCCCATCGTACTGGGTGGTGCGGGCTACAGCATGTACCCAGAATCCGCGCTGGAATATCTCGGAGCCGACATGGGGATCCAGGGTGAAGGAGAAGTAGCATTCCCCATTTTGCTGGACAACATGGAACGAACCGCTGACCTTTCGAACACGCCCGGTCTTTATCTCCCGGGCCGCGGCCTGCAAGCAAAAAGAGTTTTCACAAAAAATCTGGATGAATTCCCCTTCCCTAAGGACCACCTCTGGTCCCCTTCATCTGTTACTGCAGATGAAGAATTCTGGCTGCCGTTCCAGACGCGACGTGGTTGCCCCATGGACTGCAGCTATTGCTCCACCGCAAACATCGAAGGCAGCATCTTACGGAAACGTTCCACGGCTCTCGTGGTGAAGGAGATTGCCAGGCAGGCCAAAAAGGGATTTGAGCGTTTCCATTTCGTCGACAACACCTTCAACCTCCCACCCTCCTATGCCAAGGAACTTTGCCGGCAGCTCGCAGAGGCGAAACTGGGGATCGGTTACCGATGCATCATCTACCCTTTGAAGGTGGATGAAGAACTTGTAAGTTTGATGGTGAACAGTGGTTGTAGGGAGGTCGCCCTGGGGTTCGAGAGCGGATGTGAGCCGATCCTGCAACGTCTGAACAAACAATTCAATACTGAAGAGGTGCGACGAATTTCCCAGCTATTTGGGGATTACGGTATCTACCGTATGGGGTTCCTTTTGCTGGGGGGCCCAGGCGAGTCCAAACAATCGGTGGAAGAAAGCCTCGAGTTCGCCGACTCCTTGAACCTCGAGTTGGTCAAGGTAACCACGGGCATTCGGATCTACCCGCATACGGCTCTGGCCAGAGTCGCAGTGGAGGAGGGTTTGATCGCAGCCGAGGACGACCTTTTGCAGCCACGATTCTATTTGGCAAGAGGCCTGGAAAAGTGGCTGCCCGAGACCGTGAAATCCTGGATGGCCGAGCGACCAAATTGGGTTAGTTAAAGACTTAACGCACAGGGCATGGCATTGCGAATTTCGAATTGCGAATTTAAGAATCTGCAATTACAGAATCCAGCAGTCAGCAGGTTAGCATAGGGCATAGAGCAGCTCATTAGTCATTGGTCATTTGGCTGCAAGCCCTGAGCGAGCTTGCCCTGAGCGCAGTCGAATGGGTCGAAGGCGGCCTGCTGAATAAGACCGGTAAAACTGGCTAAACCCACTAGATTCATATCCTCCGGCGGTAGCTCACAAAGTCATGCATCTCGCTCATTATCGCTGCGTAGTCCTCTTTTATTGCTGTGTGCATCCCGGCGTTCTCGATGGCGAGCGCCCCGACCTCAGACAAAGCTTCGGCGAAGTTCATCTCGATTTCTGAGAATTCACGAGGTTCCGCAGTATACAGTCGCAGTACCCCGATCACGTAGCCTTTGCAGGAGAGTGGCACCGAGATTATACTGGCAATGCCCTCTTCCGCAGCCTCCTTGGGATACTGGATCCTGGGGTCTTCAGTCGCGTTGTACACGCTGACAGTACTCCCATTCATAGCATCAGCTATACTTTTGTCTGCATCCAATGAGCCTTTATTTATATATTTCTCACTCAATCCGTGCGAGGCCAGCAACTCTAATGTCCTTTTCTTGCTGTGCAACATGCATATGGCAGCAGCCTTCAAATCCATGACTTTTGCTACATTGCTCACCAGCAGGTCCAATACTTCCCGGCGGTCGAGGGTCGAATTGACTGCCTTGACCACGTCTTTGAACGAATCGAAATACAATCTGTCTTGAGTCTTCATAACACACCTCTTTGATGTATTAGCAAACGGTTTGCGCTTGCGGCGAGACCTGCCCTTCGACAAGCTTGCGCAGCGTCG
>JASFEM010000210.1:0-5572 GCA_050124835.1 Syntrophobacterales bacterium | reverse complement strand
AACAGTCGGGCGCCGTCGAGATGGACTCGGATACCTTTATCAGAGCCGAGTTTGGCAATGGCAGCCAGGTTCTCAACTTTATAAATACTGCCGCCTCCGCGGTTGTGGGTGTTTTCCAAACAGACAAGACGAGATGGCGGTTGGTGAATGTCCGGCGGGCGGATGGCGGCGGCTATGTCTTCCACCGCTAGAATGCCGCGCTCCCCTTTGAGACATTTAAACTGTCCCCCGGAGATTACTGCTGTTGCGCCGCACTCATAGTAAAAAATGTGCGCGTCTCGGTCTATTATGACCTCATCTCCGGGTTGAATGTGGGTCTTGATTGCCACCTGGTTGGCCATGGTGCCTGACGGCAGAAAGAGCCCAGCCTCCTTGCCCAGCAAAGAGGCCATTTTGTCCTGCAGGTGGTTGACTGTAGGATCCTCACCCAAAACATCGTCGCCCACCTCGGCCGTGGCCATGGCCTCTCGCATGGCTTGGCTGGGTTTGGTTACCGTATCACTGCGGAGATCAATCATAGGTGCAATCCTCATTTTTTGGCTCTTTTAAGTAGCACAGGGGCAGAAGCCAGTCAATCGGCTGAAATGGAGATATCAATAATCCGACGTCCGTTGCCTTTCTATCTGAAAGTTTCCCAAACAAATAAATTTACCCATTTCTGGTAAAGCCAAATATGGGTAATTTTACCCATAGGAAGTACGAAAAAAAATGGGAAAAAGGTCTGAAATATTTTTGCAAGTATTTTATATTAAATATAAAATTGCTTTTTTAATTTTCTTGTTGTATAAACCACCGACTATTTTTACCCATTTTTGGTAAAGCCAGAAATGGGTAAAAAAATTGCTTAAAGCGGTTATATTCAATATTTTGACCTCCAAAATCCTGGAACACTTGCACTTGTATCTCTATTTGCTGCGTAGGCATTTTTACCCATTTTTGGTCAAACCAGTTTTGGGTAAATATTTTCTATTTTTTTATCAATTTTAATTAGTTATCATTTTGTTAAGTGTGTTGTATCACTCAAGTTAGACTAACTTAGAATTACGGAGACCATCTGGTCTGTCTGGTGAATAGGCGTGTTCGATTTCTGCAGACTTTTTCTTGACAGGGTGGGTGATTTTACCTTTTACTGACTGAACTACTGATGTTCATCGAACACAGTTAATCATCTAACAGTGCTCCCAGGTTTGTCCAACATTTAGTCTATCAGCTTACGAGAGAGAGGTGTGCCATGGCTTATGAGAACATTCTGTTTGAGGTGGAAGATGGAATCGCGACCCTCACCTTCAACCGACCCAAGGTATTGAACGCATTGACTTTTCAGACCCTTCAAGAAGTGGGGCAAGCGATCAGCACCATTGAAGATGATGAGGATATCAGGGCACTCGTTCTGACGGGAGCCGGCGACAGAGCTTTTGTGGCTGGTGCTGATATTAACGAGTTACAGAATCTGAATCCCGTCTCGGCCAAGAAATTTGCCGTCGAGGGCCAGAAAGTGCTGTTTGACCTGGAGGATTTGCCAATTCCAGTAATCGCCTGCGTCAATGGCTTTGCCTTAGGGGGAGGCTGTGAGATCGCACTGGCCTGCGACTTCATCTATGCGTCCGAAACAGCAAAGCTAGGTCAACCTGAGATCAATTTGGGCATAATTCCTGGCTTTGGGGGGACCCAGCGTCTTCTCCGTCTTGTAGGCAGGGCCAGGGCCAAAGAACTCTGCCTCACGGGTGTGATGATAAGTGCCGAAGAAGCCATGGAAATGGGTTTGGTCAATCGGGTATTTCCGCCAGACACCCTAATGGAGGAAACCAAGACGGTTGCATCCCTGATTGCGAGCAAAGGGAGAGTGGCGACTCGGGCAGCCAAGCATGTTATTGACCAGGGAATGAATATGGACTTGAGAAATGCTTGTGCCCTCGAGATGGAAGCTTTTGCCCTCTGTTTCGCCAGTGAAGATGCCAGAGAAGGCTTTAGCGCTTTTCTGGAAAAACGCCAACCGAACTTCGCCGGATCACTGAAAGGATAGCTAGCAACAGGCAGGCCTTCGGCAAGACCTGTCGACCAGACTTGTCGACGATCTCAGGTCGTGTCGCTCAGGGCAAGCGGGCAGTAGATAAATTGGACAGAGAATCAAAATTGGACAAGCAATCAAAAGCGGTCATTGGTGTGGACATCGGTGGTACCAATATAAAGATTGTCATGGTCGATCCCAGTCAGCAGCAGGTGCTGGAGCGGCTGCGCATCAAGACATTGGTGGAGAGAGGACCCGATACGGTCCTGACCGATCTCAGTGCTTGCCTGATAGAGTTGACTCACCAGGCGGAACAGAAAGGATTTCACTTGGTAGCAGTCGGGGTTGGATGCGCCGGGCTGATCGATCTCCCCAACCGAGTGGTGGTCAGATCACCCAATTTGCCTGGTTGGGTGAACGTCCCTTTGGGCCAACGGTTGAGTGAAAACCTCCAAGTTCCGGTTTTGGTCGAAAACGACGTGAACTGTATCTCATATGGTGAATACTGGTTAGGCGGAGGGCGCGATCTTGGAGATTTTCTTTGCATAGCCCCGGGAACGGGCGTTGGAGGCTGCTTAATGGTCAATGGCAAGGCATGGCAAGGGGAGGGCTATTCTGCTGGCGAAATTGGACATATGACCATCCAGCCTGACGGTGAACAATGCCGCTGCGGCAATCATGGCTGTCTGGAAACTCTGGCATCGGCATCATGGCTGGTCTGGAGAGCGGAACAGTGGCTGCGTCAAGGAGTAAAAAGTAGCCTTGATAAAGATTTGGAGAGCCCAGGAGGACTAGATGCAGAAATCATTTACCGTGCGGCCATGGCTGGAGACCAGATGGCCCAGGAGCTTTTTAAGTTGGTCGGCACAAGTCTGGCCATTGCCATTGCCAATGTTGTCCACCTCTTGGGTATTCAAGCCGTTCTGATTGCCGGCGGCATGGCCAACGGTTGGGAGGCATTCATCGATCCCCTCCAGGCTGAATTAGAGCGGCGTCTCACAATGATGCCGCCCACTGATATTAGGGTGGTTAAAGCGCAACTGGGTGATGAGGCTGGCGCTTTAGGTGGTGGTTACTTGGCGGGCAGAAAGGCATCACTGACAATGGGTGTTTAGCGTTTTTGAGGAAAGTAATACGCTGAATCCTCTGCTTACAGGGTTGCATGTCGCCAGAAGATGTGTTACATAAAATTACTGAAAAGGGACCACAGCAGTGAGATTGCTTTGGTTGAAAATGTCTGAGATCGTAAAGAGGTTGCACTACTTGTAAGGTTTTTACGCCATAAGAGATTAGCTGCTGGGCCCTGCAAAAAGGGCTTTTTTTGTGTCGAAAGAGAGGTGAACTTTGAATGGCCAGCTCTGAAAAGGAGTCTTTGGAAAGGAAAATTAAGAAACTTCGAAAAGATTTTCAAAAAAACGTTCAGCCAGCGCTTCGACGACATACTTATTATTTAAGTAAAAGTGAGCGGAGGCGCATCAAACGTAAGAAAGCGATTAAAAGAATTCAACGAAGGCAGAGGCGCTATCGGTCAGCTGCTTGAGTCGAGAGTATCTGCTCGAGCGGTTCAATATTAACATTTTGGAACTAAATTCTGCTTCTTCCGCTCGGGGAGGAGTGGGTTGTTCTCAGGGGTTTTTGACACCCCAATCCTGGCGATCTTGTAGGTCGCCATATTTTTTCAGGACAAATTGGGAGGCAAATTTGGGGTTGCCGAGGTAGGGAACCAGCGTATCTTTTAGTCGCTGGCATATCTCTGTAAGCACGTCTTCGAAATCATTTTTGTCCACGAAGTGGCGGACTTTTTCTTGAGTGAAAACCAAAGGATCACCGTAGGCAGAAACAAGATCGTGGTAAGCTTGTTCACTGTGGCCCATGGTGGTGAAGTATTCAGGTGATATGGGGACCTCTATTCTGGCGAGAAGTGAGACAAGCCAGCGGTCGCCGGCCATAACTCGAGACTGATCCACCAGTTCCAGAACCAAACCGTTCGGCAGCGTAATTCTCTCAATCAATTTTTGAGACATTTAGTATACCTATCATAAATAAGGGATGGGATAGAGGTGTCCAGCTGTTCCTCTCGGCTCGAATGAGTTTGCAGTATGATCTCTCATGCTTGTGCCAGCCCTTGGGGAAGACTATCCCAGAACTATCTCAGCGGCAAGGGAAAAGCAGGAAGAAAGCGGTCAGCGGTCAGCTATCAGCAAAATACAAGACACTATTTTATGTTATAAGCTTTTGATAAGAGATTTTCTCCGCTGAATGCTGACAGCCGATCGCTGTTCGCTATGAATTACTAGACAGTTGAGTGGTTCCGGAGGTATATAGGTGATCATGCTCAAGGGTCACACAGAAGAGAGGATCATAAACGTCACTTGGCACGGCCGCGGTGGCCAAGGTGCAGTTACCGCAGCCATGATACTTGCCGAGGCGGCTTATCTGGACGGCTACAAAGGCGTTACTGCTGCGCCCTTCTTTGGTGTTGAGCGGAGAGGAGCGCCCATAACCGCAACAACTCGGTTTTCAAAAAAAACCATTCGTACTCTGACCCCCACCGCCAAGTCCGATGTGGTCCTCGTTTTAGACGACAGACTCATGCAGACAGTTGACGTCTTGGGAGGGTTGAAACTAGAAGGTCTGCTAATTGTTAACTCCAGCCGCCCACCCGAGACATTCTGCACTGATTTGAGCATCGCCGTGGCAACTTCCGATGCCAATGCCATTGCCAGAGAGATCGGCTTGGTGGTTGCCGGGACTGTAATGATTAACACCCCCTTCCTCGGGGCCTTTTCCAGGGCCAGCGGCCTGGTATCTATGGAAAGTCTGGAAAGAGCCATTGGTGAGAACTTCAGCAAAGGTGCAGCAGAGATTAATATTCAGGGAGCCCGACTCACCTACCAAGAGACGAAGCTCAACCGCGCCTGGCGTCCTTAGCGAGAAAGAGCAAATCATACACCAGACTAGGTCTCTCTGGGTTGAGGGCTGAAGCAAAAGCAGGAGACAAATTAAGGAATTGGGGGATTAAGAAATAAAGGAATACTGGCAGACGCATCCTTTTCTTGGCAGGTTAGGGTTATAATAGAGCCAATATTTTCGGGACGGCAGTTAAGCCGGTTGTCTCAGTCAGTGGCAACATCACTTTAGAGAGCATTAGGACATCTGATTATGGTTGCAAAGAAGGACCCGTTCATTTCTGCCTGTGCCACACTGGCGCGGGGTGAGGCCGGCAGAACCGGCGACTGGAGGGCCAAGCGTCCGATCATTGACCTCAGTAAGTGCACTCCCTGCAAAAAGCAAAAGGACACCTGTTACCTGTGCTGGCTCTACTGCCCGGACGGCACAATCAATAGGGGAATACCGGTTGAGATAGATCTCGAATACTGCAAGGGTTGTGGGATCTGCGCTCAGGTTTGTCCAACCAAGGCGATTACCATGGAGGACGAGGAAGATTTATTGCTCAGGGAATGCGCCATCTTGAACGAACCAGAGGCAGGTGGGGACGAATCGGAGTAGAGCTAGTTCTGGCAGAGCACAATCGACTAAAAAGCAAGGTGTCTCCGATACAGG
>JASFEM010000209.1:0-5612 GCA_050124835.1 Syntrophobacterales bacterium | reverse complement strand
GGCATCTCCGCTATCAGGATCGAAAAGTATGGCCCAGTCATCAAACTCCTCCCGAAGCACAATAAGAGGATTGGCAATGGGATTCTTAGCTTGGGACACCGCGTTACCTCCTTATGGATGTTCCAATACTCCAGTGCTCCAATATTCCATCATTCCATCATTCCATCATTCCAAAGGCCTGACAGCTGGCCACTTACTCTCACGCATTGATGGCCATAGGCTCAAAGCCCCGGAGTCCGAACCTCTATATTTTAAGCAAACTTCGTGCCGCTGGTTTCGGATCTCTTTCTCATGGAAATAAACGGAGGGGTGCTTGGTTTCGAGGTTGCAGAGGTAGGGTAAGTCGGATATTGGGGCCGTAAGAGATTGCATCAGCTCTCTAGGTCCTATTTTTTTGCAAAAAGCAAAAATTTTGAGATCTATATACGAAAATACCAGTAATTACAACCTTTCGATATGCTCAACGCCTGTTAAGCCAGTTGAGCCGGTTTTGCCGGTTGAGCCAGTTGAATCAGCTGTCAGCTGTCAGCCATCAGCCATCAGCTCTCAGCTTATCTTCACACTGTCTTGTAGGAGCAAGCTTCGCTTGCGATTTTAAGGCCCCTACCTATTACAACCAATGACAGCGCAGCGTAATGACCTAATGACGCCGTAGGCAAATGACCCACATCGCCCTGCGCCTTGCGCCTTTCTTCATTCCGCAATCCGCAATCTTCCCTCTGTCTTCTGTCCTCTGTCGTCCGTCGTCTGTCCTCCGACTCTATGCCCTATGCTCTATGCTTCTCTCGGCCTAAGAATTGCAATAGTTGGCTAGAGCGAAACAAGAACCGCTCCTCGGAGAACATACATGGACATTTTGGACAAATGCTTTGTCAAAGAGAAGGATCTCGTCACCAGAGATGTTGCTGGCGAGGAGATTATTGTACCCATCAAGGGTCACGTGGGTGATCTGGAAGGGGTTTTTACCCTGAATGAAGTGGGCGCCATGATCTGGCGACTCATCGACGGACAGACAACCGGACGCCAGCTGATGGAAGCTGTGAGAAACGAATACGATATTGAGGCAACGGAAGCGGAAAAAGACGTTGTAGATTTCCTCAGATCTCTAGAGGATGCCGGGCTGATCAGGCCATCTGGAGAAATATAGCCCATGGAAACGGTAAGCTATGAGGATTTTGCCCTTGGCATCTCCCAGCGGATTTCAGGTAAGCGTGTCCCTTTACGGGGGACCATAGAGGTAACCCGTCGCTGTCCCCTAACATGTGCCCATTGTTACAACAATCTGCCTGTACAAGATGAGCAGGCCCGACTCAACGAGCTTTCCTATGAGGAGCACTGTCGTATTTTAGATCAGATTGTGGAGGCGGGATGCTTCTGGCTTCTGTATACAGGTGGGGAGATCTTCATTAGACCTGATTTCATTGATATCTATAAATACGCAAAGCAGAAAGGGTTGCTCATCACCTTGTTTACCAATGCAGTGCTGATCAATGAAAAGATTGCCGATTCTCTGGCAGAGTATCCGCCTCACTTTATTGAAATTACCCTGTACGGGCACACCAAAAAAACCTACGAAAATATAACAGGCAAACCAGGATCTTTCGAGCGCTGCATCCGAGGGATCCAGTTGCTCATGGAACGTGGGATGCCCCTGAAGCTCAAGACCATGGTCATCACCCTAAACAAACATGAGATCTCGGAGATGAAACGGTTTGTGGAAAAGGATTTGGGCTTTGAATTCAGATACGATGCCATGATCAACCCGCGGATTGACGGCTCTCAGGATCCTCTGGCCTTGAGGCTTACACCGGAAGAGGTGGTGGCCCTTGATGTGCAGGACCCGGAACGGCTGGCAGAGTGGGACCGTTTCTGTGAGCACCATGTGGGACCTCGTTTAGACCCAGAGCAGGCCAATGATCTATATCAGTGCGGCGGTGGCATCGGCTCTTTTGCCATTGATCCTTCTGGAAACCTCAATCTCTGCGCGATGTCTGCCAGTGACACCTATGACCTGCGACAAGGCAGTTTTCGAGAAGGCTGGGAAGACTTTATCTCGACGGTCCGTCAGAAAAAGATCACCAGGCGGACCAAGTGTTTTTCCTGTGAAATCAAGTCAATGTGTGGCATGTGCCCGGCCAACGGCGAGTTAGAGAAGGGAGACCCGGAAGAGCCCGTAGATTTTCTCTGCCGCGTGGCCCATCTTCGGGCACATGAGCTCGGCTTGACCGTGCCGCCCCACGGCGATTGTGAGTACTGTAAAACTCCTCTCTAAGACCCCTATCTTGAAAACCCTGTCTTCTGTCTACTATCCTCTGACTGTTAAGCCAGTTAAGCCAGTTTTGCCGGTTTAGCCGGTCAAGATTAGCTTTCAGCTGACAGCTTATTTTCACATTGTCCTGTAGGAGCAAGCTTCGCTTGCGATTTAAGGGTCCCGACATTTGGCGGGCGCGAGCCGGGATCCAGAAAGAATCTTGTTGTATTTGCCTTTTACTGGATTCCCCGCCGCAGGCGGGCCGGCGGCGGATTCCGGAATGACGGGTTAGGGAAATTGTGACACATTCTCCAAAGTAACATTTTGTATAAAAATTATAAAATTATTTAATACTTAGGAACTATTTTTATACTGACCCAAGCTGTCATTTATCATTCCTTATTCGTCAACTATCACCTAATACCCATCATCTATAACCTGTCGCCACACAAATTTTTTACACAATCATAAGCACTTATGGGTTACAACTCTTTCCCGCCATTCCTGAAAAATTGGCGATATGGCCAAGCTAGATATGGCCATTTGGCCAAAACTGTGCGTTCTAAAATTACGCCTCATATCTAGTTTCTTAAAACGTTTACAAAACAGCTACTTATAGAAAATACACCCATTCATTCCCTGGGAATGGAAATTGCATTGTATTGGGTTGGGTTTTTCTGCCCGGTGGGCATTAGAGCCGCCGGGATGGTGAAAATATCAAAGAGGTGGAACGAATATTCAAGCGCGCTGCTTGTAAACATAGACCATGAAACCACGAAGAAACATAGCATTCTTGGTATTTGCCTTAATTTTCGCCTGGCTTTTCATCGGCTTCCCTCAGATAGCCGAGGTACAGGAAGCCCAGGCCGACACATATTCTGTCCCGGTAAATTCGATTAATCCCGGCTGGTCATACCACAGGAAAAGAGTTGTATTTCATAACGGAAACCGCTTTTTTCTCCTTTACTCCAAAGGGGGGTCGGACGCAAACATCTATTATCAGTCAAGTATGGATAACGTCTCCTGGTCGGGAGAAGCAACTCTGAATGGTATTGGTGCCAGCAGCGTTTTTGATATTTATCTCGTAAATGATACCAAATTCGACTTAGTGTACAAGAGTGGCTCGAACGCTCATTCTGCAGCTACCTGTACCATTTCCGATGCGACGATAACGTGCGGTAGCCCTTCCGCCAACTGGTTGACCGCCGTGGCCAGCCCCGAACTCGTGGTGGCGCGAAGCGGAACCGGAGATAGAATTTATGTGGCTACTGGCGCTGGGGATCGTTTGAGAATCTATTCCGCTGATCAAACGGGAGATGCGCAAAACGTCACCTCGTGGACTGAGGAACATAATGGAAAAGACAGCCCTGAAGATATTGCCATGGTGCCCTACCAGGGCAGTGACCAGGTCCTCTTGATATGTTCAGAATTTAAATTCGATCGCGTCTATGCATATGTGGTAACACGTGGTAGCGGCGCGGCCAATACGCAATGCGTTGGTTTCGCAAGTACTCCTGATATCTCAAGTCCTGTTAGCCTCAGCGACTTGGATAACGACTTCAGATTCATCATATTACAGCCCAGTGGAGCCATGGAAGAGTGGAAGTGGGATGGCTCGTCATGTACCCAAGTGGATGCGAATATCGATCCTGACAATGAAACAGACCACTCGAGTCCAAGCCTGTTCTACGACCGGATATCAGGGGATATGTATGCCTTCTCCATGGATTACAATGTGGAACGCCACTACAAGCCGAGTGGCGGTTCTTGGCAGACTGAGGTGGATGCCGACGGCGATACGGGGGTCGGGTTTTATTCTAACCCTATCACCCAGATGCATGATCCCCCCTATGGAAGTTCCAGGACTTGGAGCGCACTTGTTTGGGCTTTTCGAGTAGAGTCAGGAACCGAATACAACCTCAAGGTGGGCACCCTGACTTTTGCCCCAAGAATTTCTTCGGACGCGAATCAGGTGTTCTCAGTCGGCCAAGCAGCCACCACTGCCTCTCAAATTACGGTCACCGAGGCCGACACGCCGAGCATAACGGCTGCCAACGGTCTACGGATTCGGATCGCAGACGGGGTGGACATGGTCTGGGATACATCTGCGAGCCCCACCTATGGTGGTACTTATTCGGGCAGTGTAATCTCAACATCATATGAAGACAACGATCGTGTGCTCGTCATTGATGTAGATGCTGATTTTGCAGCAGGCGAGACACTCACCATAAATGACGCGGCTTTCAAGACTTTTGGTTCGGTAAACTCGCCGGTATCCGGACTTCAGCTCCTAAGAGACGGACCGTCAGACACCGTTGTAGATGGAGCGGATGATAAAACCATTGCCATCGGAGGAGCGGTCACCTTAGCGGATCATAGCGCTGGCCAGGTAACGGATAAATTTACCGGTCAGACTGAATCAGAGACCACCACCGAATACTTCCAGTTTCAATTGGACAACGACGGCGAGTCAGCCTCCACGACGCTAACTGTTGATCTGTCATCCATTTCCGGAATTTTCACGGGTGATGTCACCAATGCTGAGCTTTGGGCTGATTCGACTGGCGACGGGCTGGTCACTGCTGCTACTGCCTGGAGCAGCTACTCCACCACGGAATTCGACGTTTACGCTTTAACCTTTGACTCCACCCACAACGTTCTCTACGCCGGCACAGCCAGCTCAGGCATCATCTTGCGCTGTGAAACCTCTACTGGATGCGATGAGATCACTGACTGGACCACCGGTTACGACACGTCGCAAAGTCAAATTCGCTCCCTGTTTTTTGATTCCGAGCGGAACGTGATCTATGCCGGCTCAGGCAGCGTTGGTAAAATCTATCGCTGCGACACCGGCGCCAACACGTGCATTGCAGGCGACGGCTGGACCGAAAGCTTCGACCCTTCCTCATCGAACGTCTACTCCTTCGCCTTGGACCAGATCAACAATGTGATCTACGCGAGTGCCACTCACATTTACCGCTGCGACACCAGCTCCGGCTGTGATCAGACCGGCGACTGGACCATTGCCTACAACACCTCGGGCCTGCAAGTTTACTCCCTCACCTTCGACTCTACCAACAGCGCGATCCTCGGTGGCAACAGCTCCAGCTCCATCTATCGCTGTGACACCAGCGCCAACAGTTGCATCGGTGGAGACGGCTGGGGCAGTTACGACCCTCCCGGATCGAACATCTGGACCTTCGGCCAGGATCAGGTCAACAATGTGATCTACGCCGGCACAAGCAGCGTGGGCGCCATCATTCGCTGCGACACCTCCACGGGGTGCGATGCGGCTGGAGACTGGACCACTGCCTATGACACGTCGGAAACAGCTATTTACTCATTCACCTTTGACTCCATC
>JASFEM010000208.1:0-5733 GCA_050124835.1 Syntrophobacterales bacterium | reverse complement strand
CAGTGACTTCTTATATGGCTTTCGAGCGATACCCTTTTCAGTGATGATTCCATGGATGAGCCTGTTGGGGGTCACGTCGAACGCTGGGTTCCAGGCGCTCACCCCAGGAGGGGCAATAGCACGGCCCATACTGTGAGTGACCTCTTTCGGATCACGCTCCTCGATGGGGATGTCCTTTCCAGTGGCAACGGACAGATCCACTGTTGACAGAGGGGCGGCAACGTAAAACGGCACCTTGTTTTCCTTGGCCAAGACTGCAACGGAATATGTACCAATCTTATTGGCAACATCGCCGTTGGCAGCTACCCGATCGGCTCCCACCACAATGAGCTGAACCCTTCCCTGACTCATCAAATATCCTGCCATATTGTCTGTAATCAGGGTCACCGGGATATTGTCCTGCTGCAATTCCCAGGCGGTGAGCCTGCTGCCCTGCAAGAAAGGTCGGGTCTCATCGGCGAGCACTTGGATGTTTTTGCCCGCCTCCCAAGCGGCCCGCACCACTCCTAATGCAGTGCCGTAACCGGCTGTGGCCAGGGCTCCTGCATTGCAATGAGTGAGTACGGTTGCTCCATCGGGAACCACTACCTGGCCATGATGACCGATAGCCTGGTTGATGGCCTGGTCTTCGGCAAGAATTTCATCAGCCTTTTTACGGATTAATTGCTTTAATTCCTCCACGCTGCCCTGGGGATTGTCAGTTACTATTTTCTGCATGCTCTCGATGGCCCAGAAAAGGTTGCTGGCCGTGGGTCTGGCACGGCTCATTTGCTCGCAGATTTGGCGGAATCGACGCTCAAAGACGGAACGATTTTGGCTCTTGATCCGATGAGCGCCCAAGGCAAGCCCCATGGCAGCGGCTACGCCGATGGCAGGCGCGCCGCGAATCACCATATTACGTATGGCGCCGATGACTTGAGCCGGTGTTTTACACACCACGTAGGTTTCCTTGAAGGGAAGCTTGCGTTGGTCGATCATGACCACTTGATCATCCTGCCAAGCGATGGTGGGTATCATCTTTGTTCTGCTCCAGTTCAGAAGATTTCAGCACGTTGTGCGGTTCAATATTTCTGTTTCCTGAGACGCTACGCGCTGTGCCTTGTCAGCGGGATTCGTCCTTTAAGTCCGGATGGCCTTCCCAATCTAATCTTTGAGTTTATCCTTGAGGATTTTGTTGACTATTTTGGGATTGGCCTTACCACTGGTCTGCTTCATGACCTGGCCAATGAAAAACCCAAAAAGTTTCTCTTTACCGGCACGATACTCTTCAATCTCGTTGGGGTGAGCTTCCAGCACACTATCAATAACCCGGGCAATCTCACTTTCATCGGTAACTTGTTTAAGGCCTTTATCCTCCACAATGAGCTCGGGACCTTTACCGGTGGCATACATCTCCTCGAAGACGGTCTTGGCGATCTTACCACTGATCACGTTCTCATCTACCATTTTAAGTAGATCGGCCAGCGCTTCCGGAGTCACTGGGCACTGATCTATTTCCTTGTCGTCACGCTTCAATACCCTGAGTAGTTCCACCATGATCCAATTACTAACTTTCTTGGGTTGGGGAAAGCGGGCTGCACACGCCTCGAAAAAATCGGCCAGATCCTTGCTGCCGGTAAGTATAACCGCATCCTGCTCTGGCAATCCATACTCTTTTATGAACCGAGTCTTCTTGGCGTCGGGCAGTTCGGGCAACTCTTTGCGGACTTTTTCTATCCACTCATCGTCAACCACCACCGGCACCAGGTCCGGATCCGGGAAATATCGGTAGTCATGGGCTTCTTCTTTGCCACGCATACCGTGGGTAACACCCTTATCGCTGTCCCAGAGCCTGGTTTCCTGGACTATAGTGCCCCCCTGTTCAAGAATTGCCCGCTGCCGTTTGATTTCGTATTCCAGGGCCCGCTGCACAAATCGGAACGAGTTCATATTTTTGAGTTCGGTTTTGACGCCGAATCCTTCCGAGCCCACCGGTCGCAAGGAAATGTTGGCGTCGCAGCGCAAGCTGCCCTCCTCCATGTTACCATCGCAGATATCCAGGTAACGGACGATATCCCGCAACTTTTTCAAATAGGTGGATGCCTCTTCCGGGGTTCTCAGGTCGGGTTCACTGACAACTTCAATGAGAGGCACGCCGGTTCGGTTGAAGTCAACATAGCTCAGTGATTGGACCTCATCGTGGACGAGCTTACCCGCATCTTCCTCCAGGTGAATTCGGGTAATTCCGATACGCTTAGTCTCGCCGTTGATTTCAATGTCTAACCGGCCGTGCTCTGCCACCGGTAATTCATACTGAGATATCTGGTAACCCTTGGGCAGGTCGGGATAAAAATAGTTCTTCCGGGCAAACCGGCTAGTGCGGGCAATTTTGCAGTGGGTGGCCAGGGCCAACCTGAGGGTGAATTCCACCACCTTTCGGTTAAGAACCGGGAGTACGCCGGGCATGCCAAGGCAAACCGGGCAGGTGTGAGTGTTGGGGGCAGCGCCGAACTTGGTGGAGCAACCGCAAAAAATCTTGCTTTCGGTTAGCAATTGGGCGTGAACTTCAAGGCCAATGACCGCTTCGTAATCCATGAGGCTTCCTAATTGGCAATAGGCTGCACAGGTGTCCAACCGGAAATTTTGGGTGGACACCAGAGTAGTTCCTATAGCACCAAAGCACTGAAAGGGCAAGCGCTTACCCGTCGGTAAAGGTGTTAGATACTTAAGCGCTTGGCGGGAGAAATCTCAGCAGTGAACCATTTCAACATGGGGAGACTGGGCTATTGTTCCTAGATGTTTCTTAAGGTGAAATCAAAACTAAATGGGGATGCGGGAGGGGGGGAGGGTTAAGCTGGGGTTATACCCTTTTCTCTTTCAGCGATTTTTGTCAGGGCCTCTTCGGCTTTTTGCTTCCACAAGCTGTCCTTCTGTTTTTTGAGCTTACGGAGAATACCAAGAGACTTGTCAGTGCCAATATTACCCAAAGCTTCGCAACTTGCGGCTATAACCTCCGGATTAAGGGCCTTCAATTTTCCGGTTGTAAACCTGAGACGTCCCGGACTGAGCTTGCGGTTCAGTATTTCCAACAGGAAATCCTCAAGCAACCCCATCCCTGGCCGTTCAATATTTCCATAAAGACCCAGGGCCCTGTAGAGACAAGCTTCAATTTGATCTCTTTTGTCCGAAGGAAGCGATTCCAAGTTTTCTAGCATTTCGAGAAATTTTCCAAGTGCAGTGCCACTCTTGACATCTGCCAGACACTGGATTGCCTCTTTCTGGACAGCAATATCTTCATCATTGAGGAGATCGAGATATAACGTTTTTCCCTCAGCACCTTTGATTTTCGAAAATAGTCTTAAGGCTTCCACTCTGATGTGGGGGTTTTCATGGTTGAAATAGCTTAGCATTGTATTGGCCAAGGGCTGCATCCACTCATCGTACTCTATCTCTCCCAGTACGCGGAGGATGTCGATTATGGATCTTGTATCGCTCCCCTTTTCGCTCAGTTTATTGAGGACGAAGCTGATGCCCGAGCAGTCGATCTGGCCGATTATCTCGCAGGCATTTTTCCGAACCATGTAGTCGCGGCTTCTCACCAAAATGGAGACAAGTTGAGGCAAAGATCTATTGCCGAGTTTAAGAAAAATGGGGGCGATGGCTTCGCAAATGTCCTTTTTTCCGATTAAGAATTTTCCTTTCAATTCCAGTATGACGTCACCCTTTACCATGTCATCCAGAATCTGCCCTGCCTGGCTGGAAAGATGCTGATTTTCATTAGAATATCTGTCGTAATAAGCAATGATTTCAAGGATCGCTGCATACTGTTCTCGGTCTATCAGTTCAGGCATAATTTCCGTTAAAGATCGACCCACTCGGAGAAATTTTTCTTTCTCTTGAATCCTGTCGATCTGAATGAAAAAAGAATTGCTGTCCTGCAGAAATCTTTTTACAACCCGCTCGAGCCTGATTCTGCGCTGCGTTTCCTTGGGAAGCTGCTCAATGGAAATGAGTTTGTGTTTGACATATTCCTCGAGTACGGATGCTCTTCCCTCGATTTCTCTCTGATTGAGGGTAGAGGCAAACCGTTGGGCAAGTGTTGCCGATTTTCCCCGAGCAGAATCTGCCTTTTCCTCATCTGACGTCTCCGTGAGCAATGCCCGGGATACGTTGATAAGAAGGTCATCAGAGAGACAACGGACCATCTCTTCGTCAATCTCAGTCTCTTTGAATTCTTTGGTTACGGCGAGATCACTGTTCATCAGAACATGATAGATGGCTGTGGCATCTTGGAAGGGCCGAACGACATCTTGAACGATTTGCCCTCTGACCTTTTTCAACTCTTCCGGGTTCAGATCAGCATAAAGAGGGACCATACTGAAGTCTTTTTTTAGCCGGGTGAGGGCGATTTGAGACCGCCAGGGAATATTTCGATCTGCGGCCACGAGTTCTTCATTATAAATGTATGAAATGTTAAAAATGGACTTCTCTTGTAGGATCCGGGTGAATCGTTCTTTGTCCTCCTTATCTTGGGTGTCACCGAAAGTGGGCTCAGCCATGACATCGATGAAATTGGTGAATTCCTCCGGAGTCATAGCACTTTTAAGGGTTAAACTAATGAGATCTTTCTGCTCGAGATACTTGGCAAATCTGGGGACGTACATTTCAGCCATGCCCGCTATCATCAGGCTGTTGAGATCTTGGACTTCAGGTAATACCCCTTCGATGAGGATGGTTTTTCCTTCTATTTCATCGCGTACAAGGAAGGTCAACTCGTTTTTTTGTACGAAAAGCTTCTGGAAATCCTCATATAGTCCGACCTTGGCTCTGTGTGATTCTGGATGATCGGGTGTGTAGTAGCCGGTGCAAAGGAAGGCCTGAATCAAGGCAAGGAGAAACTGCGCGAGCTCGGCCTTGATCTCTCTGTGGGGATCATCTGCTGCTGAGGTGCGGAGAAAAATATCCGTGTCAGATAACTTCTTTTTCATCGCAACCCACTTAATAAAGGGAAAAAAGACTCCTCAATTTTGCCGCTATGGAGAGCCCCTCGTCGGTTCCGGGTATAAACTTTTGGTAAAGCTTTGGGGTAAAATGCAGTCTTTAGCTAAATGGTAAAGGTAATTCACATACTCTCCTGCGAGACATTAAGTTCACCCCGTTTATTTTTTTGCAATAGACGTGCCAGATAAGAGGACAAGTAAGAAATGATCTAGAGGCTTTACATGCGAGCTTCAACCACTCAGGCAAAACAAGGGTGTCCCAGCAAATTTTGAGCAAAAATAAATCGATTTTTACAATGTTAAATTATCGGATATTTTATAAAATACCATTTTTCTTACCCAAAACTGGTTTGGCCAGAAATGGGTAAAATTATCAGGAGTTGGCGATGGAGAGACTGTTTTTCTTGTTGGCGTCCATTTCAGGGGGTCTTGCGGTCGTTCTGGGGGCATTTGGGGCGCACGCTCTTGAAGTCAGAATTGAGCCAAGTCTGCTGGCTACTTTCGAAATTGGCGTGCGCTACCAGATGTACCATGCTCTGGCACTGTTAGCTGTTGCCACTGCCCTTGCGCGTTGGTCTGCCATAAGAATGCTGGCCACAGCGGGGTGGTCGTTTGCGGCTGGAACCACTCTTTTTTCAGGCAGCCTTTATTTGCTCGTGCTGACCGGGGAGCGGTGGCTCGGCGCCATCACGCCCCTGGGCGGGCTGGCATTTATAGTCGGCTGGTTTTTCCTGACACTGGCCGCTTTGAGAAG
>JASFEM010000207.1:0-5736 GCA_050124835.1 Syntrophobacterales bacterium | reverse complement strand
CAACCTCCCCGCTGGCAGGGTCGGCGAGACCCCATGGGACTCCCGCCGAAGGCAATACCTGCGCATGGGTCTGGCCCTGGCGCTTTACAGAGAACAGAGAGCATCCACCCAGGATGGCATCGTGTTTGACATTGCCGCTGTAGACCTTTTCCAGCTCCGAGATTTCAATGAAGCTCTGCCACAGCTCGGTGTCCAGCGGTTCAGCAGGGTTGCGAAACCAGTAGTACAAGGGTTTCCCTAATTTCACCGGCTTTTCCAGTAGAATATCACGCAACTGCCGGGTCACTCCCAGTACCCTTATTGGCTGTTCTTTCAGCAGTTCCGGATTTTCGGCAACATCATCAGGCTCGAGCTGCAGGTAGGTCCCACCGTTCAGGAGGCACGCCAGCAGCAGCCCTGGCTGGGTCTCGAGAAAATGGAATCCCGGTGCCGTAAGCACGTCCCCCGGTCGGATACCCAGGGCAATCAGCCCATCCCGTAGCGGACTGAGGTAGGCTGCATCACTGGTCACTTCCGCAGGGACATGGGGCGTTTCACTGGAAGGATCGAAACAGAGGCTGACGATCTCACCCGTAGCATAGGTGTGTGAATGCTCGGAATTGGTCTCCGAATGCTCCCCCGTTGTTTCTTCAGGGATAATCTTTTCCCGCCAGGGTGCTAACATGGACAGATACATGTCATCGGTGGCAATAAATTCCGGAGACAGAGCTTCCAGCCGGTTTTGCAAAAATAGAGTTCCCTGGGGCGGCAGGGAGGAAACTGTGAGGCCGAGCTTCAGTGCAGTGAGAAGGCACACCACGTATTTCACCTCTAACGGCAGGACGATGCAGACTTTTTGTCCCGGCTGAACACCAGAGTGCAACCAGACAGACTCTTTTCTGCTTACCAGTGACCCGAGCTGACTGTAGGAAATCTTCTGCCAGCCCGTGAGCCGGTCGTACCAACAAAAAGCCGGGGCTGTATTTCTCTGATTGCGCACGACAATGTCATGGTAGAAATCGTAGCTACCGAAAGGAATGCTTTTCCCTGGCCAAGACAGGGTTGAATCGTGCGTCTCTTTTAGGGCCTGCCAGAAGGGTAGGGGGCTGCGGTAACTGTTCTCGAGCCAGGCAAACCTGCCGGGAGACTCCAGCCGCTCAACGCAGAGTTGCCGTTCGATCAAGGAAATGTTCAAAGGCTCGGCCATAATCTCTTTTTATCCCAACAGATGATTTTCCAGGACGTAAGGGAGATGGGCCTTCCAGTGTTTGCTAGAAAGGCCACCACCCGCCATTTTTTTCTGCCTCCAGTATGTTGTTCTTCCCCAATTCTATTTCGTATTCCTCGCCCAGGGGCTGATCCAACTTTATCTTCCAGGGATCTCCGGGTTCGGTAAAGAAACAGTAAAATCCGAGATCATTTTTGCCTGGTTTATTTATCTTTAGCTCCTGTTCCTCACCAGGCAATATCACGAAGGAGGCCAGCACACTCGAGTTGGGAGGGTTTGCAAACAACATATTGGCAACGTTGTCATAACCTTCGCTCAAGAATTGATTGGCGTTAACCGAACGAATGGCACAGTAAAAGGGTTGGCCGTCGTTGGTCTCATCTTCCGATTCTATGGTAAATTCGATTTCCGGGGGTGGAATATGTTTCTTTCCACAACCGAAAACGGACACAACCAGCACCGCAACCATCATGGTGTCCGTCAGAAGTCTCTTTATCCAGTTTCGCTTGCCCCGCTGTGGTGCCAGCAATGTCATGTACTCGAGTCCTTCAACCATCGGCAGCTTACTGATGGTTTTCTACCCATCAGCCAATTTGAACACCGCCCATGGATCGCTTTTTGAGGCAAATTGCACGGTTAAAAACTCACGCGGGTAGCCGGGGCGTTCTACTTTCCACACAAGCACGTCATCAGCCGCGACTTCCGCTTGCTTCAGCAACCTGTGAAAGCTCCAGTAGGTGTTTAAAATCGTCACAGCCTTATAGATGCTGGGGGCATCAGAGGATTCTCTGAACTCGAGCCCTGCAGAGGCGGGCTGCTCCTTCCACCACTCCAGCTCGAACGTTTGCCACGCCGGCTTCTGATTAAAGCCAAAAGCAGAGGAGTTGCCGGACTTCAGATATGAGAGTACTGCCACCAGTTCTTCACCTATGGTCGCAGGCAATGGAAATGACTTGAAATGTAGGATCAACGGCTTGGGAAGTCCCTTCTCGTCCCACAGTGTTTTGCTGATACGAGATAGATGATTTACCGTGTTCAGCATATCTTTCGACAGCCGCAAGGAACCCAGAGGACATTTCCGTGCACTGAAGACACCCCCCATTTCGCGGCACACCGGCGACATGAATATTTTAAACGCCTTCCAGAACGTCCCCTCCCGCGGGTTGAGCACGGTCTCCAAATCGGCGGGCGAGACCACCGACTCTGCTTTACTGTTGAAAGGAAACTTGGTGACCAGGGGCTGGATGTCCGACAGATAAAGCTCGCCCCACTCATGACTTATCTTTTCTTCTACCTCGGGCCGTCCCAATAGGTAGGCCTGACGGAAGGGCTCTAGGAAAAGGGGTTTGTATTCCGAGCCAATCCCAACATTGTCGGTCCACTTCTCCACGAGTCTTAGATAAGAGTCTTTTTCACCGCGCAGAACGGCCAGGAAGAAACGACCCAGTGGCGACAATTGCTTTTCAAATATGTTGCTCTCTGCTTTATCATTTTCCGGCTCAGGAGGCTCCTTATTCTCCAGATCCCGCTGCATCTGGGCTAAAATTGCTCGATAATTTTCCAATTCCGGAACCGCGTCCTTTCGCTTCTCCATGACCCGGCCGATAAAACCAAAAGACAGCAACTTCGACTCCAACGGGGTAAAGTATGGATTGTCCCCCATTTCCAATACCGTGTTCTCTTTCACGGTCATCAAAAACGTTTGAAATGGGGACGATGGTAGTTGCATTTGGGTCAAAACGTATCTGAGTTCCTCGATGGATTCCGCCTTCACATTAAAATCCCAGTAATAATCACGCCATTCGGCAACGTACCGATCAGCGTAGGCCTGTACTTCGCGAAAGACAAAGTTGCGAAAACGCGCCTGCTCGCCCTTCTCAATGGGCAGCTTGTCCAAGAATTCCGGCAGTTGCAGCAGCGCCGGCTTGACTTGTGCGTCAAAGGCCTCCCGGGTAAATCTGCCTTCAACGTTCCCCTTCCCGACAAACAAAAATCGACCTTCGTTGAAGGGATTCATCAGAATGTCTTCAAAGCCATCATACTCCTCGAAAAACAGCAGGCCATCACCTCTCTCGTTCTCAGCGATGAAGTCTCGAAGGGACAAGGTTATCATGCTGCGTATGGTGAGTTCTTTCCATGCTATTTCGTTGAATTCAAATCCCTCTCCGGCCAAGACAAATTTGAACGTTTTACCCATTTGAGGTTCATTGGAGAACAACGTCAGCATGCCTCTGATGTTCTCCATTAATTGGCCGAGGCTCAGTTCTTTCACCGGGGGATACTCAATACCCAAACTCCTCAGAAACGTAAGAAATTGTCGAATGGTTTCCCGATTGGCCTCTGCGCCTCTCCTTTGAATCCAGATAAAGTCAATGTCTACAGAGGGCTTCAATAACTTCAATTCCGAGTCCAGCAACTCGGAAAACTTGGCATACAGATTGTAGCGCTCGAGCTTTCCGAGGAGTTCGAGCCCGGATTCTGCTTCTTTCTGTAGTTTCTGCAACTGGACCTTGGTCATCCAGGGTTTGCGGTACGTTTTTCTGAGCTCCCGGAAGTAAACCAGCCATGGCAGTATATCCGGAGGCTGGCCTTTGGCCCTGAGACTGGCCAAATTGAGTTTGGCAAGATCGCGGGCTACCCCACGCAGGTCGGTGTTGTTGGTCACATAGTCTTCAATGAGCAGTCTTGGCAAGCCAAGTCTTTTGCTCCATTCTTCGCTCTCTTCTCTTAAGTTCTTGAGAACCAATTCTCCCAGTTGGTTGGTATTGGTTGCACACATTATTGACAACAGGTAGAGGGTTCTTTCGGGTACCGCCTCTATCTGCCCCTGATCCGAAAGCCGTTTCAGCTCCGGAATCAAATAAAACCTTCGGATGCTACTCACCAACCGGTCATTAATTTTTTGCTGAAAATTTGGAAAAAAGTTGGGCAGAAAAGCCAGGAGCGGATCTTTTTTTAAACTCATACTGAAGTCTAGAAACAGCCTGTGCATCTCTCTGTCGTAGTCTACCAGTGTCGGCGGCGAAACTTGCATCATACCCATCTGGCGATCTGTTTTGTTCAAAAGGTGGCGTTCGTAAAAGTAGCCTGACAACAAATACACCAATCCGAGCACCACGATGGCAGCGGCTGCAACCTGGTGTTTGAGAAGGGGTGGCGTCCGCCGTAAATCCTCTGCTTTCAGCGCTGAAACAAAGGGATTGGAAATTGTGGTATCCCCCTCTTTCTCGGAGACCAGACTCAAGCGAATCACCTCAGGCTCGGGAGAAAGCGGGTCAGGACTTTGCAGGATTCTTGTGAATACGGAGACCCTCGAAAATAGGTCAGGGGACCGTCGTAGAAAGGATATGATCTTCAGAAAGTCCGTCGCGGGCAGAGATGTCAAGGCGTTGGATAAGTAGTCCTCGTAGTGCACCAGGCAATTGGACAAGTTCTTTAAATCAGCTTTGGAGGTAAATCTCAGATTCAAAGGTATGTTGTTTTTCTGAAGAAATTTGGAAAATTCGAGGAATCCCTCCCAATGGTCCATATGGGTCAGGGCGATGCAGACCTTTACCGGCTTTCTACGAAGACGGGAAATGATGTTAATTTTACCCCTGATCATCTGGGCATGTTTCTTTAAGGATTCAATGGTGTCGGACTGCAAAGCCGTACTGTTGAGTACCACAACCACGGTTGGCTCCGCCTTCCGGAAAAGTGGCTTCCAGAGTTTGCGCAGCCCATTGAGTGCCGGTTTGGAGGTGTCGTTCAACAGAGCCGGGGGTATTTCCTGCACCACCACTCTGGAGCCGAGATAAATTTGCAGGAGGGGATCAGCGGTGTAACTGGGATAGAATTGCCGCGCTTGTCCCTGCCAGTCCGTGCAGATGTCTATTAAACTGCTCTTGCCGACGCCGGATTCCCCCAGCACCACGAACGGCTCATACATCATGATGGACCGGCGGAACTCCTTGGGGATTTCACTCAAAAACTCTTTCCAAATATTGAGCAGGGTGGTGGAGGGAAATGGTTTTTCCTTTTTTTCTTCTACGGGCGGTTCAACCTTTTTTGCACGCCTCCGCTTGATTAGAAACACCAGTAGGACTGCGAGAGCGGCAATGACAATAATCGCCACCCAGTAGGGCCAGATTTCCAGGCCCAGAAATTTCTTGAAAAATGGGTTGGCGGCTATTTTCTTAACAGGTGCAACCTTCTTGAGAGGATCCATGATCTAAGTTAGCTCCCTCATTCCCCTCTTCGTGGTCTAGTCCTCAATCGAAGAGTCATCACTCTCTTGTGCTGGCGGTGGTTCGTCCACGTCGGTCGGTTCAACTGCTTCATCCCTTGCGGATGATTCAGGCGCACCATCGGTGTGGAAGACAAACTCACCATCGGCGGCTGTAACCACTACTGTCTGCTCTTCTTGAATGGCACCACTGATAATTTCCTCAGCCAGATGATCTTGAAGCCGTGCCTGAATGACCCGCTTCAATGGCCGGGCCCCGTAAAGGGGGTTGAAACCCTCCTCGCAAAAAGCGTTTTCGCCTCTT
>JASFEM010000206.1:0-5777 GCA_050124835.1 Syntrophobacterales bacterium | reverse complement strand
TAAAAGCAGCTTTTCTTTGCTGCTAATTCGAACAGTGTAATCGATGCCCCCACCAACCGGGGACCCGTTCAGCAATCCCTGGTGATTGCTCCCACCGGATATCCCGACACACATATTCTAAATAAAAGCAGGTGCACGCTAAGTTGAATTATGAGCTCTAAGATGATAAACGCATGTTGCGTGACGGAAATGTGGGGTGATAGCATATTGTTATGGGGTGTGCATGATACCTCTTGAATTGGATCCCGAAGAAAAAGCAATGGTCGAAGACATAGCGGCCATGCTCCCTGACTTTAAAAAGCTCAGGGGAAATCTTATTCCCATTCTCCAGTCAATCCAGGAGAAGCATTCTTACCTTTCATCTGCCGCCATCTTAATGGTCGCAAACCACCTCTCCATTTCTCCCGGTGAAGTTTACGGGGTGGCCACCTTTTACAACCAGTTTCGCTTTCACCCACCGGGCAAACACCAGATCAAGGTTTGTCTGGGTACCGCCTGCCACGTGGCTGGGGGGGATATCATTCTTGAAAACTTTGAACGCAAGCTGGGGATAAAGGACGGGCAGACCACGCCTGATCGTGAGTACAGTATAGAACGGGTAGCCTGTGTGGGATGCTGTGCTCTGGCCCCCGTGGCTTTGGTTGATGAGAGCGTCAAGGGACACATGCAGCCAAGTAAAGTGGAAGGCATATTCGTACAATTCCAGGTCGAGCAAGAACGCGAAAAAAGGAAAAAAGCGGAAGGGGAATCCGGTGAGTAAGGTGGATGTTAAGGAGCGTTTCGAATCCCTCAGGCGGGAGGCGGAACAGCGCGCTCAAGACAAAAAAACCGATATAGTCCCAAAAATTTATATCGTTATGTCCACCTGCGGACTGGCCTCCGGGGCGGCTGAGACCAAGCAGGCTTTCGAAGAAGCGCTCTCCACCAAGTCTATTGAAGCCCGGATCGTTCCCGTTGGTTGTCTGGGCCACTGCTATGCAGAGCCTTTGGTGGTGATAGATCATCCCACTGCGGGATTTCCACCCATCTGTTATTACCAAATTACCCCGGACAGGGCGCGGGTGCTGGTTAGAGCTTACCTGGAAGAGGGCGATCCTGTTCTCAAATACGTGCTGGGCGCCATGAAGGAAAACGATATGATCCCTGCGGTAATGGACTTCCCGCGCTTCAGTATGGAACAAAGACTGGTGATGGCGCACTGCGGCCTCATTGATCCCAACGACATTCATCAATACATCGCCGAGGGGGGATATTCTGGGTTGGTCAAGGCTCTTGGCACTGAGCCCGAAGAGGTCGTTGATACGATTGAAAACTCGGGGCTGCGCGGCAGGGGCGGTGCCGGGTTCCCCACCGGACGGAAATGGAGACTTGCGAGAGCCGCCGAAACTGACGAAAAAATTGTTATTTGCAACGGAGACGAAGGGGACCCCGGCGCCTACATGGACCGCACCATTCTTGAAAGCAATCCCCATCAATTACTGGAAGGCCTTGCCATTTGTGCTTACGGTGTTGGGGCGGATCAGGCCATTGTCTATGTCAGGGCGGAATACCCCCTCGCCGTAGAGACCATGAAACAAGCCATCAAGAGTGCCGAGGATCTTTCTCTTCTGGGCTCCTCCATTCTGGGAACGTCGTTCAATCTCGAGGTGTCCGTGTTCCAGGGTTCCGGGGCCTTTGTTTGCGGCGAAGAAACCGCGCTTATTCAGTCGGTTGAAGGAAAGCGTGGAATGCCGCAGTACCGACCGCCTTACCCGGTTGAAAAAGGACTTTGGGGACGATCCACCGTAGTGAATAACGTTAAGACGCTCTCCTCGGTGCCGTCCATTATCATGAAAGGCGCGGAGTGGTTTCGAACCATTGGCACCGAGAGCAGCCCTGGTACAGCCATTTTCTCTGTGGTCGGCAATGTCAAGCATGCAGGGCTTGTGGAAATCGCCATGGGAACTAGCCTCCGAACGCTCATCTTCGACGTCTGCGGCGGAATCCCTAAGAAAAAAGAGTTCAAGGCGGTGCAGATCGGTGGACCCTCTGGAGGCTGTTTGCCAGAAAGCTTTCTGGACACTCCCATTGATTTTGATTCGCTCACTGAGGCGGGGGCGATGATGGGCTCCGGCGGCATGGTGGTGATGGACGAAGACAGCTGCATGGTGGACGTGGCCCGGTATTTTCTTGACTTCACCCAAAAGGAATCATGTGGTAAATGCACCTTTTGCCGTATCGGAACCCGACATCTACTCAACATTCTGGATCGCCTCACGAAGGGCCAAGGGAGTGAAGAGGACCTGGAGCTTCTGGCAACACTGAGCCAGGACATCAAGAACGGTTCGCTCTGTGGGCTGGGGAAGACCGCCCCCAATCCAGTACTCACTTCGCTCGAGTATTTCTTTGAAGAATACGAGGCACACGTCAAGGAAAAGCGGTGTCCAGCGCTGAAATGTCGGACCCTCACCGCTTTCTACATTGTCCTTGAAAAGTGCGCCCGGGGATGCGACGTCTGTGTGGGTTGTTGTCCGGTGGAAGCCATCTTCACAACCACCGGGCGGAAGAAAGCAATCGACCAGGAGCTTTGTGTCAAGTGCGGGGAATGTAAGGTGGTCTGTCCCCCGGAATACGACGCGGTGGAAAAGGTGTCGCCGCCGGAGCTGGCCCCCATCATCGAGAGACCCCCGGAGAAGAAGCCGAAAAGCGGCTAGTCCTTACACTGCGATAGAATAATGGAAGATTGGAATATTGGCTGAAGAAAGATGAGGAATGAAGCAGAACTGACTTGACGCGGTTCCCATCACCGCAAACCTCCGGAACTGGTTAGGAAGATGGTCAGACTGATTGTCGACGGAAAAGAAATAGAGGCGGAGGAGGGAAACTCCGTTCTCCAGGCGTCTCTTCAGAACGGGATTTTTATTCCCAATATGTGTTTCATGAAGAAGCGGAAGCACCCTCACGCTTCGTGCAGGTTGTGCTTTGTGGAGATTGACTCCGTTGACCGGCCGGTGGCCTCATGTGCTGAAAAGGTCCGCGATGGTCTGGTGGTGAGGACTGACACTAAGCCGGTAAGACGCCTTCAGCGCATGGCCTTCAAACTGCTTATGTCCGCGCACCACTGCGACGCCAAGGCCTGTCCGGTCAAGGGAGGTTGCCAGCTCATCCGAATCGCCAAGCACCTCACGGTGGGTTTGAACCCGAAACCGCTGGAGTTACTCGAACGCGATATCGACGAGGAAGTCGACCTGACTTTCTTCACCTACTATCCATTCCGCTGCGTGCTCTGCGGCAAATGCGTCTACGTCTGCCGGAAGAAGAATGGCCACAACCTTTTAACCTTCGCCGAGCGGGGCTTCGATACCGTGATCGCCTTTTTCGGTACACGAGATCCAGCCGACTTCCCTTGTCAACGCTGCGGGGCCTGCGCCGCCATTTGCCCTACAGGCGCTCTCGTGCCGAAATCGGAGTACACTGAAGCGGTAGGTTGAGAATAGCGCAGGGACAGCTCAGGCCACCACCAACCGTTGTTACCCCTCGAAAAGTGGTTGATACATGCCCATGCGCTGCGTTACCCGTTGCAGATAGTCACGGGTTTCTTGCGGTGTCCGCTGCCGGAGCACTTGGTAGAGCTGCTCTGGACTCATGTTAGAGGTGGGATATCTCCGGATAATCTTGCGGTGAATGGCGGTGGGTCCCCAGTTGTACCCGCATACAGACAGATACAAATTTTTCAGCGGGTTGGCTTCTGAGGCAAAATGTTTGTAGATGAGCAGATTTAAGTAAGCCGTTCCCAATTCGATATTATTTGTAGGTTGATAGAGATAGTTGGCAGGAAGAACACGATCCTCTCCGTGGACAAACTTGTAAGCTTCTCTGGCCCCATAAATGGGCACCAGTTGCATGAGTCCATAGGCAGGAACATGAGAGCGCGCCAAAGGATCAAAATAGGACTCTGTGTGAATTACAGCCATGACCAGCTCAGGTCGTAAGCGAAATCTTTGGGCTTGGCGGCTCACCTCCGGAATATAGGGTCGAGCTCGTACCAAGGTATGATCGGGTATTAGCTTGAGGGGAACGGAAATCTTGTAGCGCGGTACACCGTCTTTACCAACCAGGGGTTGCGGATCCCTCTGGAGCCGAGGAAAGACTTCCCGGTTGAGATAGCGGTCCAATGTCTGTTTCGTAACCGTTTGTCCCTTGTTATCAGCGATTTGCCCGGCCAGAATTGAACGTCCTGCTTGGTTGTTGGAGGAGAGGATTTTAGCTAGCTGTCGCTTGAGCCGCTCTTTGCCCAATTCAGCAATACGCGTTTCACTGGTCTTGATCATGGTGGCCAGCACCATGTCCCCCCTTTCAAAGTTGACATAGGACCGGGTGGCATACTGGTCACTGTAATCTACCCACTCTTTTTTGGTGGTGGTAAGGCTGTCCAGCCAAATACGGTTGATCTCGGCCACCATGCGCTCCCAAGCTTCCTGCTGTTCCCGAAGCATTTGCTGCCACTGCTGCTCCGCCTCAAGAAGCAAGTCATCCCCCTCTTTGGTGAATGCCTCCCATTGCTCCTGCTGGCGTTTCCGGGAACTGTCGTACTCACCCTTTTGCCCGAGAGCTGCTGTCACGGTGAAAACAAAAATTGCGGTCAGGCACATTCCCATTAGTTTGTTCATAACCCACCTCCCGCAGGACAAGGAGATCTTACCATTCGGTGGCTCAAGTCATGGGCATTATCTCTTTTCGATGCCATCGAGTCAACCGGAGCCATAATCAGGACTTTCCCCAAGATGTCATCTGCAAACCAGGCATAGGGGGAGGCTACTCCACAACGAGCAATTCACGCCATTTTATGGCAGTGTCCCAGTTAAGAAAGCACCAAATCTTCATGCAGACCCTAGCCGGGCGGAGATGTGCACAGAAAGGTTGCTCAGATGCTCGCTGTTTCGCAGCCTACCCCTATGCCTTTGCTCTTGTCTCTTCTAAGCGACTGGAGGCTGTTCACTTCCGCAGCTGTGGGCGGGGGAAGGATGTTTCCGGATGGACACTAGCTAAATCCCCTATCGTCCATTCTTTTTTCTATTACTCCATCGCTTCGGTCTCGGTTTGACAGAACATTGGTAGTTCACATGGTCACACATATTCGTTATAATTCCGACTTAGCTATCCTAAGGAGTTTTCACTCAGGGATATCTGTGCTACCCCATACTCTCAGGTGACAAGGATATCATCATGCCACAGGTTGGTCCCGGAACGTATGTAACCATGGAATATGATGCTTTTCTGGAGTCTGGGACCAAAGTGCTTGGCACCAAGAACAACGATCCTTTGGTCTTTCGCTTTGGCTCGGGCGAGGTCTTTCCCAGAATAGAGCAAGAAATTATCGGTCTCAATCCGGGTGCTGAAAGGGAATTTTTGCTGCAACCCGGGGACGGCTTTGGCGAATTTGATCAATCCAGGGTCCTCCGCGTACCCCTAGAAGAATTTCCAAAGGGCAAAAAACTCAAACGAGGAATGCTCCTGAACGTTGAAACGAAACCAGGGGAAAAGGGTCTCTGCTTTGTAGGCGACATTCAGAAAGATCATTTTGTGCTCGATTTCAACCATCCCCTTGCCGGACGAACACTAAAATATCGGGTAAAGATTGTGGACGTCCACCAAATCACTTAGCCCGGATGTTTCACGAATCGCCTGCGGCGAGCGCAGATATGATTGTCCTTCCGGGTTACCCCTAGCAGGCTGCTGAAAAAATCACCGAATACGTCATTCTGAGGAGTCCCGCCAGTGGTAGGACAACGAAGAAT
>JASFEM010000205.1:0-5889 GCA_050124835.1 Syntrophobacterales bacterium | reverse complement strand
ATACCCACCTCTTCAACCCTGTAGGTTGCCTTATTGGACATGAGTCGGATGGTGTCCCCAACCCGCACCGTGCCGTCGAAGACACGGCAGCTGATGACCGCTCCCCTGAAGGGGTCGTAGTTGGCGTCAAAAATGATCGCGGAGAGCGGTTTGTTGAAGCTTCCATTCGGTGGCGGGATCCGGGTCACGATGGCCTCGAGAACCTCCTCGATACCCAATCCTTCCTTGGCGGAGCAAAGGATGGCCTCTTCCGGGTCGAGCCCGAGTTCCCTGTCGATCTCTAACTTGACTCGTTCCACGTCGGCGGAGGGTAGATCAATTTTGTTGATGACCGGGATGATAATAAGATCTTGCTCCATGGCCAGATAGGCATTGGCCACGGTCTGGGCCTCCACCCCCTGGGAGGCGTCCACCAGCAAGAGCACGCCTTCGCAGGAGGTCAGGGCCCGTGACACCTCGTAGGAAAAGTCCACGTGGCCGGGGGTGTCAATCAGGTTGAGTTCGAAGTCTTGCCCATCCCGGCTGGTGTATGGCAGGGTGATGGTGTGGCTCTTGATGGTAATGCCGCGTTCACGCTCGAGATCCATAGTGTCCAGGACCTGGTCCCGGAAATCCCTGTCGCTTATGAGTTCGGCGTACTGGATGAAGCGATCGGCCAGAGTGGACTTGCCGTGATCGATGTGGGCGATGATGCTGAAGTTGCGGGTCTTGCTCATAGTCCTCCGGTTTTGATGCATATGGCAGACTTTTCGGCCCTACCTGCCGCCGGCGTCGTCTCGCCTGCCCCGAAATAGGTTATCTGCCACCCCCGCTGATCGCGCGGCCTCGATTGCGGGGAAAGTTGATCATGTATCCCAATTAGGCGAGGAAGTCAATCCGGGTGTCAATAGGAGATTCCCCGTTGCTTCAGGTGGGGTGGTGCGGACGCGGCCATGCTCTCAACAGTTTTGGGGAGTTGGGTTGACAAAGGTATTTGCTTGGTTAAGTTATCCTAATAGAGGTAATTCACAAAGAACACAGGGTGCTGTCATGTCAATGTATTTTTATGATGAAACTGATGATTGGCCAGAATACGAAATAATCAAGGACAACATTCATCGGTTGGAAATGGCGCATTCCGAGTTCCGTAAAGAATTACAAGAAGCTAATTCCGCCTTTATGTCTGATCCTGAAAATGAGGATTTAAAAGCCAGGGTAGCTAGGCTTAAGAATAAACTGAAAAAGATCGAAAAAAAACTCGATGAATCTCTTAGCATGTACCGATAAAGAAGCATGGGGCATTTTGCGATTTCGGATTGAAGAGAAGCATAGAGCATGGGGCATAGGGCAAATCCGAAATCCTAAATCAAAGAATTCAGTAGCCAGTAGTCAATAGTTGAGAGGAATCAATCTTAATTTTTTTCTCCTGTCTCCTGACTCCTGCCTCTATGCTCTATGCCTTCTCAAATCCCCAAATCCCTCAATCCCTTAATTCCGCAATCCGCAATCCCAAATCCCTAAATTCCCAAATTCTTCAATCTACAATCTACAATCTTCAATCTAAAACTCCCTAACAACACGAAAGCCAATATGTTCTGCGCGGGTACTGGGATAATGGTACCTGCGAGAGGCTGAACGTAACCAGCAACAGTGACTGAGCCAGGAGCCGCCACGCAACACACGGTATGTTCCAGAGGCTGGCCCCTTCGGATCGGTGACGTGGCGGTTGGGGTAAGATTCATATACATCCTGACACCACTCCCAAACGTTACCGTGCATGTCATGAAGGCCCCAATGATTTGGCTGGAACTTTCCCACCCTGACAACGCTCTCTTTGTATTTGCCCGACGGACAACCCCTGAAGGGATAATTACCATTGAAGTTCGCCTGATCTGTGGAAATACATAGCCCGGTATTGAACGGCGTAGTGGTCCCCGCACGGCAGGCATATTCCCACTCGGCTTCAGTCGGCAAACGATATTTGCCTGACCCATCCAGCTGTCCAAGCCGTCTTATGAATTCCTTAGCATCGTGCCAGGTTACGTTTTGTACAGGACACTCTTCACCGCAGTACTTGAATGCTGAAGGGTTATGCTGCATGACCCTTTCCCACTGCGCTTGGGTCACTTCAGTTGTCTGCATGTAAAAAGGCTTCTTAATCGTTACCTTGTGTGGTAATTCTTCCTGGTCTCTCTCAGGCTCGTCAGGCTGACTGCCCATCGTGAAGCTACCTGCTGGGATGAGAATGAATTTCATACCGAGAGAATTCGTAAAGGATTTCCCGGTGGAAGGTTTAGTCTCTGCTGCCATAAGAGAGTGGTTGATTGCTAACAGGGTGGAAAAGCTGAAGACAATCATCCAAAAAGTAATCTTCTTCATGGACAACCTCCTAGGAATGATAGTTCAACTGATTCAGTTCAATACTGCATCTATGAACATCAGGACAGCCTTGCTCAGGCCTATGCTATTTGCCATTCCTCAGTAGTTGATGATGGAGTCCGGCCCGTTTCCTCGCTAAAGATCGCAGCAGATGCAACGACAAGAGCGGCCAGGATTTCGAGAGAGAGTGACGCTCAAGAGCCGGAGGGGTGATTGGAACTTCCAGGCTGGAACGACGTCGAACACGGGGTAGAATTGCGATTGAATAGCAAACGTTCTGTTAACCGGTAAGCAATATATTTTTTCGAAATTACTCCACGCTTCGTGAGTTGAAAACCCAGCTTATATAAAATTATGGTAGGCCCAATTTATAAATCTTGTCAACCTCAAAGAGCAGCATCAAGCTTTAAGTTGCCCACTTCAACCCTTGAACTTCCTGAATCCGCAATCTCTCCGGTGAACGGTAAAGGGTAAACGGTGAAGGGTTGAGTCCTCACTACATGCTCTATACCCCCCCCAAATCCCTAAACAAAGAATTCAGTAGTCAGCAGTTAAGAGGAATCAATCTTAATCTTTTTCTCCTGACTCCTTCTTTGTGGTGCCTAGTCTTCAGTGCCTAGTGCTTACTGTCTGCTGCAATCTGCCTGCTGTCTTTATGGTTAGCTATTCTAAGAGTGCCTCGACTTTGTCATCAAACCTGACCGAGTTAACCAGCCATTTATCTTTTGGTTTATAGAAAACGAATTGCCAGCGAATTGCATGATAAGTAAATTTCTGTATGTACAGATGTTTCATCAAGCTTTGCCCCACTTTTTGTGTCTTTATGTATTCAAACCCAATACTTCTGCCGAATCTATTGGTAATAGTGGTCCACTGGCCTTGAGTTTGGTATATAATTGCCTGCACTTCGGATTCCGGCACGGGCCAGTATGGTAGGAATGTATTATATGCGTCTGAAAATTTTTCACTATGGAACAGCCACATAGCTTGCTCGGTCAATGACCTGGTCTCCTGCCCCGTCAACGCACCAGCATTCGCAGTAGCTGCCATGAGGCAAATGATTACCACCGCTGTGTATGTTCTCATTTTTTTCCTCCCTTCAAACAGCTAACCTTGGACTATTGGGCCTATTATCCGGTTTAACAAGATAAAGCTCATTCCACTAAAATCGTTCGAACAGCATTTCCGGATGCAGGCCGGATGAAACAAAGATCTGGTTTTCACTGCGCATCTCAACGCTGATGGTTGAATTCTGGCTGGCGCCGCGCCCCAAGATTTGGTCTATATCGATCTCGATAATAGATCCGCTCATCCGAATTTCTGTAATCGACCACTCTGCGCCCTGCCCGTCTATGGCAAAGCTAACCTCGGTGTCATTTGAAAACTCGTAGATCCAGTCCTGGTTTTGTTGGGAATGGTGAACCCATTTGCCTGCAATAGGGGCCAACTCCACCGGTGATTCCCCGCACTCTGACAAAACCAATAAGAGAGCGAGAAAGCCAACTACCAACCATTTGTTATGTTTCATCTTGACTCCTCCAGATCTAGCAAGGTCCGCTTTGCATAACGAGGCGGTTGACTCACCCACAAGCCAGCAGCGAGTTATAAATTTTTCAGCTATGGCGAAAAGTCAGGACGTTTTTTTTGTGAGTGAACAATTCGATTATAAAATGTGCAAAAATCGAACCAGAGTCCAAGCGACCAATCTTGAGCGGTGCTCGGATATGAGAATGGCTCTGTGGAAATGTCTCAAGAGTTTAAAATATACCTCGTAAATATTAAATTCGGGGGGAGGACAAATTCAGCAAGAGTCAAGAGAAGACGTGACCCCCTTTTCATCGAGGTGACAGAACAACTAAATTGCGATAGTTTATTACAGTAGCTTAAACTCTCATTATCTATTTTCAGACGCAGAAAAGGCCATGCGGAGAATACTTTTTGCAGCACTGGCATACCTTGCTTTGGCCGCTACAGCCGGCTGGAGCCATGATGCCATGGATTTTTACGACCGTGGTTTGAAGAGTTCTCTCGCCAACAAAAGGATTGAATACTTCAGCAAGGCGATAGAGCTGAACCCGAACCTAGCGAAGGCCTATGAGAAGCGGGCGATACATTACTACTATCAGCGAAAGTACGACAAGGCCATCAACGATTACAGCAAACTCATAGAGCTCGAGCCCCTCGAAGCGGACGCACACCGGATGCGGGGCATGACCTACCTGAGGAAGCAAAAAGGCGGTTGGATCAAGGCAGAAATAGACAGCCTGAGATCATATTTCAGCAAGCAAGGGCTGCCGCGGTCTGGAGAATTACTGGAAAAAGCAATTGAAGATTTCAGTCAGGCGATTGAGCTGGATCCCAAACTCGCAAGTGCTTATAGCTATCGGGCAGAGACTTATCGTCTCATGGGAATGACGAAAGAGGCTCTCCGCGATTCTAAGGTGGCTATTAATTTGGGTGGAGACTCCCTGAGCATAGCTAGTGCTCATGCCACCCGCGCCAAGATCTACGGGCAGCGAGGGCAAAGAGAACTCTCGGAGGCTGAATTCAACAGAGCTATGGAGTTGAATCCAAGGTTCTATGTTTTCGGGTTCTTTGTACTTAGATACTCCGATAACATGCCAAGTCTCGACGCGGTCCAGAGGGTTGGACTTCTGGGCATCATTGCCGTAGCATTTGTCCTGATTTTTCGGGTGACCCTGCGAGCTCCCAGAAAGGAAGAATAGCAGCGGTCAGCCGCAATCTAGAATCTACAATCTACAATCCTCAATCCCTAAATTCCCCAATTCCTAAATTTCGCAATCCCCAATCCGCAATCTTCAAATGGCCGTTTGGCCAATCCAAAGTTGCCCTTTCGCCAAATTTAATGACATGACCAAGGAGTCAAAATTGGGGTGGAACTCAGTAAGAATTCGATTATCTGAGGTTTTCGGTTTTCATCAGCTCTTTGGCATTAACCCTGCAAAACAGATATCACAGAACAAGAAATAAATTACCTTTTTGATTTGTAATTATATATCTATCTCAATAACTTAACTGATTAAAATTTGGCATGCGAGAAGAACTTTACCCCATCAGATTATTGATTTACATTTTACTGATCGGTGTACTCATCACTCTGTTCCCGGCCTGCGCCCTGATCACCAAGAACACACCCTTTTCAGGCCGCGAAGACTTGAGTCTTCCACGCTCAGTAAGCTTGTGCAACGAGCAAATTCCAATTGAAAACCCTGGTATTTGGGAGAAGTTAGATCGTGAGTTTACCATAGCAGTCTATGACCGGCCCCAGGTCATTCTCTGGATAAAGAGAACTGGACGTTATTTTCCCTACATAGAGAAAAAACTTGCAGAAGCAGGAATGCCGGACGACCTCAAATATCTCGCTGTGGTTGAGAGTGCACTTATCCCCCACATCCGATCGAGTAAGGGAGCTGCAGGATTGTGGCAGTTAATGTCCCGCACAGCCAGAGAGCTCGGTCTTCGCAAGAGCCGGTTGATCGATGAACGGCTGGATTATAAGAGATCCACCGA
>JASFEM010000204.1:0-5908 GCA_050124835.1 Syntrophobacterales bacterium | reverse complement strand
ATCAGGTGGGGGATAGTTGTCCACTTTACCGATGTAGTCCAGACAGCACTGCCCCAGGCCATAAACTTGAAAAAACCGTTTTTTCATTTTGACATAGACAACAGATCAACTTTCTTTAAACCGATTTAGATCCATATCCTTTACTACCCTATCCGGATAAAAGATGCGGCCATTCATAACGATATAAACGCCAGGTGGCAAAAACTGAACTGCAGCAATTGCTGCACCAATATTGAAGGGTGCATCGCTTGATTTAGATCTCGCCGGTTCTACTGCTCCTGTAAGTACGATCACCTTGTTTTGGATAGGTTGGAGTGTCTTAGCGGTCTGGATGATTGTATCGGTACCATGAGTCACCAGAATATGCTGATTAGGCTCGGATTCAATTTTGTCGAAAATCAGTTGACGGTCATCATCTGTCATGTCAAGACTATCTTTCTTTAGTATGGACTCACAGTCGTAGTCGAAAGTGACATTCGCTTCTTTCAATATCTCCCCAACCCTAGGATCTCCAACCTCATATTTACTTTTCTTGTCAAAATAGACTTTATCTATAGTCCCTCCCACCGTAAAAACCTTAATTTTCGACATCTTCTTCATGCCAACCTCAAACAATAGGGGACGTCCGTGAAATTTTAACTTTCTTGTAAAATCTTCTCTATCTCCGTCTCTGGCAAAGTAGATTCACCTCTCCTCGTCGCCTTACTTACAGCTGACGGACTGATGTTTAATTTCAGTGCGACCTCAGTGCCATTCAACCCCAATTTCCTCACTGCCAAATAACACAGTACCGAACGTGCCCTCGTTATGGCTGGCACCTTACTCTTAGTCATCAACTTATTGAGTTCTATTCCATAATAATTAGCTACACGGGAGACTAAAGCGTCATAGTTAAGTCCTTGACTCTGAAATCTAGTTCTCCGCTCAAGTTCTTCATTTGCGACTTTCAAAACCTCTTCAACAAACTCACTGCTACCTAAAATCCGCTCGTCCCCCTTTATTCTAATTCCTTTGCGTCGATTTGCTTTTAATGAAGACCATCCCCCGACAGAGCGTAGTAGGCCACCTCCTACCAAATCTGGTCGCCGGCCTTGCTCTATTCCCTCAGCCACAAAGGAAGTGTACTCTTTTCTTGCTCGCCTTTTAGTTGGCCCAAAGTATCTGAGTACATAATCTATGTCATGCCAGCTATGTTTGGCGGTTCCCATCAAAACAGCATGCCCGCTATAATGATAGGAATTCAATTCTTTCAACTCCTTCACTATGCCAGCTCTGAGAGGGTTTAGATGAATATAGCGAACTAATTCCAGTAAGTAGGGATCTTCCTCGCATAGAAACGATTTGTACCTATTTTGGAATAGCTGTCCGTGTCGATTATGACGTCTGTTGAATTGTTGCGCATAACCGGTCAACAGCCGTCTCATCACTGTTGCTATGGGAACGACACCAGTTCTCAAAAGCAGATGGACATGATTGTACATCAAAGTCCATGCGTAGCAGGGAGTTGATGTCTCTGTTAAGATGCGACCAAGACGCTCCAAGAAGTTATCTCGGTCTTGGTCGTCTTGAAAGATGGCTCGTTTTTCTATCCCTCGTATGATTATGTGATGCAAAGCTCCTGGTGCATCTATTCGCGCTTGACGTGGCATGGATTCCCCAAAAAATGAACCGATGAGAATGTTAAAATTTCACGGACGTCCCCTATTTCTAATAGAATTTTTCGAGTTGACCTTCGCCGCTCCCCGGGCAGTGTTTGGCAGGCTCAGTCCCTTTGATAAAGGCGGCCTCAGCCGCATCCTTGCAGTCACCGTTTGCAAGGAGACCGCTTCGCACATCCATCCGGACCAGGGTCACCGTTTCAGGCTTTACGAAGTCTGCTGCGGTTGTTTCAGGTAGTACCTTTCCCATCACCTCTCGCCAGATGGGAAGTGCCGCTCGGGCGCCGGTCTCTTTGGGGCCCAGCGGTCGACCGTCGTCATTACCGACCCAGACCCCGGTCACAACTGCTGGCGAGTACCCCACGAACAGGGCGTCTCGGCTCCTTTCAGTGGTACCGGTTTTTCCGGCCAAAGGATAGGCTAGATTGCTGGCTCCTCTGCCCGTGCCCCGCTGGATCACCCCTTGCAGCATATTGGTCAGAATGTAGGCGGTCTCTTGACGAATCGCCACCCGACTTGCAGGAGCCGCCTTCCATACGGACCTACCATTATGATCCAGAACCTCAGCAATGCCTGAAGGTTCAACCCATATTCCACCATTTGCAAAGACTTGATAGGCAGAAGTCAGCTCCAAAAGGGTTACCTCAGAGGTCCCCAGAGCAAGGGATAGGCTAGAATATAGCACGCTACCAATCCCCAGGTGACGGGCGAAATCAACCACCGGACTTGGGCCCAGTCGCTCCAGAAGTTTTATTGTCACGATGTTCTGCGAAATCTCCAGCGCTTTTCTGAGAGTAATCTCGCCCTCAAAGCGACCTGAATAATTTTGCGGCTGCCATAGTTCACCACCAGGTTGGGGGTAGGAAACCGGCGCGTCCCAGATACGGTCCGCCTGGGTGTAGCCCTTTTCGAGGGCATAGCTATAGATAATGGGCTTAAAGGCGGATCCCGGCTGGCGGTAGGCTTGAGTGGCACGGTTGAACTGGCTGATCTCATAGTCACTTCCACCTACCATGGCTCTGATCATCCCTGTGCGCGCATCCAAAACCAGCACCGCGCCTTGGGGTCGCTCTCCTTGTTCGTACTCACCCGGGTGACGGCTCTCGAGCGCCGAAAGACCGCTTTCCAAAGCTTGTTTAGCCACCTGTTGCCAATTCTTTCTGAGTGTTGTCTGAATGGTCAGACCCCCTCGATAGAGGAGGTTTTCGCCCAGAACATCTTCCAGGCGAGGACGAATAAAAGAGATAAAATAGGGAGCCTCTGCTCCTGAGCTGGAAGAGTATGCCAGCTGGATGGGTTCCTCGACGGTCGCCTCATATTGCTCATTATCTATGCGCCCGGTGTCCAGCAGGCTTTTGAGAACCGTTGCTCGGCGAGCCAAGGCTTTGTCCGGATTGACCAATGGAGAGTACAGGGTGGGCCCTCTGGGTAAGCCGGCTATGAGAGCGCACTCTGCCAGGTCCAGCTCCCAAACGTGCTTACCAAAGTATCGGTTGGCTGCAGCTTCCACCCCATAGGCGCCGCCGCCCAAATATATTTGGTTCAGGTAAAGGGCGAGAATTTCATCTTTGCGATAGCGCCTCTCAATTTGCAGCGCCAATATGGCCTCTTTAAGTTTACGAGTTAAGGTTTTCTCAGGGTTCAAGAAAAGCACTTTGGCTAGTTGCTGGGTGATGGTGCTGCCTCCCTCTTTGAGACGGCGCGCCCTGATGTCCTTGACAATAGCCCGGGCAATACCCCGCCAATCCAGACCCGCGTGTTCATAAAAACGTCGATCTTCTACCGCAATGACCGCCTGTTGCAAGTAAGTGGGTACCTCCTCCAGGGCGACCGGAACCCTTTTTTCCACAAAGAATTCGCCGATGACCTCACCTTCTACCGAGAACAGCTTGGTCACTGAACTGGGACGGAAATTCTCAAGCTCCTGAATGCGGGGAAGATCATGGGTAAGCGTCAAAAAGACCCCCAGCGCTGAGCCGCAGACGATTCCCCCGAGGAGGATCAACCCTGCCAAGATCACTGATCGTTTTTCTCTGGGAAGACGGATTTTCATGAGCCTTCTCATTTGCGCATAGCGAGAGAGTAACTAGGCACTAGGGACTAAGCAGTAGGCAGTAGGCACTAAGCACTGAAAACAGACTATTCAGATATTGTGCCTAGTGCTTAGTCCTTAGTGCCTAGTGTTTTCTTTCTGCTGCCTGCTTCAAGCATATAAGCTACTTCTGGCAATTTGGACAAAAGAACGTGGCCCGGCCGGCCAATACCTCACGAACAATGGTGCTGCTGCAAGTCCTGCACCTTTCCCCTTTACGGCCGTAGACTTGCAGTTCACATTGAAAATATCCAGCTTCGCCACCACTGTTTACATAATCGGAAATGGTGGTGCCGCCACAGGCGATGGCCCTCTCCAGCACCTCACGGCAGGCCCCAACCACCCTGTGCCATTCACGACCATTTAGGTTCCCCGCGGGATAGGTGGGCCTGATGCCAGCCGAAAACAGAATCTCATTTGCGTAAATATTGCCGATCCCCACCACCACCCTCGCGTCCATGAGGAAATTCTTGATGGGTCTAATCCGGCCTCGAGCCTGCTCCATCAGGTAATTACTCGAGAAATCGGGACCCAAAGGCTCGGCCCCCAGACCGGCTAAAATTTGTAATCCCTTATCTTCCTCTGGAACCAATACCTGCACTGAGCCGAAGCGGCGCACATCATTGAAACGGAGTTCCAACCCACTGTCCAAGAAAAAGCGGAGGTGGTCGTGAACGGCTCTGGGGGCCCCATTGGCAAATAAAGCCAGACGACCGCTCATACCGAGGTGCAGCACCATCATGGCCCCATTGCTCATTTCAACCAGCAGGTACTTGGCGCGGCGATCCACAGCCTTCACTCGGCTGCCCTGCACCCAGCGTTTGAGCTTGAGCCGGGGAACGGGCAGCCGGAGGCGACGATTACTGATCAGCACTCGCTTGATTGTCCGGTCCACCAGATGAGGAATCAGACCCCGGCGGATTACCTCCACCTCGGGAAGTTCAGGCACTATTTAATCCTTCCGTAAAACATTGAGCGTTTTAGATTCATTCAGTAGAAGCCCAAGTAAGCAGTTGCTTAGCTTAGCAGGCACTAGGCAGTAGGCACTAAGCACTGAAAAAAGACTTCTCAGCTGTAGTGCCTAGTGCTTAGTCCTTAGTGCCTAGTTATCTTCTTCTTGGCCGCTCCTCCAGTGTCAGCAGTACCTGTTGACGGTAAGTACCGCCTCGGTAAACGTCCAACTTGATGACGTCGCCCGGACGCTTTTCCTTAATAATCCGGATAAGGCTGTCAGCATTCTCAATAGACTGACCATCGGCTGCTACCACCACATCACCGCCTACAATTAGAATACGATTACCCAAACGAACTCGCCGGTCGCCACCCTGTAACCCTGCATTATGAGCTGGGCCGCCCCGGACAATCTCGACAATAAGGGCCCCACGTTCCGCCTTGAACTGAAGTGCCCGAGCATCGCCGGGCAGCAAGGTGGTGACGCTCGCGCCCATCCAGGGATAGGCATAATAGCCTCGGGTAATGAGGTCCGGAATGATCCGCTTGGCCGTATTTACCGGGACAGCAAAGCCAATGCCCACCGATGCGCCGGTGGGACTAAAAATTGCTGTATTCACTCCGATCAGTCTGCCACTGGAATCAAGCAGTGGGCCACCGGAGTTTCCTGGGTTAATGGAGGCGTCGGTCTGAATAATGTCCTCCATGAGCGTAGCGTTCTCTGCTCTCAAGGTCCGCGCTAACGAGCTGATGACCCCAGTGGTGAGCGTCTGTCCCAGACCGAAAGGGTTACCAATGGCAAGGACCTTCTGGCCCACCAGCAACTGATCCGAATCACCCATGGGGATGACGGTCAGCTTGCGAGGCGGAGCATCTATTTTGATCACTGCCAGGTCATTGTCAGGATCGGTCCCTACCAGCTTTCCCCGCCATTTGCTGCCGTCTGCCAGGGTTACTTCAAGACGCCGGGCCTCCTGAATCACATGATTATTGGTGAGGATGTAACCATCTTTATTGATTATCGAACCTGAACCTGCCCCCTGACGTGGCACGATGTTGAAGAAGAAGTCTCGCTCTACCGAAATGGTGGTAATGTTGACTACCCCCGGCGCCGCTGCTCTATAAATATCGATGTTGTTTTGCTCTTCTTCGGTGCTAGCAAGGCTGCTGGCTCCCTGAAGCAACAAGAGAATCACAAAAAAACTGA
>JASFEM010000203.1:0-5912 GCA_050124835.1 Syntrophobacterales bacterium | reverse complement strand
AGAAGGGAGGGATTGGCAAGCGACCGTTTCAACAAAATAGTCACCCAGTGGTGGTGCATCGTATCTGTCCAAACAGTACGCTCGTCTTCTGTGGGTCGTGGCCAGGTGGAGAAATCATCAAATCCATCCGGCAGCTCCAGGCCGGCCCAGACTTGGGCCATTTTCAGGCAATGTTCCAACGGCAGCCGAGCCCTCCAGGCCACGCTCCTTTCCTGCAATGTTTCCCAGTCATCGGGTACTTGAAGGTGTTGGGCAAGCAGTGCCGTGTCATAAATCCAACTCAACCGCATTTCATTTTTATGGATCATTACTAAATGAATAGCCGAGTGAATGAGATAGTCCACTGGGTGCAGGGTCTCGAAAGTTAGAGTTGGGGTCTCCACCTTCCAAGCCCTCTGAAAAAGATCCTCTATGTCAACCTCTTCACTGCCCTTGAAAAAGGGGTGCAATTCCCAGTGCACCCAGTGAAGATCAACCGGAAACGTGTTACCCGGGTTGTTCTGGTGGACAAAGCACTCCTCGCGGAAAAAGTCCCTGGCTGTTTCGAATCTTTTTGCCAGACATCTGTAACCAAGGCTCTCTAGAATCCCTCGCGCCTGAACTACTTGCTCCGGCATCACCAGCAGATCGAGATCACCACTTGGCCTCATGGCTGGATCTGGATACAGTGAAAATGCCAGAGCAGGTCCCCGCAAAACCAATAATCGAACACCTTGTTCCCGAAACGCATCTATAATTTCTTGAAGTTGTCTTTCCATCTGAAGACAACGTACAACACTGACAAGGAAATCCTGTCTCATTTCATCGGTGATAGTTTCCGGTGGGCGATATTCCGGCGGCAAAGAGCCAATCTTTCGATAAAAAAAAGGAATTATCCAGTTAGATCTGAGGAAATTTTGCAGGCTTGACCATTCATCCAAAGATACCACTGGAGCCAGGAAAGCTTCATCTTTCAAAACTGACCTCAAATAGGTCAGCAGTTCATCCGAAAGATCCTGAAGAGATTCATCGGTCGTCCCACAAAGCTTTAGACTCGGATGAATCTCCTGCATCACCTTCTGCAATGTGGAAGCTCTTTCGGAGTCTATTTTGATTGCTTCATTCAAATGAACAGTATCCTCTTAGATTTCCTCGTCACCACCTGACACCTGAAACCCGACACCTTTGCTTTATTCTTCTCCTGACACCTGACACCTGAAACCTGACACCTCTGTTTTATTCTCCGGCAAAGACGTCTCATCCACAAACAACCGAAAAGGTCGCTGGATATGCCATCGAGTCTTGCCCTCTAATCTCCTGCCAATCACTCTTTGTCCCATAACGAGTTGCAGTTCTGTTCCCGCGTCTCGGTTGAATGAGATCACTCGAGGCCTCATCCGGTTTGGCAACCATCGCCTGAATGCTCCTCCCTCGGCTAGTTGCTGATAAAAAGGGCGGAGCAGCGAAGACAAAAGTGAATCGATACTTTTAATTACGCGGATAGCCATCGCGAAAGAATGGCCTAAGGGTCCACCAAAAACCCTGAACCGCCTGTTACCTCTCTGGGCGGAGACCACCCGTCCAAGAATATTCTCCCGCCCCAAGATCCAGTCATCTTTATGATTCAGATTGTCACCCTGGGTCCTTATTCCATCCGAATTCACGGACGTGACGCGATGCACAATCTTGGAATCACACCCAGGGGGAATGAAAACGACCACATCTCCCCGTCGGATTTTTTGTCCGTGATAAGCTCGCACGTGTAATCGAATCCCGGGCCTCAGCGTGGGATTCATACTGGAGCCAATATAATTAATTGCTTTAAGTTCTGACGTTTTCATTCGCTCTACTATGGTAAAACCGACTCCATTTTGTCCCAAAACCTGCCTCTTAGGCTCACCCGCAGCTTAAATGCCGGGACCGTTTTGGCAAGTTCACATGCGTTTTCGAACAGGATTTCTTTGCGAGTTCTTACTTGCTCATTATCTAAGTGAGTATAGTATCGATAACAGACCTGCATGGCTGTTTGCTGCGCGAGGACAGCAGCTTCCCCCTTCCCTAGAGGAATCACCTCATCCTCCTCCGACTGTTCAAGAAAGAACAATGCTGAAACGGGAATATGTCTCTGTACATCCCATGTCCTTTCAGAACGCTTCCTGAGGTAATCGCTCCAAGTCGGAAAAGGGTGGGCTATATAATGCTTTGTCTCATTGCTGAGCACCAGCGTTTCCTCATCGCAGAGAGCCTTCCATGGAGGGGGAAGGCGGCGACAACATGTCGATTTTCCTGTATCTGCCGGAGCAGCCAACAAGATGCCCTTGCCATCCCTCTCAACCAGTCCGGCATGGAGGGGAAGTCCACCCACCTCTTGAGCCCGTTGATAAATCGGGTAAAGAGACAATCGCAGCCTCAGGATGTTTAGCTCAGAATCTCCCTTCTCATTTCTAATCTCGCAAACAAAGTCTGGCATATTATCGTGAGACCAAACTCTAAGCTCTACCAGATCGTGATGTTCCCAACCAACACCAGTAAATGCTTTCCCCATATTTTTTGCCGGGCTGGTTGTCGTATTTTCAGATTGCCAACTCCCAGTTCCACTTTTAATGAAAAACACTTTGGGGTACCCATTGGGCTCGCAAGATTTGAGTCTCATTATCCTTGCTAACTCTTCCACCTCCAGCCTCACCCCTTCAGTGGGGACAAGTTGCCAGCCCTGCTCATTGCCTAGTTTCAGGACATATCCGTCCTCAAAAGTTGTTTTAGCCAGACAATTCTGAATCATTTGTTCGAAGATCCTGTGCTCTTAATAAGCCTTAATCTTTTGCTAATCCCAGGCTTGAAGTTAATAAGGGCCCAATATCGCGCATAACTAATCCAAATGCATTAACAGTTAAGATGCTGCTGAACCGCTAATACATACATTCGGCACCGAGTAGTAATTGCCGGCCCCGCACCTAGAGCCTGCGCTATCCCCAGCCTTGCAATTCTGGACACCAATAGTCGGACCAGCAGCGCAGGAATCCGAACCCTTAGCTTTGCTATCGTAACCAAGTCTCCGAACTATTGGTCTCTCATACTTTATCTTCTTCATTACTTAGTTTCCTCCCTTCGCGTCTCCAGGAAACGAGCCCTAGGTTGCCCTAGCGCCGTACCGTATTGTCAAACTCATCACCCTCTTGTCTTCCGTTATTACTTGCTAGCCATTTTGGGGGGGATACGAGTCTCAGGAAAAAGTCCCCGCCTATGGGCCTCATCACAGAACCAGAATGGCTCCCAAAGGCTCTTACTCCTGTAGTAGTTTTGCGCCAAACAGCTTCCCAAACATATTTCCTTCATCAGACACTCGCCGCAGAGCCCCTCAAGCCTGTGGGGAAGTTCCTCCCGTATCTCTTGAAGGACAGCGGCGTTGGTCCAAACATGCTCCAGAATGTCGATACCTGCATGCCCGAAAACAAGATCAGATACTGCTTCACCGATCCCGCAAAGGGCATACGAACCATTGGCTAGAACTCCGAGGATGGACATAATCGCGCAGGTTCCACATCCATCACCGTTTTCGCCAAACATTTTCCCTAGTGGTCGGAAAGCCAAAGGATGGTCGTAGTAAAGGTTCAAATCTGTTTCAGCCGAGAGAGTGTTTTCCACCCACTTCCCGAGATCCACCAACTCCTCGATGTCCAGGGACTCGCCAGCGAAGTGCATTCTCTCTCCCCTGGCTGTGGGCTGTAGGATATTGAACTTCACAGAACCCGCACCTAACTTTTCAGCAACCCGCACCATTGGCTCTATCTGCTCTTTGTTACGACGCATGATGGTCATTATCACCTGGGGACTTAATCCAACTTCGACCAGATTTCTTATGCCCTTTAAAGCTGAGTCAAAACATCCATCTACACCACGTATCGTTTCGTGGGTTTTAGCGTCAGCACCATCCAAACTCACTGAGACAAAAGGATCTCTGCAAGCGGTAATCTTCTGAGCCAGTTCAGGTTTGCACAGGACTCCATTGGTCTCCACCGCAAGACTAAGGTCCTCGGTTCGAATGTATTCAAGGATCTCTTTGATCTCCGGATGGAGGAGGGGTTCACCCCCTGTCAACTTAACCCGTGTAAGTCCCAGAGGCTTTGCTTGTTCAATAATTGATTTGAAAAGATCCAGATCTAGCGAAGGATAGGAGTTACCCTCAGTCTGGTACTTGGGAGCAATCCAGCAATGCCGACAACGAAGGTTACAACCCTCAGTCAGGTAAAAGTAAATCTGGTTTAATGGGTATGTCCGATCTTCGGTCTTATCAGTCATTCCTTATTCCTGTTCACCGCAGAGCGCATAGCGCCAAGCGCATAGCGAAAAAAAGAGAAATTGATTTCTTTAACCTTGGGCCTTGCGCCCTAAGCCTTGAGCCTTTCTTTATTCCGCAATCCGAAATCCGCAATCCGCAATTTCACCTCTGTCCTCTGTCATCTGTCCTCCGTCCTCTGTCACCCTACCCCTTCCGGCAACCTCCCCCCTGCCTCTAAGAATCGCTTGAGGCATGCATCCGGGCTCGGATGATTCTCTTTGCCTAAAATCGTATATGCCAGAGCGGGACAGTTTCCGGTGCAGTAGTTTATGTAATCGCAACCCTGACAGAACTCGAAATCGCTCAATGCAATCTTGTGCCGCTCCCTCAGTCTCTTGAGTTCAGAATGTTCCTGCCAGACCTCCTGGAGATTATCCCTGTTGATTCGACCCAACTCAATGTGGCTCATTTGACCACATGGCACCAGGATCCCGTCAGCCCGAACCGCTAATTTTTCCATGGGGCCATTGCAGCCACTGAGATGGCCGCGGGCTGGTATCATTTCAATCTTTAACTGACAGGCCGTTTCCATCTCGAGCCAATCTCTACCCTCAGCCAAAGGACCCGCAGTAGCGCCTATCCGCCCATTATATTTTTTCTCGAGTTTTAAAAGGGTTTCCATGGCAAGGGATCGATCTTCAGCGGTAAGCTGGACCTGCTCGGCATTCTGCCGGCAGAGACCCATGTAGGAGGCAGCATTGGTTGAGAAACTCGGAAGTCCGATTTCCTCCAACAAGAGTTTGGCGACGTTTTCAAGATCTCTCACATTCTGTCTGTGAATGGTCACCCGGACGGGAACAGGAACGTTATATTTCTGGAGGGACTTGATGCCTTGCATTGCTTTTAGGAAATTTCCTTCCCCTCGGCAGGCATCATGGGTCGTCGGCACGGAGCCGTCAATTGATATCTGAACCCCGTCACAGCGACCGGTTGAAGCCAGAAAAGCTGCCATGTCATCAGTGACCAATGTACCATTACTCAAGATATTGAATCGCATCCGGTTGCTGACGATGCCTTCAATAAGTTCTGGTAAGTCTTTGCGACAAAACGGCTCTCCACCACTAATCGTCACATTCATGACTGCACAGCGATTCAATTCCTCGAAGAATTGCAGCCATTCTTCTTTGGGCAAATCTTGGCCCACATCGCCCGCACCGGTGAAATGGCTGCAGTAGGTGCACCGCAGATTGCACCGGTTCGTTGTGGAGAGATCCACTGATCTGGGCGTTTTCATTAATTTCATGGTCATATTAAGCTTTCTGGACTTCGTAACCAGCTAATCCACGCTGGACCAGATCCTCAATGAATTCTTGGAGATCGCCCTCTGCCTCGTATGGCACATCTTCGTAACTCTCTTGCAAATCTTGCAAGATGTCTTTGACTGAATGATTGCCATCCAACCGCTTCCAGATATAAACGCCTATGGGGTTGAGGCCGAAGGCATCACCGTTATCAGGATCAAAAAGAATAGCCCAGTCATCAAACTCCTCTCGAAGTACAATGAGCGGATTAGCTATAGGTTTTTCACTTTGCATCACGACTTCCCCTCCCCTTCAACCAATTTGCTTTTCCAATACTCCAGTACTCCACTGGC
>JASFEM010000202.1:0-5937 GCA_050124835.1 Syntrophobacterales bacterium | reverse complement strand
TGCCGGGTGCGTGGCTGGTGGCAATGGTGTTTGCCATACACCCGGTTCATGTGGAGTCGGTGGCGTGGGTGACAGAACGCAAAAACGTTCTATCGGGTTTCTTTTACTTTAGCTCGGCGCTCTGTCTAATTCGGTTCTTTGGATTGAGTGGCGAAGAGGAAACCCAGTCGCGTCAATGGTGGTGGTATGGCTTGGGACTATTGCTATTCGTATTCGCGTTGTTTAGCAAGACGATCACCTGTTCACTGCCTGCAGCTACAGTGCTGGTGCTTTGGTGGAAACGTGGCAGGGTGAGTCGGCAAGAGTTGCTGGCCTTGGTGCCCTTTTTCCTATTGGGGTTGGGACTGGGACTGGCAACGGTGTGGCTGGAACGTTACCACGTGGGTACAGAACTTCTCGACTGGCACTTGTCGTTTGTTGATCGTTGTTTGATCGCAGGTCGAGCCCTGTGGTTTTACGCCGGGAAGCTGGTTTGGCCGGTGGGGCTGATATTTAACTATCCCCGCTGGATAGTCGATTCTGGTCTATGGTGGCAATACATTTATCCCATAGCAGTGCTGGGAGTGATCCTTGCGCTTTGGGCGTTTCGTGGAAGATTGGGACGTGGTCCTCTGGTGGGGGTGTTATTTTTTGGTGGCACCCTTCTCCCCGCGTTAGGTTTTTTTGACATTTTTCCCTTTCGATACTCTTATGTAGCAGACCACTTCCAGTATCTAGCCAGCGTCGGATTGCTAGTGCTGTTGGTGAGCGCGTTGATGTATGCCCTCTCAAGAGTGATGGTATGGCCGCGACAAGTGAGTGTGGCAGTGTGGATATTATTGCTGGCACTGTTGGGCGTACAGACCTGGCGCCAAGGTTATATGTACGAGAATTTGGAGACTTTGTGGACGGTGACACTGGAGAAAAATCCGGCGTCGGCGATAGCGCACTGCAACCTGGGGTTCCTAAGGCAAGAGCAGGGGAGATATGAGGAGGCCATTGCCCATTATTCGGAAGCGTTGCGGCTCAGACCCGACTTTGCAGAAGCACCGTATAACATGGGAAACGTTCTGGAGGGGCAGGGGAGACTTGATGAGGCAATAAGCTATTATTCAGAGGCGATTCGGATCAAACCCAACTGGTCACATCCACATAATAAATTGGGCATTGTCTATCAGAGGCAGGGGAGGTACGAGGAGGCTGTTGTCCATTTGGAAACTGCGGTCCGGTTCCATCCCCGATTTGCGGAGGCTTGGTACAACCTGGGAATTGCCCTGGCTCACCTGGGTAAGCTCGAAGAGGCTGCCGATAGTTATGGCAAGGCGCTGCAGATTAAACCAGAATTTACAGAAGCACACAATAGCCTTGGCAACACATTGATGCGGTTGGGCAAAGTCGAGGAGGCCACCTCCCATTACACCAAAGCGCTGCAACTAAAGCCAAAATGGGCAGAGGTACACAACAACCTGGGTAATGCCATGGTGGTGCAATGGAAAATTGAAGAGGCCACCGCCCACTATGCCAAAGCAGTAGAACTGAAACCAGACTATGCCGACGCACACAATAACCTGGCGGTCGCCCTAACCCGCCAGGGAAGATTTGAAGAGGCAACGGTGCACTATTCCGAAGCTCTTAGACTGAAGCCTGGCTCTGCTGAAACACACAATAACTTCGGAGTTGCCCTTTTTCACATGGGGAAGGTTGAGGAGAGCATTGTCCAATATAAAAAAGCGCTGGAGCTTGCGCCCGACTACGCTGAAGCACACAATAACCTGGGAGATGCCTTGGCCCGGCAAGACAATCTCGACGAGGCCGCAGTCCACTACACCAGGGCCTTGCAAATCAGAGCCGACTATCCTGAGGCACACAACAACCTCGGGGTCACCCTGGCGCGGCAGGGCAAACTGGAGGAGGCAATAGTCCATTTTACCGAGGCACTGAGAATCAGACCAGACTATGTGGAGGCGCGCCGGAATTTGGGAATTGTCATGCAAGAGAAGGGTGAAGAGTAAAGGGTGAAGAGTAAAGGGTAAAGGGTTAGGGGGATATGTGATCCGTTCACCGTTTATTGTTCACCCTTCACCAGACCACTGGCCTCTTAGGTTTAGACGATGCTGAATAAATTGGTGTTGATCCTGAGAATGATAAAAATTGAGCACACCGTGTTTGCCCTGCCTTTTGCTTTCATGGGTGCATTTCTGGGCGCCCGCGGCTGGCCCACCAGCGAGCAGCTATTCTGGATTCTGGTTGCAATGGTGGGGATTCGCAGTGCAGCCATGGCCTTCAACCGGCTGGCGGATGCAGAGATAGACGCTGCCAATCAGAGAACTCGCAACCGGGAAATCCCTCGGGGTCTGCTGAAAAAGAGCGAGGTGTGGCTCTTTGTTGCAGGTTCGTCCGTCCTGTTCATGCTGGCGGCTTATCAGTTAAATCGTATATGTTTCATTCTCTCTCCAGTTGCCCTTGCAGCGACCTTCTTCTACTCGTTTACGAAAAGGTTCACCTGGATAAGTCATCTGTTTCTAGGCGGAGCCATTGGACTTGCCCCCATTGGGGGATGGTTAGCCGTTGCCGGCAGTTTTCACCCAATAGCCTTTCTGCTTGGGGCAGCGGTGCTTTTCTGGATCGCCGGCTTCGACATCGTCTATGCCTGTCAGGATTATGACTTTGACCGTAGTCATATGCTGCAATCCGTGCCCCAACGATGGGGGATCGGCAGGGCCCTCAAAATTTCAGAACTCTGCCACCTGATCACCTTCGGGCTTTTGGTCGCAGTGGGTGTCATGGCTCAATTAGGACCGACATACTACGCGGGGTTGGTGCTCATCCTCGCCTTTCTGGTGGTCCAGCACCTCATCGTTTCACCGGAGGACCTCTCCCGGGTCAATCTCAGCTTCTTCACCATGAATGGCGTGATCAGCCTGGTCATCTTTGTAGCGACACTCCTGAGTTTGTAAGAGAATGGCATCATCATTATGAAGCCGTGCGGATCATGCCTGAGCTCCCAGAGCTACACAACAACGTGGAAAGTGTGAATCTAGCCATCCCCACATGAGGATTTTTGATCTGAAGAAGCGAGACGGTTTGATCTTGACTTTTCACTCACCTTTTAATATAAAATCACGAGCTTAACTTGAAACGGCCACACACATGATATCCAGCTCTGCTCTATATTTTAGTGGTGGCGGGCCATAACCTGAGCCTGCCCACAAGGGCTCCATTCCTAGGAATGAACATTTAAGAGCCGTGGGCATACAGGAAACATCCCACGGCTCTCATTTTGTCCAGAGATGCCATGGGATTTTCCCCATGGCTTTTTTTGACTCAGCAAGGAGGAGAAGTGATGGAACAGGTAAAGGTATTTCTGGACGAAAGCGAGATTCCCAAGCAGTGGTATAATGTTCTTGCAGATATGCCAACACCCATGAACCCGCCGCTGCATCCGGGGACGGGACAGCCAATAGGTCCTGATGATCTGGCCCCGGTTTTTCCCATGAACCTAATCGAACAAGAAGTGTCCCCTGAGCGTTGGATAGATATCCCTGAAGAAGTCTTGGAAAAGTATCTCCTCTGGCGTCCCACTCCCTTATACAGGGCGCGGAGCCTCGAAAAGCTGCTGGATGCCCCGGTTCGTATTTATTACAAGAATGAAGGGGTCAGTCCGCCAGGGTCCCATAAGCCCAACACTGCCGTTCCTCAGGCCTATTACAACAAGGTTTTTGGCATAGAGCGGCTTTCCACTGAAACCGGCGCTGGGCAGTGGGGAAGTGCATTGAGCATGGCGTGTCAGATGTTCGGTCTCGAGTGTCGTGTGTTCATGGTGAGGGTAAGCTATGAACAGAAGCCTTACCGCCGGTTAATGATGATGACCTGGGGTGCCAATTGTGTTCCCAGCCCCAGCAACATGACCCAGGCCGGGAAAAAGATATTGGCTGAAGATCCCGATTCGCCCGGAAGCCTGGGCATTGCAATAAGCGAGGCTATTGAAGATGCTGTCGCAGATGAAAAGGCGCGCTATTCTCTGGGAAGCGTCCTGAATCACGTGCTCCTGCATCAGACTATCGTCGGGCTGGAAGCCCAGAAGCAACTGGAAAAAATTGGCGAATATCCGGACGTGGTTATGGGGTGTGCTGGGGGCGGCAGCAATTTTGCCGGAATATGCCTCCCTTATGTGCGAGACAAGATTAATGGCAAGGATATCTCCATTGTGGCAGCCGAACCCACCTCGTGTCCAACAATGACCCGTGGACCTTTTGCCTATGATTTCGGGGATACGGCCATGACCACTCCCCTGATACCCATGTACACTCTGGGTCATGATTTTGTTCCTGCACCCATCCACGCCGGCGGCCTGAGGTATCACGGCATGGCGCCCATAATCAGCCACCTGGTAAAAGAGGAGATCATTGAACCCAGGGCCTTTGACCAGATTGAAACATTTACCGCGGGTGTGCAATGGGCTCGAGCAGAGGGTTTCATCTCAGCGCCGGAAACCAATCATGCCATCGCCGCAGTTGTGCAAGAAGCAAACCGGGCCAAAGAGGAAGGTAAAGAGAAGGTCATTCTGTTTAACTGGAGCGGCCACGGTCTTGTAGACCTTGCGGCCTATGATTCCTTTCTCTCGGGTAAGCTCACCCAGTATGAACTCCCGGAGGAGGAGATTCAGAGGGCGCTGAAGGCCATAGAAGCGTTCCCGAAACCGTAGGAGGTTGGGTAGTTTCTAGACTGTCCACGGATTAAGGATTCACCACAGAGGGATGGTTCACATCTAAATTCGAAATACGAAATCCGAAGCACGAAACAAATTTAAAATCCGAATTATCAAATGTTCAAAACGTAACTACTCTAAAACACTGATCTAATGTTTGGATCATTTGAAACTGGGGACCCGCCCGAAGGGTGGGGAGTCCGGAGGACCAATTTTGGAAATTTGAATTTGTTTAGTCCGCCTCCGGCGGATCGATATTCGGATTTCGGATTTAGACTGGCTCCGTGGTTCATCCGAAGGACTCACCCCATGGAAGACAAGCCTCACGACCACCTAGAGATCCGTTGCCCCAAACTCGGCGGTGAGGTCACCTTTGCTTATTGCCTCATGGAGGGTGGCGATCTCCCCTGTCCGCGCACGATTGTCTGCTGGCAACCATACTTCCCGGTGGAGACCCTTCTCAGGAAAAAACTCACCCAGGAACAATGGGACAGGTGCTTTGGTCAAAAGCCAAAGGAAAAAATGGTCAGCTTGATCGAGCTTATCGAAGCGGCCAAGAAGCGGCAGCAGGGTGAAGGTTGAATGGCGGTTGTCAGTGGTCTATAAAGCCAAGGGTATAAGGTGCAGGGCGCAGGGCGCAAGGGTAGATTATTTCGAATTGCGGATTTCGGATTGCGAAATTAGAAATAACCGCGTTACTGCATGGACGAGTCCGGCGAAGCCGGATAACAGATCGATTTTGACGAGTTTAACGGCTTTAACGATTTCAACGGTTTCAACGACTTGAACGGCTTATACAATTTGAAAAGCGGACTCTAATAGGAAAACTAAATGGACAATTCTTCCAAGCGGATAGTTGTGGGGATAACGGGTGCGACCGGGGTCGTTTATGGTGTCGAGATGCTAAGGGTGTTGAAGGATCTCGGCTATGAAAGCCACGTTGTTCTCACCGAGAGGGCGCGCAAAAACCTTCAATTGGAGACCAACCACTCCCTCGAGGAGGTGGAGAAGATAGCAGGCCATATCTGCGACGACAATGATCTGAGTGCACCCATTTCAAGTGGCTCGTTCATAACCGGGGGTATGGTGGTAGTTCCATGCACCATCAAAACTCTTTCTGGAATTGCCCACTCCTATAATACCAACCTGCTGGTCCGGGCTGCGGATGTTACTCTCAAGGAAAACCGCCCCCTCGTTCTGGTGGTGCGAGAGACCCCCCTTCACAAGGGACACCTGAAACTGATGCTCTC
>JASFEM010000201.1:0-5963 GCA_050124835.1 Syntrophobacterales bacterium | reverse complement strand
GTGCATTACACTGGCGCAGTCGGGCTATGATTCGCACGAGCACTCCAGCCAGTATGGCAATGCTGATCAAGATAATCAGATTGGAGGCAAAGAAGGTCAGTATGAACTGGTGTGGATGACCGAGGCGATAAGATGCAAGGCAAAGCTGGATACCCATAAAAAGGAAAAAGATGGACAGGAATACGCTGGCCACGCTCATGGTCCACCAGACAACTTTCCTCACCATGGTCTGCTCCCGTCCTCTTGGGCAGTGGCAACAGCCATCTTCCCATTCCGATGTGGCAAGATAAAGAAAAAGGTATTGCCATACTTTTGCGGTTCCACTCCTACCTCGCCGCCGTGAATCTCTACTATGTGCTTGACAAAGTAAAGACCGTGACCCGTGCCCACTTCTAAATCACTTCCGGCTCTTCGGTAACCCTCATCAAAAAGTCGATCGGCCTCATCAAGATCTATGGATTTACCAGTGGTAAAAACAGTGAATTTGATCCCGTCCACCCCCTTGCCGAAATACTCTTTCAAGAGCTTCTTTCCATAGGAAACAAACTTGACACGGTACCCGTATTCGTCCTCGATCTCCTCAGTATATTTGACCGCGTTTGAAAAAAAGTTGTCATAAACCTGGGATAGCAGTCCCTTATCAACCACCAGTTCTAGGAGTTCGTCGGGAACTTCTTCCAACCGGTTGTCTACCTTGATATTCTTTTTATTGAAATGCGGTAGATAGCGAGCCAAAGTGGGTTCGATTATTTCCGTTCTGAAGTTACAACGCTGTTTGCGAAGCACGTAGGTGCCGTGCCGGAAGTGCTCACGACGTAGTAAAGTTTCCAGATAAAGGCTGGTGTGTTCGTAGTGGTTCTCCATTTCCTTTCTTGACTCGTCCAAAGCCTCGATGTTTCTTCCCAATGAGTGGAAGATTTCACGCAACTTTCGACAGGTCCTGTCATCAATTTCCGGACAGAACGAGACCAATTCGCGGACCATTTCCTGTATCTCATAACCATCATCAATTCGCCGTCGGAGCTTCTTCAAAAAGAGCCTGTAGTAAATATTAGGAGAGATTACGTTATGCTCGATGTCGGCAACTAACTGGTTGATGAATTTAATGTGGTGCAGATTTTGATGAATAAGCTGCTTTTGGTGAAGATTGTAGCCAATTCGGTTGGTAAACTTCTCGAGGAAAAAGCGTTGTTGTTCACTGATTTTATCGGCAGGGAATAATTCAAACATACCGAGGATATCTTTGACGTATTGTAACGGCAACAGGTCGCTTACTGCCCTGTTGCCCCGAATGGGAATGACATATGCGTGATCTTCTGTAAAGTAAGGCTCTTCCCGAACGACAACTTCTGAATTGCCGTTGGCAGCATCCTCTTCAATACCTTTAGTACTAGAACAGACTAGGCTCAAGGTCTTACCATCTTGATCCAACAGATAAAGGCGGGCATCCAGATCGAAGAATTCCTTGGGCACCAGAGCACATACCAAATAGAGAGTCTCAAGGGTGGTATATTCCTGAGCGAGATCAAAAAAGGAGGCGAAGGCCTCTTCTTGTAACCGTTCGAAGTTGTACTTTCTATAACTCTCGAGTTTCTCCCTAACTCTCTCGCGAACTCTTTCCAATTTACTCTGGCCCATTGTTCCCTCTCAAATATCTCGGGTACCAGGGAATTGTTCCTGCTGTTCCCTGGTTTAAATCTTGTCAGAAGTGTCAATGCTGAGACGGATTCGAATCTGGTACCATTATGGTGCTGAGATCTTTCCGAATTCTTTCTGTTATAAGTGTACGAGGGGAGGATTTCAAGTCTTAATCACCGCTTTGTCTTAGCCGTCCGCAGTAACCTCCACAACCCGCCGACTGCCACCGAGGATATCGCCATCCTCCTGGACGGCCATGATTTTCACGTCGGTTGGCTCAAGAAAAGTTCATTACCATTCAGTTGCAGTTGGAGTAATGTTGCTGCCCATTGGCAGGTCTATCTTCAGGGTCTCGAGTCGAGTTAATCTGAGCTGGGGACGGCATTGGGGATAGGCAGGGTTACTATCAGGGTGGCTTCTTGGTTGCTGCCATTTTTGAAGACTATGTTGCCGCCATGTTGGGCGATGATCTGCTGAGAGAGAGGAATTCCGACGCCTCCATCGAAGGAGGGTTCGCGGTAAAATGGAAAGAGAAGTTGATATTCGTCGAGAGGTTCGGGATTCAAATTAAATCCATTTATCTCAATGGCCACGTGACTGTGGTTGACAGCGGTGGTTATGCTAAGTTCACTACCTCCTTGAATACTTTGCAATATAGTTCTGATGATGGTACGGAGGCCCTCCTCGATGAGATGCCGGTCCAGTTCTATCACAGGCATCCTGCTGTTTAGGTTAGCGGTGACCTGAATTCCCCTATGATGAAATTCGTGGTTGAGTTGACCGAGAATCCTTTTTAGGATTGTATTTATATTGGTGGGCACTTTGTGCAACCGGATTCGCTTACAGCTATCCAGAACCCTATTGAGGGTCACTTCCAGGCGGGAAACCTCCTTTAAGATAATTTCCAGGTGGGCGCGGTTGGGATCACCCGAAGCCATTCGACGATCGAGCAAACGGGCAAAACCACCAATGGAGGTTAGGGGGTTACGAATCTCATGGGCGACACTCAAGGACATATCGTTGAGCACTTTTATTCTTTCAGTAAGGACTAACTGATCTTCCAGGTATTTTCTGGCGGTGATATCAAAGACGAAGCCGTCAATACAATGCAGTTCGTTGTCGCGTCTGACCGGGATGGTGTGGTTGATGATGTGGCGAACTGTGCGTTTCCGATGAATGACCCGGTATTCCAGGGTGAAACTCCGGCCCTCGTTCAAATAGTATTCCCTGCTGATGCGCACCCGTTGCCGGTCGTCAGGATGGATATGTCGGTCCCAGAACAGGTGATCTTTCTGGATCTCTTCATCGCTGTAACCAAAAACTTTGTGGCAATAAGGGCTGATGTAAAGAGTGTTAAGTTGGCTGTCCAGGCTGTAAGCAACCAGTGGTGCGCTCTCGAACAGACGGCGGAACCGCTTTTCGCAATCTTCCGACGCCGGGGTCAGATGAGGATCGACAAGGTCGCTGCGGTTGGGGTTGGGGCGTGGCGGGGGTCCCATGAGGTTTTTCCCGAAATTACGTGTGTCAGCTAACTTGAATTATGATCTACTAAGGTCGGTATAACGGCGGAGTTTAGAATATTTCTCTCGATTTCTCAAGAGAAAAATTTAAAAAATATCGAAAAAACCAAATTTTATGGTCAACAGGTTGTTGACATTTTATTAACATTGATAATGGGTCACTGGTCGGCAGTCCGATGCCAGTTGTGTTTTTTGTTCACTTTCTTCGCCATAGAGCGCTTAAAAAAAGAGGGTAAAGGGTAAAGGGTAAATAGTTTTACAACTATTTCGTAATCGGTTTACCGTTCACCGTTTACTCTTCACCCTTCACCGTTTACCCTTCACCCTTATTTTCTCTATGCCTTATCATAGACAACGGACAAAAATCTTGGCTGACGTTTGACATCAATTGTCAATGTTTGTTAGGGCTAAGTCAGATTTTTCGGCTAATCTCAGAATCTCAGCAAGATTGAAGGAAGAAACCCTCATGCATAAAGTCAAAATTGTCGGCACCGGGTCCTATCTGCCTGAGCGAGTACTTTCCAATTTTGATCTTGAAAAGATGCTGGACACTTCAGATGAGTGGATTCGAAAGCGCACAGGTATCAGAGAGAGGCGGCTCGCACGAGCGGATGAAAGTGCTTCGGACTTGGGTAAAGAGGCAGCTATCCGGGCTCTAGTACAGGCAAACATGGCGCCAGAAGATTTGGATCTTCTGGTGATGGCCACCATTACGCCAGATACCTGCTGTCCCTCTGGTGCCAATTGGCTGGAGGGAAAGATCGGTGCCAGTCGTGCTGTCTCTTTTGACGTCACAGCTGCTTGTTGTGGGTTTCTTTTTGGACTGTCGGTGGCCGAGCAGTATCTAAAAACCGGCACCTACACCACCGCCCTGGTGGTGGCTGCTGAAGTGATGAGCCGGACGGTAAATTGGCAGGATCAGAGTTCCTGTATCCTTTGGGGGGATGGAGCGGGCGCAGCAGTACTCAATAAAGAAAATGCTGAGGGTGCCGAGATTCTGTCAATCATGTTGAATACCGACGGCTCCAAAGGGGAAAATCTGCTCATGCCTGGCGGCGGTTCAAAAACAACTCCCATCAGCCATGAGAGCGTGGAAAAGGGGCTTCACTATCTGAAACTCATTGAAGCGCCGACCACCTTCCGGGTGGCGGTGGAGCACTTTTCTATGGCCTGCGAAAAGGCCCTTGAAGCAAATGGCTTGACCGCGGATCAGATCGCTTTGTATGTTCCGCATCAGGCCAACATCCGAATCATGCAGGCCATGGCCAAGAAACTCAAGGTTCCCATGGAGCGGATCTTCGTAAACATCGACCGCTACGGCAATATATCCTCGGCGAGCATGGCCATCGCCCTGGATGAGGCCAGCCGTCAGGGTCGCATTAAAAGGGGTGACCTCGTGCTGCTGTGCGGTTTCGGGGGAGGTCTAACCTGGGGCAGCAGCCTGATTCGCTGGTAGATGAAGGAGAATTTTTTCTCTATGCGCTACGCGCCAATTCTGTTCTCGGTGCGCTGTATCGTTGGGAACTACTACCGTTACCCTGCCGGAGGTGTATCATGACTATTTTTACACATCTATTTTCACCACTGAAGATAGGAGAACTCCAATTAAAGAATCGTCTAACCATGGCGCCTCTCTACTTGGGCTATGCGGGCGAGGGCGGCACCGTGAGCAACCTGATGTTGGATTATTACCGAGAGATGGCGCAAAGTGGTGTGGCGTTGGTCGTGGTTGAGAATGCTACTGTAGATCATCCCACTGGTAGTGGTTCCAACAGAACCATAAGGGCCGACACTGACGGCAATCTGAAAGGATTGGCCCAACTTGCTGAGACCATAAAGAAAGAAGGCGCACTGGCATGCCAGCAAATCAACCATGCTGGCCGTTTTGCCGGTGCTGAAGCACCGGTGGCGCCCTCCGCTGTGGAAACTTTCGGCCGCATCCCTAAAGCGTTGAGCGAAAAGGAAATAGGAGAGGTTGTAAACAAATTTGTCGATGCTGCCTTGAGGGTCAAGAAAGCGGGATTCGATCTGGTGGAACTGCACGGCGGCACCGGCTATTTACTGGCCCAATTTGTCTCGCCGCGGACCAACAAAAGAGAGGATGAATACGGCGGGACCCTGGAAAACCGCCAAAAGTTTCCTCTGGAGGTACTGGCTGCGGTTAAAGATGCAGTGGGAGATTTCCCGGTGGGCTATCGATTTTTGGCGGATGAATGGTTGCCAGATGGTCTGAAACTGGCGGAATCATCTCAGTTTGCCACGGCGCTGGCTGGAGCCGGGGTGGCGTATATTTCAGTGATGGGTGGAACGTATGAGTCCTTTTTCTTGCCAGAAATTGTGGAAAAATCGAAAAAGAAGGGTTACATGGCTGACCTGGCAGGGGCAATCAAGAAGGAAGTCAACGTCCCGGTGATCACTGCTGGACGGCTAGATACAGGCGAGTTGGCAGAGCAGGTTATTGGCAGCGGTCAGGCGGATTTAATCGGCCTGGCGCGGGTTCTGTGGACGGATCCTGAATGGCCAAAAAAGGTAGAGCAGGGAAGAGAAGATGAGGTTTTGCTCTGCGACCCGGAGTGTGACACCTGTATGCAGTTGGTGATGAAGGGAAAACCTGCCTTTTGCGTCCGCTGGCCCCATAAGAAGATGCGCGTTTGGAAGGAAAAATTCCAATAAAGCAGGCAGCAGGCAGCCGGCAGGCAAAACAGCTCAGTCAGACGAAGTGGAAAGGCTTGGGGGTCAGATTGCCGCAACCGGTTGTTGACTTTTGCCTACCATATTGTCCATGCGTGGAATTAGAGGAAGGTG
>JASFEM010000200.1:0-5970 GCA_050124835.1 Syntrophobacterales bacterium | reverse complement strand
GCACAGATAGTCAAAACCCTGACTAAATTTGGTCACAAAGTGACGCTGATAGCCAGGGAGCGAGACAGCTCTATTGAAAACGTTAGCTTTGTTCCCATTAGATACAGGGCCCGGGGATCCATTCTCAAGACCTATTTCTTTTTCACTAAAGTGAGAAAGATGCTCATGAGAGCTGGATTCGATGTGGTCTATGGGTTGTCAAGAGTCTATCCGACGGACGTCTTCAGAGTCTCAGACCCCCTACATGCTGCTTGGATAGAGAGGCGTTACCACGGAAAGTTGCCGCACCATCTGGTTAACCTGTCACTCAGACACCAATTAATTCTCGCCTTGGAAAGAAAAGTGATCACCGATTCCCAGGTCCAGATTGTCTGTAATTCCAGACTTGTGGCCACTGAGATCGAAAAATTCTATGAGTTACCCCAATCTTCCTCCCGGCTGAGGGTCATTTATAATGGTGTTGACCAGCAGCAGTTTAACCCAGCGGTACGTAAAGCCGGAAAACATCTGAGAGAACAGTTAAACCTTCAGAACAAGACCGTCCTGCTTTTTGTAGGTGCTGACGTGCGCAGAAAGGGTTTTGAAACTCTGGTTAAGGCCATGTCGTCTTTCCGGCAAAAAGAGCTTTACCTACTGGCAGTGGGTCTGACAAGAAAAGATGTCTCGTTTTCCCTGCCGGCGACTGTGCAGGAGCGAATAACCTTTCTTGGCCGAGTGAGCGATCCCGAAACTTACTATGGTGCTGCCGATCTCTTGGTTCTGCCTACCCGATATGACCCCTTTGCTAACGTTTGCTTGGAAGCATTAGCTTGCGGGACTCCCGTAGTTACCACTACCTCCAATGGGGCCTCTGAGATTATCGAGTCGGGTCAGACGGGGTTCATTATGGAAGATCCTCAGAGTGATGAGGAATTAATGGAAAAGTTAGCCGAGTATCTGAGCCTGACAGAGAGTGGGCGCGGTTTGATGGGTGAGCAGGCGGCTCATCGGGCAGCACAATACACTTGGGAGAGACACGGGAAAGCACTTCTCGAGGTCTTCGAGGGGATTGGTAGCTAGAAATTAATTGGGAGGGGATCTAGCCGGGACTCTGTTGCCCGATACTGGAAAATATGGAAAAGACTAAATATTTGGGAATTTCTTTGTACGGCTCTCGGAGAGATGAATATGCGGTTGCTGTTCACTCCCTGCTGCGGGGTGAATTGCCTCCAGATTGGGAATGGGTAAACAGCTCCGCAAATAGCATCGTGGCGAGACGTCTGGCACCTCCGTTTGCCTACTATAAAGAGTTTTTAAGCAGATCACCTTATGAAAACGTCAAAAGCGTTTTGCGGGGTAGTCGATGCCAGAGGGCAGTGATAAGGGGAGAAATCCTCAAAAAAAAGGGTTTTCACAGCCCGAAGGTTCTCTGTTGGGGTAAGAAAGGACAGCGCTATTTTATGGTTACCAAGGGGATTGATGCCGTTAGCTTATCAACACACATAGAAAAAAACTGGATTTCACCTCTTTCAGGAAAAGAACTTGTTGCCAAGAGAAAACTTATTGAGAAATTGGGCAACGAAATAGGCACCCTGCACCAAGCAGGTGTCTGCCATGGTGACCTGAGACTCAGTAATATTCTGGTTGAAGAAGTGGACAATGATATCGTTTTCCACTTTATCGATAATGAGAGGAATTCTTATTTCAGTAGCGTCCCGAGACGACTTATAAAGAAGAACCTCGTTCAGGTAAACATGATTGCTCAACCAAGCGTGACGCGTCAGGATCGGCTCCGTTTTTTTAAGGCCTATAACACCGCCTATAAGCGTTTCGGCCCTGCAGATAGTGTCGCCCTGATCAGACAGGTCCAAGAAAAGACTCTGGCACGCCAGGCAAAAAAAAAGAGAAAGGATGTCGCGGGCAGCGAGAGAGAAGTAATTCGGTGAAATGATGATTTCAGGCCATCGTGGTAATGTACGAGAGATTTCGGCCGGGCCTTATCGGGGCATGGTCATTAAAGATTCTTCAATAGATCTTTTTCTCCGGGCCGATGGAAATCCGGACAATCTGTTTGAAAACGATGACGATCTCCTGAAGTCAAGCGGCTCAACCCGCTCGGCTATAGCCGAGCTGAATGATATCGGATCGGAGATTCAATCAGAGAAATTGTTTGTCAAATCGTTTCTTTTCAAGAACCTTTTTCATTCTCTCAAGCCTCATTTTACAAAACACCGCGCCCAAATTAGCTGGGATGTTTCATGGTATCTTCTTGATCGATCCATTTCGGTTCCAGAGCCTAAAGGATACCTTACGAAGTTGAGAGGACCTTTCTGTCTCAGGGGTTATTTCTTCTGTCAGGCGTTGTTGAATTGTTCTAGTCTAGACGGGCTTACTCAGGATAGGGCACAATTATGCAACAGGCTGGATGCCGGGGGCCTGATAAGTGTTCTGGCGCGAAATATCGCTTCGCTCCACGACAATGGCGTGATTCATGGCGACCTCAAATGGTCAAATATCTTAATCAAGGAAGATGAGAATCAGCCGTGGTTCGTGGATTTTGACTCTGCCAAGCTGCATAGACATTCTCCTCCTCCCAGAGCTTATGCTCGCGACCTTGCCAGGTTTCTACTGTCCGGTCTGGAGGCAGGAATTGAAGAAACCATTTTGGAGAGATTGCTTGATGAATATGTCAATTACCGCAAACTGGTTAGGGCAAACATAGATGAACCGGTGGCTAAGATTCTCGAGAAGCTGAAACACAGACATCAGAAGGAGTATGGAGACAAAGGGGCCAGCTCAAAAACAGGCACAGAATCTTAAACCGTATAACTATATGAAACTAATTAGTTTTACAGCTTATTTTAAAGTAGTATCTAGATTTTTGAAGCATTGAACGAGCGTTTTGGCCATGGCTTCACTCTTTGTGTTCATCTTTAGATAGGGTAGATTATGACTTCAATCGAATCTAGCTTTTTGGTCCAGAAAGGAACGATCATGATCAAAGTTGGCGTAGTAGGTTCTGGTTATTGGGGTAAGAACTTAGTGAGAAATTTTCATGCCCTGGGTGCTCTTGGTGCTATCTGCGATCGGGATCCAGGCGTGCTCGAGAATTTCCAGGAAATGTACAAAGGTATCCCAACCTTTGTGGCTTTCGATGACTTATTTAGTGATTCAGCTCCTGCCCTTGACGCCCTGGCCATTGCCACTCCTGCGGAAACCCATTATGAGTTGGCAATGAAAAGCCTTCTTGCCGGGAAACATGTCTTCGTTGAGAAGCCAGTTGCATTGACCGTTGAAGAGGGGTTGGAACTGATTACGTTCGCGGAGCAGAAAAACCTGACTCTTATGGTGGGACACATTCTTCACTATCATCCTGCGGTGATCAAGCTTAAAGAACTCATTGACTCGGGAGAGTTGGGAAAGATTCAGTACCTTTATTCGAACCGTCTCAATATCGGCAAAATCAGGGCTGAGGAAAATATCCTCTGGAGCTTTGCCCCACATGATATCTCGGTGATACTCATGCTCCTGGGTGAGATGCCCGAATCTGTCTATGCCACCGGAGGGACCTACTTACAGAAGGAGATTCCAGATACTACTCTAACCAATCTGAACTTTGCCAGCGGCGTCAAAGCCCATATTTTCGTTTCCTGGCTCCACCCTTTCAAAGAACAAAAACTGGTTGTTGTGGGTGATAGAAAGATGGCTGTTCTCGATGATGTCAGTGAGGAAAAACTGGTGCTCTATCCTCACCAGATTCAATGGGTAAAGCGTATTCCAGTGGCAGCCAAAGCCCAAGCAGAAGTGGTCGCTGTGGATATGGAAGAACCTCTCAAGGCTGAATGCCAGCATTTTTTGGAGTGCATTTCCAAGGGACGGACTCCCAGGACAGACGGCCGCGAGGGTCTCCGGGTTTTGCAAATTCTTCAAGCATCACAAGAGTCCCTTAACCAAGATAGTCGTATAGTGAGGTTGAACCGCCAAGCGGAATCGGAGCTGGCTGGGCGGCAATATCTGTCCCCAGAACCAGCTGAGAGCAAGTTTTTTGTGCACGAGTCCTCTTACGTGGATGACGGTGTGGAGATTGGCGCGGGTACCAGGATCTGGCACTTTTCCCATATCCTCAGGGACTCTCGGATTGGGCGAAATTGCACCATCGGTCAAAATGTGGTTATTGGACCAGATGTAACCATTGGTAATGGTTGCAAGATTCAGAACAATGTCTCGGTGTACAAAGGGGTGACTTTAGAAGACGGTGTTTTCTGCGGCCCCTCTATGGTGTTTACCAATGTTCATAACCCCAGGGCGCATATCGGCAGAATGGATGAGATCCGAGCCACTGTCGTTAAGAAAGGAGCTTCTTTGGGCGCTAACTGCACAGTGATTTGCGGTAATGACATAGGACGTTTCGCCTTTGTGGGTGCAGGTGCCGTGGTAACCAAAGATGTGCCGGACTATGCCCTGGTGATGGGTATGCCCGCTCGCATCGTTGGCTGGGTTTGTGAGTGTGGTGAGCAACTAAGCTTCGCGAAAAACAAAGCGAAATGCGCTGCCTGCGGCAATGGTTATCGCCAAGCCGAGGAGGATAGGATAGAGAGTGAGACGCAATGAGAGGTCTGAAGGTCGCCACAATTGTTGGGGCCCGGCCCCAGTTCATTAAAGCCGCTCCGGTCAGCAAAGTTCTCCGTGAGGCTGGCCATCAGGAATATCTTGTTCACACCGGACAACACTATGACGTGGAGATGTCGAGGGTTTTTTTTAGGGAGTTGGCCATCCCGGATCCGGACGTGAACCTTGGGGTTGGTTCAGGCTCGCACGGCTGGCAGACGGGGCAGATGCTGATTAAGGTGGAGGAAGTCTTGCTCAGCGAAAAGCCAGATTGGGTTCTTGTTTACGGAGACACCAACTCGACGCTGGCCGGCTCGCTAGCAGCTTGCAAGTTAGGTGTTCCCGTGGCCCATGTGGAAGCAGGTCTACGATCTTTCAATCGAGAGATGGCGGAAGAACACAACCGGGTAGTGACGGATCATGTGGCGGACCTGTTGTTCTGCCCCACAAAAACAGCGGTGATAAACCTGGAGCGCGAAGGCATTACTAACGGGGTGCATTTGGTGGGTGATGTCATGTATGACTCCCTGCTGGATAATGCGGCGGTCGCAGAAAAACGTTCTAAAATTCTTGGCAAACTAAATCTCCAAGAAAAAAGGTACGTTTTGGTCACTGTCCATCGAGCCGAGAACACCGACAAGCCGGAACGACTGGATGCAATCTTTCGGGCGCTCAACAAGATCTCTGAAGATGGATTAGATGTTGTTGTGCCCTTGCACCCACGGACGCAAAAAAAGTTGGGCGCATCCATGCAGTCTTATAAAAGCCTTAAGCTGATCGATCCCGTATCTTACATGGACATTCTTCTCCTGGAAAAGCAAGCTCGGGTTATTCTTACCGACTCTGGTGGGATACAGAAGGAGGCTTACTGGTTTGGGGTACCCTGTGTGACTCTTAGAGATGAGACGGAGTGGGTGGAGACGGTGAACTCGGGTTGGAATGTGCTCGTTGGCGCAGATTCGGAGCTGATTCTCAGGGCAACCAGAGATGCCAAACCCGGCTCAAGTCTCCAGGACGATTACGGCGACGGCAAGGCGGCGGAGAAGATTAGAGAGATACTCTCATCCAACTGAAGACGCCCAAAAATAAGACCTCAGCTCCATCTCAAACCTGCCGTGTGAAAACTGTTTGATCCCTTTAAACATTACCTCGACCTAAAGTTGGTGGGGGACTGTAGCCATATCTGCATTCCTGGTCTATCCTTAATCACGTTTTGTAATTGTGCGTGTTGAACAGAAGCAGTTCGTACTTGGCAAAGCCATCCATCCTTCGGTGCAGGTTGGGTAAATAGACCTCAATTGTTATGGGACTGCATAAAGGCAGGGGGGAATCAAGGTATTTTCTCACCTTCCAATAAGTAATAGGTTTTCCCTTTATCATTGG
>JASFEM010000199.1:0-6024 GCA_050124835.1 Syntrophobacterales bacterium | reverse complement strand
GGTTTTCGTACATTCCCACAACATTCGGAACTATACACTGTCTTTGCTTCGCTATGACCAGACTGACGGGCGTGTTTGCCCGGACAAGGGTTCCCGGCGACGGATTTTGTTGTATAACTGTCCCTTCGGGGTATTGGGTGCTTTCAACTCGTGACATCGTGCCAACTTGTAGCCTTGAACTCCGCAACCGATTTATCGCACTATTTTGATGCATCCGCCTTACATCCGGCACGCGAACCCCCTCCGCCTCAATGACGAGCTCAACAACCGTGTAGGGCCGGACGCGCGACCCCGATGACATACTCTGACGTAGAACAGTGCCCGCTCCATAACGCCCCGTTAGCTCTTCTCTAACGTGTCCAACTCGGAGACGTTGATTTTGGAGTAAATTTCTAGCTTGATTGATATGTTGCCCGACAACGTTGGGCACGAGCACCGATTCTCCTTCGATTACTAGCTCGACTGAACTATTCAGTCTGACCCTCGTCCCAGGCGCCGGGTGCTGCCGCCTGACCGTCTTTACTGGGGCACCTCCTGTAATTTCCTCTCTCACATTTCCAACCAGGAGACGTTGATTTTGGAGTATATTTCTAGCTTGATTAATGTGTTGCCCGACAACGTTGGGCACGAGCACCGATTCTCCCTCGATTATCAGCTCGACTGAACTATTCAGTCTGACCCTCGTTCCAGGCGCCGGGTACTGCCCCCTTACCGTTTTTACTGGGGCACCTCCTGTGATTTCTTCTCGCACATTTCCAACTCTTAATTGTTTGCCAGACAGCATCTGCCTCGCCTGGTCAATATGGAGCCCCGTGAAATCGGGAACGAGGACGGATTCTTCTTCCACCCACACGTCAACTTTGCTGCCGACAGGTACCACCTTGCCAGCCTGCGGATTTTGCCTGACGACGATATCTTTAGGATAATTCCCGGTAATTTGCTTATCTACCCGCCCCGGGGATAGGCGCAAGTTACGGAGCTTTTCTATTGCCTGATTTTTGTGCATTCCGACAAGATGGGGAACCTCGGCCGGCTCTGCCTCAAATTCGAGAGTCAAGCGCCTGCGAGGTGAGATGCGAGTTCCAGCAAGAATACTTTGCTTTGAGATCGTCCCAACAGGCTGTTGTTTGGTTATGCTCCCTGTCATCTTTGCAACGCTGATCTGCTGTTCAGACAGGACTCTTCTTGCCTCTTCTTTGGGTAAACCAACTACATTCGGGACAATGAGCTTGGCTTCGTCTCGGCGATAGATTTTTTCCACCTGGTTGATCCACTGAACAATGCCGTTGTACTCTTTTCGATCAACCTTTCGAGTCTCCGGAGGTTGTGGTCCAAGGACGGTGCCACCCTGCAACCTCATCAATTTAACTGGTCTCCAGGCCTGTGTCATGGACTCTAATTTGACCGCACCGCTTAGAACAACGACCGAAACCGCATCGTTCTCCCTGACAGTGACGAGGAACTCAGTTCCCTCGGTTCCGGCTGCCACGTGAACCGTTTCCACGCTAAAAGCACCTTTGACTTTAGCAAAGACTTCTCCGATGAAGACAAAAATCTTATGGGTGGGGTTAATCAGTTTTATGTGACTGTTTGGTTTTAGGAATACCTCCGTACTCCCTAGTTTCAGGACTGCTATTGATACGCTATCTGTCTTGACCTCGTCTTCTACCTTGAGGTTCATTTTGCGTTTAGTGGTGAGGAGCTCGCCCTGGCGAATTATCTCGACGCCGCCAACTTCCTCAGGGCTGTCTTCGAATCCCTCAGTAATGACTCTGTCGAGCCGCAGAGGAGCGCAGGCAAACTGCGCAATACAAAGTACAGATATAATGAACAGTGCAGACACCCTTGCCCTGGGATACGTGTGATTCCTCCCGTTGCGCCTTTGACGTCTCATGAAAACCTCCTGATTTCTATTCTTCTTGTAACAAGATAGGTGATGTAAAAAGCCCCGACGTGATATAGGGTGTTCAGCAGTATGTGGTATTGAACATAGATGTGGATAGTGATAGCAAGATATGCCAGTGGAATGAACAGAAGCAAAAATCTTTTCAAGAGAAGCGAATCTCGAGACGGCACATAGGTCACGAATGCACCCAGTAGTCCCAAAACGATCATTAGGAATAGCTGGCCCCCTTCCCCCAATGGCCGGATTGTCATGCCGTTGAACATGGTGTTGAGCGCATCAGCATGTAGCTCCAGACCTGAACGAAAATCTTCTTGCCCTCGACCAACAGAAAACCGATCCGACCTGTTCTCGACACCCACCAGAACAATCTTGTCTTTAAACAGCGCCAATTCATTGGCATCAGACTGTTGAATAACTTCCTCATATAAGTATCGATGCCGTGGATTTCGTAATACCTGGACGGGGGACAGATCGATAAAGATCTGGGCTGCCTGGTCACCTTGTTCTAAGACCGGACAACCCTTCTGGTCCCGCTTAACTCTAATAAATTCGGAAAATCTGAATTTATTTGGCTGTCGGCTAGGTGGCTCCTTCAGAAGAATATGCCCTGCCTCTAAGTCGACATATTCGATTTCTGCACCGCGGTAAGCCTGGAAGGCTTTCAAGCCCAGGGAATAAATTTCACCGTCACTTTCCTTTATGACAGCCAGAGTTGCTGTTCTTGCATGACCTAGTTTTTCACCGATGCATGCCAATCCAAATTCGCAGCCAGCCTCAATGAATGTTTCAACGAGCTTTGGCTTACCTCCATCAAGATCCCGGATGCCAGCGATAACGGTGGTCCCACGCTCTGTTGCCCGTTTGATCTCTCTACTGAGGCGATCGTCAAACCTGCTCGGTTCCTCAAAGAATATGTCGAAGGCGATGACCCTGGCACCTGCTCGAGAAAGCTTGTCAAGCAGCAATGCGTGCTTTTCCCGCCAGGTCTTATCGAAGGATTCATCTTCAATGGCTACCATGACAATTTGCTCTGCAAATGTCTTTTTGGTGAACGGTTCCCCGAGCCATATCGAGTAGGTTTCGACTCTTGTATCAAGGGTAAAGAAATCGAAAGCGCGCACCCATGAGAGAAAAAACATGACGAGAACCACAACTGCTGTAGTTGCCAGGACATAGTTGCGAAATTTTATTCTCTGCTTGAGTCTTCGCAGTTCTGCTTTGTCGTCGGGATGTTCTTCGATGGACTCGTTGTAGCCATATGTTTCAATAACCGCATCCGTGGTATCCAGTTCGCTTCTTGATATGGGCATATCTTTTAAGAGCTTGCCCTCTACCGGATTGAAAAGTACTCCCTCCCTCGAGCGCATAAAAAGCACAGGCGTGCCTATGTCTCTCTCTTCAGGAAACTTGCTTGCCAGCCTGTTTCTAGCATGGGCCATTGCCACATCGACTCGACCCCTGTCCCAGCCCTTAAAGAGCTTGCGATAGAATTCTCTGGCAAATAAAACAGCCGCTTCATCATAGATGCCATACTGCATGGCGACAACGGCTGGAATACCCCGTCTCAGCAACTGGGGCGACATTCCAACCAAAGGTCTGATGGACGAGACTTCAGCACCTTTGCACGAATTAAGTACAACCAGCTTCATGGAGGAATGATTCGCGAACAGGCTGGCAAATTGCTCCTCGTCGACGTAATCGACCCCGCCGTTTTCGGAATTTAACAAAAGCGAACCTCTATCTCCTCGAAAGATGCCATGACCTATAAAATGGAAACAGTGATAGCGCTCATCCACAAGCGCATCGCTGATAGTGGTGCACGTAACCTTGCCCTCCAGAAACCTCACCTTAACGCTGTCCTGCAAATCATCGAGGATATCAATCAAGTTATCCTTCTCAGATTTGGTGTCCAAGGCGGGATATGGTTCGACAGCTTCTGGAATTGCAACCAGTATCCTCAGGGGCAAAGGTGCTTCAAGAGAACTGATTCGTTGATGAATTTCCAAATACCTCACGAGAGCATAGCGCTCTGAAGTCCCCAAAAAGCATGCTTGGGTTGGCGAATAAAGAAACTCCCATGGCAAAACCGCCACTTCCGGAGGTTCGATTCTCAATCTCAGCCGAACACCTGAATCCTCTTGGGCAACAGCCCAACCATAACACTGGTCAAACAGCGGTGCGATTCTATCCATAAAGAGATGGTTATAGAGCTTCATCCCGAAACGGATGAGAAAATCCCTGTCGATATCCCGTGCCTCGAGCCATTTCAGGTCGTCCGATATTTCATCGGAGTGAGGATCCAGTGACAAAAGGCCCCGAGCCTCCCCAAATATTTGGGATGCTGCACGAAGTGGGTATCCTTCCCGGTTCCTGCTATCGATCCAGATATCTAAATTGTGATAACGCATGCTATAAGAGAATCAATTGCTCGCGCGTTTCAGCACGAATTTGATTCCCCCCTCCGCACCAAGTTGCACACCGCTGCCCATTAAACACACCTTGCCCTCGCCAGTAATCTGGGCGGAGATCTCAACCTGGTCCACCTCGAAACGCCCGATCCTTTCTACTCCTGTATCGAGAATCTCTTTCAGTTGAGCAAAAAAGCTTTCCACATTTTTCTTGAGCTCCGACACGCTGATAGCACTTATGACCCCCTGTGTAAGTCTATCTCCAAGACCTCTCTCACGCCGCCGTTGGTCATCCGCCTTTTCCTCGATGGATGTCACGATTAGTATCTGATCAGAGCCTGTTTCCGCCATTGCATCCTCCTTGTCTATCGAGATGTTTTGAGATTCGCTGCTTACATCAAAACATGAGGCAGGAGTAAACTAGCGTCGTCCCATTGACCGTGGAAAAATAGCTGTTCAGCTTTGCTTCCAGTTAGTTTCCGGTAGTGGCGCAGTTGAAAATTGCGAGCGGTGAGAACGTGCGCCGGTGAAGATCCAGGTTCGCGTGCGAAAGTAAGCCCCATATCTCCATGTTGGATAGCACAGCACAAGTTTGGGGACAACTTCTATGCAGTCGAACCAAAATAAGTTATTAAAATATCGAGATTAGATTTCCAAAAATGGGTGTTTTTAGCCCCGATATCGTCGTTTTCGCATCCAATATCGACCAGATAAGAAACTCGATACTCTCGAAGTTGAAACGCCATGCGTACTTTCGATAACAATTAGTCTTGTAATGTTCAGCGATTATTGGCTTGTGCTTTACAAAGGGTGTCCCTTCTCTTAGTTAACTCAGCCCGACGGCAGATCTGATTTGATGTCAAAATTATATTTGACGAAAATCCTTAACTGCTCTGCGGGAAGTTCTCTCGAGCGCGCGCCGGAGCAGAAGATTTAGAGCGGTTAACTGCCATTTAAATTACATGAACAGCGGGAATTCTGGCAAGAAAAAAATGACCCCAGTAACCAGGCGCTGGCTACTGGGGTCTGGCGTATGTTTCCACCAGTTGTCCTGGTGAAAACAAGGGGCACCGACAGGAGGGATACTCCTGTCAAGATGGCACTCTATCACGCCGAGACATTTTTTCTTGTCCCGGCGTGATCTTATTCTATTTGGGTTTTTTGTTATTGTTATTTAACTGAGACGGTTTCGCTGGTCGAATCACCGTAACCCACTGGGGGAAGGTAGTAAGCTTTCACCTTCGCTACATCTATCCTTAAAGGAAATGCAAATTTACCGCTGGCGATCTTCTGAGACTGGTTCAGAGGGCGTTTTGTTCTGGTACCTGCAGGGTATCCTGTCAGAATGATCGTTCCACCATCGACCGGTTTACCGTCGTCGACTGTTACAACCAAACCTTGAACGCGTTTATATCGAACGTCGAATTCTTTGAACTCAGTCGCCCGTCCGGTAACGACTTCCACGGATACACCACCACCGATTTTCTGGTGCTTACGCCGGTCATGGGGATTCGCGACTAACCCGACGACACTGACCCGATTGGGCCGTATCTGAAATTTTTTATTAACATCCGGCAGCTTTGGAGGCAGTTTAGTAGTGTATTCGAACATTACATCGACGTGTGCCTTCTCACCCGGTTCCATTTCCAGCCACTTATGTTCCAAATACGTCCGGTAGTACGGATTCGTCTGCCCTGCGTTGATGAAGAT
>JASFEM010000198.1:0-6072 GCA_050124835.1 Syntrophobacterales bacterium | reverse complement strand
AGTAGATTTCTTCCGGATCATCCAGGGGGAGGAATGGGACCATGCCCTTAGCGAATTGTCCCTATCGTTCTACGATCAACCTCAGCTCAAGGAGATGGATTTTTATATCTATCGGCGCTAGCACATTCACCGGAGATCATCGGTTCCCGGGCAGAAAACCGGTAACAGACGGCCATGACCTTCTTCGACAAGTTTGATCAGCATCGTAAGGCATCACATATCGATCGATACCTGGCGAGTATTGTTGATAATCTCAACAATATTCTCAACACAAAAAAGGACTTTGGTTCGATTCTAAGCGACATGGGTATCCGCGACCTGAATGAATTCCGGTCTCGGGATGACATTGCAGCTGTGGTGATGGAGGAGGTCAAAAAAAACATAGAAAAGTACGAGCCTCGGGTGAAGCTTGTTCAGATTAAACCGGAGAAAACCGAGAGCTCGTTCGTTCTGTCATTCAAGATTGAATGTATTGTCCGCCAAAACGAAGAATCCCTGGTAATGGTGTTCGATACGCTTTTCAGCAAGTTTATGGTGCACGGGTTTGAGGACTAGAGTTGACTGATGTTTGAAGATTCACTGGAAATCAAGCTGAAGTTGACCGTTGGCAAGAAAGACTTGACCATACCCGGCGGTCACGTCAAGACGCTCAAGCTGGACCTGCAACCCTACGGTTTCAGCTGCCTGTTGACCTTTGTGATATCTACCCTGGAAGGCCGTGAAGATGAAGTGTTTCCCCTTTTCGTAAAACCCGACCTGATGAAGGTCCGATTGGAGGTGGAGTCCCGGTGGCAGGAGCGCAAGAATAAGCCTCTCGTTCTCCAGGGGCTGGTAACGGCTAAGGATATACTTGAAGAATTTATACCTGAAGAGATCCGGGTTAAGGGTGACCCCACATTCTACCGTCACTATCAGATCGCTTTCGCCGACCCTGCCTACGTTCTGTGGCGGCAGCACTACCCCTGCGATTTACTGACCAATAAAACCGTCAAGGACTTGCTGGATGCCCACAAAGGGGGCAACGTTTCACTGAAATACGACTGGAACGTACTGGACGAAAAGCATGCCATCAATACCTTGCCCCTTGGAATAGAGGGAAGCGAGGCCAGTTTCTACGATTTCGTGCTCTGGTTTGTTTCTAGCCACGATGGTGTCTGGAGTTACGACTGCAGCAAAGACGAGTACCAGCTCTCGAAAAGTAAGCCGGATGGCGGCAAGTCAAAGCCGCTGGACAAGTTGGACGTGGAAGATTTCCTCATCGAGTTTCCCCAAACCATCCGAAACAATGTCGCTGTATTGAACAGTTACTCGGAAAAGGCCGAGCGCAAAGTGATCGAGCAGGAGCAGGCCGTTGATGGTGTCCGGCACGATCAGCTGGTGCGCTTGCCCGTGGCCTCTGACCTGGAGGAGTGCAAGAAACTGGAGGAACAAAAACTCAGGATTCGCCAGCATGAGATCTCCCTGACCTTTAAGAGATTTTCCAAGTCCATCCCTCGACCCGGCTCTCTGTACAAGTTCGAGGGGCCCGGTTGGAGTGACAAGATCTTTCCCCACGGCAAGGTCTATCGGGTTAGAAATGTTTTCATTGACGCCAAATCTATGAGGCCCGAGTTGAGTGCTGATTTATACATGGATTATGCCGGGTACAACATAGAGATGAGATCACATCTCGAACTTGAAAGCGAACGCTGGGTGAGCCTGCCGCCATTCAAACCTCCCCCCTTTCCCATCTACGTCGAGGGCAAAATTGTCAGCGAGCAAGGGGCAAAGGAGGCGGAGACTTACCAGATCTACCAGGACAAGGAAACCTCATTGGACCAATACAAAGTGGCCATTCCGCTCTGGAAGAACCAAGAGGTTGTGGTTCCCTTCGAGCCCAATTTTTTTACCGGCCATTTCTACTTTCCCGATTACAAGGAAGCCAGAGTTTTAGTTGCCCTTGATTTGCACAACGGGAGAATCGAACGTTTTCTCGACTGGCGGGCAGGGGCACGCCTCCCCATGGACACCCAGGGGAATCACATACTCCTTGGAAAAACTGACAAGAGCCAGACTTCCGTTCAGCATGTTTACGTCGACGATAAACCGGTATTGCATGTGAAGCGGACCTCGGAAAAAGACACCGAGATGATCAAAATGGTGGAGGGCAGTCTGATTCTGGAAACAAAAGAAGAAGAGTGATGGGATTATGGGTACACTAGTCTGCCGCGTCGAACTGGATAAAAAAGAAGGACTCATCCTGACCGTTGAAAACAAGGAGGGTAAGATCACCCAAACCGCGGTTCTGGATGGCGAATCCATTACAATCACCAGCAAGGGCGAAAAGGAAACAAGCACCATCACCCAGAAGCCTGAAAGCATTACGATAAAATGCAAGGATTTCACCTTGGAGTCTGAGACCATCACCTGCAAGTCGACCAAAGACACCCTCCACAAGAGTGAACAGAAATTCGATGTTCAGAGCAGCAAGGATATGACCCTCAAGTCCGGTGCAAAGTATACCGCAGATGCCACTGGAGATGTTTCGGTGTCAGGTAAAAAGATCGCTGCTTCAGCCCAGGACAAGGCGGAGATCTCCGGGATGAATGTCACTGTAAGCGGCAAGAGCAAGACGGAGGTCAAGGGTATGACCTTGACCCTATCCGGCACAACCAAGGCGGAGATGAAAGGGTTGAGTGTGGATGTATCTGCGGACGGGATGCTGAAGGTGAAGGGGGCGATGACCACCGTGGATGGTCAGATGACCACCGTTAAAGGAATGATGACCAAAGTGGGCTAGAGATGATAACGCCGGTTTCAAGAACCTCCCTCTGTCCCCCCTTTATTAAAGGGGGGTGCGGGGGGATTTTGCCCCTTTGTCAAAGGGCGCAGCTCGATTTGTCACTATTGGATCAGAGATAATGAAAACCGACGACGACCTTTACAAAGTCTTTTTGGAGCAGATGCACGAGTTGGAGAATTTTCGCATGTCGTACGCGGCCATGCATCCAGCCATCCCATTGGAGCGGGAGGACCCGGACGTCAGGCGGCTTACCGAAGCGATGGCCTACTTTGCTGCGCGGACACATCTGGCAGGGATTCGCAACATCATTGAATTTCGCCGCAGGATTTTCCAGCAATTCTTTTCTTATTTATTAACCCCCCTGCCGGCCATGGGCATGATCCGGGCGGCACTCTCCGGGAAGTTCAGCGAACCAGTGGTGCTCCCCAAAGGTACTGAGATCGCCGTTTCCTCGGAGACCAAGGGAACCGCAATCTTCAGGACACTACACGACCTGCGGATACTCCCTCTCTCTGTGACCGAGATGAAGATGCTGCTCCTACCCAACAAGGGATACCGGATTGTCCTCGTCCTCCATGCCCCCTATGCGCGAAATGACGATATTGGCAATCTGCGTTTTCATATCAACCACCTGGATGATTTTCAGGCTTCCCTCAGAGTGCTCCATAATCTGAAAAAACACCTGAGAAAGGCTTCGGTGGTTTTCGATGAGAATGTCACAGAGGAAACCCGGGGGAATCCCTGCGAGGTCTCCTTCGATGCACCACAGGATGACGAGGATGAAGAGTGGCCCCATCCCTTGCAGAAAGAACGGTGGTTCTTTCACTTCCCTCACCGAGAGTTGTTTCTCAACGTCCGCGTAAGTTCACAGCCGAGGAACTGGACCCGATTTGCCCTTTGTTTCGATTTAGACGCCCAGTGGCCTCGAAGCCTGGTGCTGAATCAGGATGTGTTCCAACTCTTCGCCGTTCCCATTGTGAATCTCAACCGTGGTATGGCACAACCTGTTATCTGTGATGGCACCAGGGAACGGTATCCCATCCGGCACCCTGAACCGGAATTCAACTTCGGACTTCATTCCGTGGTGGGAGTCTATCAGGTCAAAGATGGCAGCATGGTGCCCATGAGGGCAGGCATCCTGTCAGGCGGCAGTGGCTCATACGAGCTTGAAGAGAGCACAGATCCCACTGGCTTAAAGCGACACTGGCTTGCCCTCCACTTTCCAGAGGCTTTTGAGGAACCCAGAACCATCGCCATCGACGCCCATTGGCTGCAACCATGGTTCTCTGAAGGTCTCGGGGAGCGGATCACGGTAGCCACCTACACCCGGACCATCGTCGGCCTGGAATGGCAGTTGGTGGGGGACATTGTTCCGCATGCGGAAAACACCTTTCAGGCTGAGATGGAAGGGTTTCTGCATCTGCTCACCTTGAAAAACAAGTCTGCCTTTAATGTGGATGATTTGTTGGAGATGATGCAGACCCTGGGAAGCGTCCACCAAGGGCAGTTCAAGCGGGCCTACGACCTTTTGGCCGATGTAAGAGTGGAAGAAACCCCCCTCAACAAGGGTGGCATGGGCGGACTGTTGAAAGTTGTCTATTACCTGCAATTCAAGGAATTCGACCAAAGCCTCCTGCCCCTGGTGGAAACATTTGTCAGCCACGTGAACGGCATCCTGAGTAGCTGGGTGTCGGAAGCGATAGTTGAAGTAAGGATGGAAGTCGCGGAGACCAAAGATTAAGCCGCGACAGGGAAGGCGAGTGATGAAAAACGAACAATGGGAAGCAATTCATGTCGTTTTTGAAAAGATGGAGCAGCTGTGTGTTCATTTGCAGCGGCCGGCCTCCTCAAAGGCTGCAGCAGCCAAAAAGGTTGAGCCCGTAGAAGGGGTTCCAAAAGAGGAGATCGCACCTACCTCCACCGAGGACTTCAACATTGTAAAGGTTCGCGCCGAGATTCGCACCCAGCTGGACTTTCTCCGGGTAAAATTGGCTGAACAGCTGACGGAACGAGACTGCTACCTGGTGCTTTTTCCGATTGTCGCCTACTTCGACGAGCACGTCAAAACCTGTTACCTTGCTGAAAGGCAACTGAGTTGGCCCCCGCTCCAAAAAGAGCTTTTTCAGATAGATGACGCTGGGGAGATCTTCTACGACACCGTGGACGACCTTTTGCGCAAGCCCCAAACCATCCCGTTCATCTATGAGGTTTACTATTTCTGCCTTAATCAGGGATTTCAGGGCAGGTATGTCGACAACCCGGTGAAAATCAACGAATACATGAAGAAGCTTCGGGAAAAAATACCGGTGGCTGACCTGTCGAATATCCAAGCAACTCCCGTGGAAACAGGCCAGGTCACCCTGATTGGTTCGGCCGTCTGGTACTACTTGGCTTCCGCAGCTGTACTGGCTCTTTGCTATTTGTTGCTCCTTGCTTTTTCCCATTATTGGGACTTGGGCTTTGACCGTCAGGAAACGGGTCGCTCCAGTGTTTATTATCAGCAACGACCGATCAGCTTCCAGACGGCGATTCCACCGGAGCGAGAAGAGTCGATGCGGAATTCCGTCAATGAGCGCAGAACCATTGTGGTTAAACCTATTCGGCACATTGTAGCTGAGCCGCGCGTTCTTTGGGAGGAAGCTGCACCTGCAAGCGCGGTAGTTGAAGTGGAGACGGACTCGCAGACCATTGAAAAGATGGAGGTGACACCCGCAGCGGTCGAAGAGACCCTGCCGGAATACCCCCAAACCACGCAGTATGTATACTCGGTTCAGGTGAGTTCCTTCAGAACCAAGAAACGCGCTCTCACCCACTTGCGCGAGCTTCAAGGGCGGGGTTTCGATGCCTGGCTAGATCTGGATACGCGGGGGGGGTACCATAGAGTGCTCGTGGGTAAGTACGAGGGTAGAAGCGAAGCCCTTGCCATGTTAGGGCGACTCCAGGAGAGCAAAGAGTTTGGCGACGCCCTCCAGGTCAAGGTTGAGATAGAGGCTGAACCCGCACCCCCCAAAGAGACCTTGCCCCGATACTCCCACAAGCACCCCTATGTTTACTCGGTTCAGGTGGGTTCCTATCGATACGAAAAAAACGCTCTCACCCACTTGCGTGAGCTACAAGGGCGGGGTTTCGATGCTTGGCTGGATCTGGACACGCGGGGGGGATACCATAGAGTGCTCGTGGGCGAGTACAAGGGTAGAAGCGGGGCCCTTGCCATGTTAGGGCGACTCCAGGAGAGCAAAGAGTTTGGCGACGCCCTCCAGGTCAAGGTTGAGATAGAGGCTGAACCCGCA
>JASFEM010000197.1:0-6098 GCA_050124835.1 Syntrophobacterales bacterium | reverse complement strand
ACGTGGCACGATGTTGAAGAAGAAGTCTCGCTCTACCGAAATGGTGGTAATGTTGACTACCCCCGGCGCCGCTGCTCTATAAATATCGATGTTGTTTTGCTCTTCTTCGGTGCTAGCAAGGCTGCTAGCTCCCTGAAGCAATAAGAGAGTCACAAAAAAACTGACAAAAGCTGCTTTCGATAGCTTCACTCTTTTTCCTCCGCGCCAACCTAAGTCATTACGCTTCTCTGTCGGTTGTAAGTCGTATATTTAGCAGTCACTTCATATAGAAACCTTACTGACCCAATGACGTCAAAGTTAACTCCGCGTCCCCGTATCGCCGCGTCCCCGTGTGGGTTCTACTCTGCCCGCTGTAAGCCCTGAGCCTGTCGAAGGGCTGCCTGCTGTCAACGGGGTTGCAGCCGTCGCCAGAACCACCAGATGAGAGACGCCACCAGTATCACGGCGATGATCCAGCTCAAGAGCTTGGGCCAAATGGAAACCAGACCCGGGAGGATATTCCCTACTGTATCCGAGGGTATGGCAAAACTAATGCCTACACTGGTACCTGTTGGGCTGAAAATAGCCGTGTTGATGCCGATAACCTCACCGTCGGAATTGATGAGTGGCCCGCCAGAATTGCCCGGGTTAATTGCAGCGTCCGATTGAATGACATCGCGGATCACCACATCTTCGTTGATCCGAACGTCGCGGCCCACTGAGCTAATGGTTCCAGTGGTCAGTGTCTGTCCAAGGCCAAAGGGGTTTCCCACTGCCAATACTTTCTGACCCACATACAGTCTTTTTGACGAACCCAGCGGCAAAGGCTTAAGCTGCCCCTTCGATGCATCGATCTTGATCACCGCCAGATCATTGCGGGGTGAACTGCCAACCAGTCGGGCTTTCCATCTACTGCCGTCGGCCAGAGTCACCTCCAAATGGCTGCTGTCGCGGACCACGTGGAAGCTGGTGACTATATGTCCCCCTTTATCTATGACAACCCCGGAGCCACTCCCTTCCGTGGGTACCGGATTGAAAAAGAAATCGCGCTCGATGCTGGTGCTTGTGACGTTCACAACGCCAGCGGACACCTGCTGAAAAACACGGATGGTGTTCTTTTCGCTGCGGGTGAGGGCTGTCGCCCTCTCACCTCCACCAGCAAAAAATGCAAGCATCCCTATAATGAACAGCAGCCGAAGTCTTCGGCCGGGTCCACTTTTCCTGGCTCCCATTTTTTGTCACCCCTAAAAGATAACCAGCCGCATATCCGCGGCCGGTTTTCATCATAAGTGGTTTTCCCCATGATGGCCAGAGCAAAAATTTGCCGATCACTCGGCTAGCCTCTGAAGGGTTCATTGTTAGGACGCTATCCGGATGGAATCCGAACCGTGGCCTCCTTGTCGTACTGCTCGGTTAAAACTTCCCGGTTAGACCATACCACCAGGTGCCCAAGTATTCGTAGATTGCCGCGTTGGAGTTGGTCAGGGCGCCAGCCGAGGGGAAGAACCGCAGGGGATTGTCCTCGCTCTTGTGGACCCTGAAATCACAAGGGGCTGGCAAAGGCTTCATTTTAAGCGCCCTGAAAACCCTGAGGGATCGGTCCATGTGGGCGGCGGTGGTGATCAAGATAAGGGGACGGGTCAATTTCAATCGTTGGACGGCTGTGGCGTTCTCATAGGTGTTCCTGGACTCACTTTCGATCACAATCCGTTTCTTCGGAATCCTCAGATCGAGAAGGAGCTCTCGCATGATTTTGGCTTCCGAGACCTTGACAAAAGGATTCCCACTGCCACCGGAGATCACGATTTTTGGTTGATCCATCAGGTGATACAGCCGGACCGCCTCCAGAAGCCGCTGGATGGAGCCCTGGGTTAACCGGCTCGATGCTGGAAGACCGGCTGTGGCGAATGCGCCGCCGCCGAGCACCACCAGGGTGCCGGTCCGGGGCAGTTGTTTGGCTGTAATCGCCGAGTGGCCGGACTCCAGAGGAGCCAAGAGCCGGTCTGCTGTTGGTGAGATACTGAGCAGATAGAAAAGCAAAATGGACAGGCCCAGGATCACTCTACCCAACCTTTTGAACCGTATCAGGCTGAGGATAAAACCGGCCAATAAGAGAACGAAAATGCAGCTCGGGGGTAAAATCAGTTGTTTAATAATTTGGTACAGAGCGGTCATATTAGCCCTACTATCCAGAATCACGTGGTAAGGTTTTCAGATTCGACCATTCAGGAGGCGAGCAAGGAAGAGCCTCCTGAGCACCGACGCGGCGTCTCCCTTTCGCCGGGTCGCCGCGTCATTTAGTTCGGTGTCCTGGTCTCAATAGATCATTGATTGTCTTGACCGGATTGAATGTCTCCTCAGGAATCTCCACGAATACCGTGTTCCAGTAGGCCATTCCCCCATTCCATAGGCCCGGCAATTCCAGCACCTTCAAATCCCTGCCATTTTCGGTTTTTTGGGTTACAAAAACCGCCTCAGAGTTGGCAAATTCTGCGAGATTGAAGGGCTGGCCTTGAAAATCACGTAAGCCACAAACGATCTGCACAGGACTGAAATGGGTGGATGCTTTTAGAATTGAAATCTGTTCTGGAGAATCCTGGTCTATCTCAGCGTTCTCAACAATCTGAACACTCAATCTGCCAGAATGATCTTTTACCCAGAAGGGGCCGCCACCCGGTTCTCCCCTATTTATTACCATGCCGCAGACCCTCAAGGGCCGGTTCAACAACCGGAATAGTCTGGACGCCTTTTCCTTATCATCACAACGAGAGAATTCTTCTGCTAAAGAAACATTGAGATGCTGAACCGCAAAATCGAGCACATCTTGCAAGTCATTCGCCCCCACCGACCCTGAGTCAAGCAATCGGAGATAGCGGAAGATAGTATCTTGAAGCTCGAGAAGCATCCCAGCGAGCATTCTCTGATGGAAGACAACAGGATCCCGGTGGTCATCGGTCACAACGTTGTCGATGTTCTTGATGAAAACGATATCTCCCTGGTATTGATTTAGGTTTTTTAAAAGAGCGCCATGGCCGCCCGGCCGAAAGAGGAGGCTACCGTCGAGCCGCCGAAATGGACGGTTAGTTAAATCAACCGCCAACGTATTTGTTGCCGGGCTTTGTACCGAGAAGCTGAGGTCGTACTGCACCCCAAACCGTTCAGCATGATTTGCCGCTGCCACCCGGCCATGGTTTTCAACCACTGCTTCAATCTCCGGAGACACGGTAAAGTGAACACGACAGCGTTGCGCAGCATCTCGCACCGTTTGGACTGACTCCACCAGGTGTTCCTCCAAAGCGGTGCGAGTGTGATCAGAATAGCGGTGAAAAGGAATCAGGGCTTTAGGAAGCAAACCATAGTTGAGCCCCCGCGGTTCCAGCAAAAAGTCCAAGAGTTCGGTACAGTCTCTCGATTCCAGCTGCTCTTCTAAAGAGATACCAGCTTTGGCCATAACCTTTGACAGTGGCTCGAAAAAGGCAAACTCTCGCAGGGACCCGATAAAAAGTTTGAAGTCAAGGTAATCACTGTCTTTTTCGTCAGCCCCTTCGGCAATCTTAGCCGCTGTGACCTGGCCCAACCGATTCTGGATGCGCTGAAGAAAGGCAAACATTCTTGTGGCCGCGCCGGAGGCGGGCAAAAACTCAGCCAGGCGACCCTCAGCGGCTGCCGTTTTCCATCTGGTTAGAAGACGCTCTTGCTCCACAGTCTCCAGGTCAACAATACCGTCTCCCAGTGTACATGGCCGTAGTAGGTGCGGCCGCTGTGGACCTTTTTCGAGGATGGCCACCTGCTTGCTCGCCTCATCCTCTGTGATCCCCAATTGTTCCATCTGCTCCAGATCTGCCTGAGTGAATAAATCAGCTTTCATTCTTAGCGACCTCTAATTACTGTTTCTGTTGAACTGAAGGTTTGAAAGTCCTTTATCTCTCACAGAGCTCGCAGCGTCACCCCTGCGGCGCGCAGCGAAAAATAAGTTGCCAATGGAAGGTTTTTTTGTACACTGGAATGAGGCGTAAGGTCAAATAGAGGAAAGTCTCTCAGCTAAGGAAACGTGTTTCACCCGAAGATCTTTTCCCATTTCGGCACTGAAACCTCCAGATCGACCATTTGGAAGGAAAGCAGAATGGACCTGAAGGCATTCAGGGAATATGACATTAGAGGAATCGTTGGAACTGAGATTACTGAAGCTGATGTCACTCAGCTGGGCCGCGCCTTCGGAACCTACATGGCACGCCAAGGGAAAAGCCGGATTACCATGGGACGCGACGTCCGCTTCAGCTCTGATTTATTTCGAGAAGCTTTACTGGCAGGAATGCTGGACACAGGTCTCCATGTGACTGATTTAGGTGTCTGTCCGACGCCGGTATTTTATTTTTCGGTCCATCATTTGAATGTGGAGGGCGGCATCATGATTACCGCCTCGCACAACCCGCCGGAGTACAACGGGTTCAAAATCTGCAATGGGGTCAATACTATCTTCGGTCAAGAAATTCAAAGGCTGCGCCAGATAATGGAAGATGGCGACTTCGTTCGTGGGCAGGGCACCCTGGATTCCTACGACATTGTCAGGCCTTATCACAAACACATACTCAATGACATCAAGCTGGAAAGGCCACTTCGAATCGGGGTGGATGCTGCCAATGCCGTTGGCGGCCCGGTGGCTGTGCCCCTGTTCCGCGCCTTGGGTTGCGAAGTTCACGATCTCTATTGTGAACCAGATGGCACCTTCCCCAACCATGAGCCTGATCCCACAGTGGTGGAAAACCTTCAGGATCTGATAGCTCTGGTAAAACGTGAGAAACTGGATGTGGGAGTTGCGTATGATGGCGATGGTGACCGTATTGGCGCGGTAGACGATAAAGGCCAAATGGTATATGGCGATCGGCTCATGATCATCTATGCTCGCGACATTCTCTCCAAACGTCCAGGTGCCACCTTTATCTCGGAAGTGAAGTGCTCGAAGACACTTTATGAAGATATCGAAACGAGGGGTGGTAAGGCGATCATGTGGAAGACCGGTCATTCCCTGATCAAGCGTAAAATGAAAGACGAAGATGCTGTCCTTGCTGGAGAAATGAGCGGTCACATGTTTTTCGCCGATCGATATTTCGGCTTTGACGACGCCATTTATGCCTCCTGTCGACTTCTGGAGATTCTTTCCAAAACGGGTAAAACCATTGCCGAGCTACTCGAGGGGGTCCCGACAACGGTGGTTACGCCAGAGATCAGGGTAGACTGCCCCGATGAGCTCAAGTTCTCCCTGGTGGAAAAGGTAAAAGAGCATTTCCGTGAGAACTTCTCCGTAATTGATGTCGACGGCGTCCGCGTGGTCTTTGACCACGGTTGGGGCTTGGTGCGGGCCTCCAACACTCAGCCAGCCTTGGTGTTACGATTTGAGGCAGAGACCGAACCGCAGCTTAATGAATACCGAGAGACGGTTGAAGAAGCAGTAGCTAGACTTCGCGATTAGCGCAAGAAATGGCAGTCCAAGGAATTCACAAATTTTAATATTTCCATAATACCCCATGAAAGGAGATAGTCATGAAACGAAAAGCTTCATACAAACTCCGAGTCACTCGGAGGGAGAGTCTCTATGTGCATGATGAGCCTGATCACACCTTGATGATTCTTGAACTGGAGGGTGAACCCCTGGAGTACGAGGTGGGAGTAGCAGGTGAATTTGTATCTCGCCGCAGCATCAACTTCCACGACCGGATTAAGGGCACCGGGCCCATGCAAGGTTATACCATAACCAATTTTCAGTATGGTTCGGTATACAGCCGCTTTGAGGGCCATCGTGACGGTAGTACCAAAATCAGCACCGGAACTTGGAAGACGTACAAAGGAACAGGCAAGTTGGCTGGTATTAAAGGAGAGGGCACATTCAGAGTAACCACGGGAGAAAGCTCAAACGAGTACATTTTGGATATGGATGGCGATTACGAACTGTAGGCCAGATAGCAGCTGGCAACAGGCAGCGGGCTGCGTTGTTATTAGTTATAGGTTATCAGTTATTAGGGTAATAATATTCGGAATTCTCGACTAAAGACTCAAGGTTGAATCTCCCAAGAAACCAAGTAACGTATAACTAATAACGTATAACCTAATAAGCCCTGAGC
>JASFEM010000196.1:0-6109 GCA_050124835.1 Syntrophobacterales bacterium | reverse complement strand
GGAGAGAGGGGCCTACTCTTTCTGAGATCGTCGGAGGCATTGGTTACATCTTCGGGCTTTTTGGGGTGGCGATATATTTTAGCAATAGAAGAAAAGGCACAGGGCGCAAGGCACAAGGCACAGGGCACAAAGAGAAAGGGGGCACCAATGGGTAAGTTTCAGGATTTGAAAGTATGGCAGAGGGGAAAGGATCTGGCTGTTGCCATCTACAAGCTCACATCCAGAGGTATATTTTCCAAAGACTATAGTCTGAGGGATCAGATCAGAAGGGCAGCAGTCTCCATACCGAGTAACATAGCGGAAGGAGACGAACTCGGTACGGACAAACAATCAGTTCGTTTTTTTTATACTGCGAAGGGTTCTTGTGCAGAAGTGCTAACACAGGCAATCATCGCCCATGAAATAGGATATCTGCCCGCGGAGGATTTTCGTGATATCAAGAAAGAATGCCGCAGTATCTCAGGAATGTTGACCCGACTTATTCAGTCGCGATCTAGCTAATACCAGGTTATAAGAATGATAAATTAAGCCTTAAGCCCTGCGCCTTGTGCCTTTCGCCTTAACTGCCGTTTGCAACACGCGCCTTAGACGAACTCTGAAATCTGTTTGTTTAGAAAACTGGAATTAGGAAAATACTGTGCACATCGACAACTTCGCCACGGGAGATTCCCTTGTCCACCGTCTAGACCCTCGAGTCAGAATAGTCGTCGCTGTACTTTTTTCCATCATCGCCGCAATAGCGGATAATTACACTTGTCTGGCAGTTGCTGCTTGTGCGGCCATCAGCCTACTCCTTCTCGCCCGGCTTTCTGTCAAACAGGTTCTGTTAAGATTGCTTGCGGTAAACGGTTTTATTGTTTTTCTCTGGCTATTTTTACCCTTTACCTACGGAGGAGAAGAGCTTTTCAGCATTGGCCCGCTACATGCCACTCGCGAAGGGATTGACTACGCCTTGCTCATTACGGTTAAGTCGAACACGATTGTGCTCGCACTGATCGCTCTGATTACGACCATTCCCATTGTCACACTTGGCCACGCACTGGGACATCTTCGTGTTCCCGACAAATTAATTCATCTTTTCTTTTTTACGGTTCGCTATCTCCAGGTACTTCATTTGGAGTACGATCGGTTGCGTGATGCCATGAGGATTAGAGGGTTCAGACCTCGCTCTAACCTGCACACCTACAAAAGTCTGGCGTATTTGATCGGGATGCTTCTCATCAAAAGTTTTGATCGCGCGGACCGTATCAGAAAAGCCATGGTGTGTAGAGGGTTCCATGGAAAATTTTATCTTCTCAGTCACTTTGAACTGAAGCGAGCAGATATGGCCATGTTTGTGTTGATGATGCTGGTCATAAGTGCGATGGCGGCTCTGCAATGGTTAACTCTGATGTAATTATACGACTGCAACGGGTCTCGTTTGCCTATCCCGGAAACCCGTCCAAGCTACCGGTGTTGGACAATCTCAATCTGGAGATACGGAGCGGCGAGCGGGTGGGCTTGATCGGATCAAACGGCAGTGGCAAGAGCACTCTCTTTCACCTGATAATGGGACTATTGAGGCCAAGTCAGGGGGAGATTGAGTTGTTCGGAAAGGAACGGCTCGATGAAAAGGACTTCAGGGGAGTGAGAGGCAGGATTGGCTTTCTGTTCCAGGATTCGGACGATCAGCTGTTTTGCCCAACCGTTGCCGAAGATGTTGCCTTTGGGCCGCTGAATTTAGGCAATACCAGTGAAGAGGCGATGACCACCGTACACGAGGTACTGGGACGTCTGGGACTGGATGGTTTCGAGGACAGGTTGACCTACAAGCTTTCCGGTGGAGAAAAACGGCTGGTTTCTCTGGCGACGGTGCTGGCCATGAGACCAGAAGTACTGATTCTGGATGAGCCCACCACCGGACTGGATGACGAGACGGTGGAGCGAATTACCAATTTGCTTATAGACTCCAACCTCACCTACATTGTTGCCTCGCACAATGAAACCTTTCTCGAGAAAACTACCAAAGTGGTCTACCGACTGGTGCAGGGGACAATAGAGAGGGAAAAGTCCAGGCCGCAAGCCAGTTCCATGCAGAGTTAACTGCGTAACGCTTTCTGAAATATTGATAGTTACTCCGTGATTGGGGGACGTGCCCATGAAAAGAATATTGACCATTGCTGGATCCGATTCCGGTGGCGGTGCCGGCATTCAGGCAGACCTGAAGACCATCACCTTGTTGGGCGGTTTTGGGATGAGTGCGCTAACCGCCCTCACCGCCCAGAACACTGTGGCGGTGGAGGCCATCCATGAGATCCCGCTGAATTTCATTGAAGCTCAGATTGACGCAGTGTTTTCAGACATCGGTGTTGATGCGGTAAAAACGGGGATGCTCTCCAACGTTGGAGTGGTGCAGCTGGTGGCCGATAAGCTGGCCCAACACAAGCCGCCTATTGTGGTGGTGGATCCTGTAATGGTGGCCAAGAGTGGCGACCCGTTGCTAGCTGATGACGCTCGCGAGACCCTGGCTGGTTCTCTGCTGCCCTTAGCCACACTCGTGACCCCCAATCTGCCGGAGGCCTCTGCCCTGATTGGCTGGAAGGTTGGCGGGGAAGAAGACATGCGACGCGCGGCAGAGGAGATATACCGTTTGGGACCGAAGTATGTTCTGGTCAAGGGCGGTCACCTTGAAGGAGAACCGGTAGATCTGCTATTCGATGGCGAACACTTTCATGAGTTTCGTTCAGAGCGGGTGAACACCAAAAACGTCCACGGTACCGGCTGCACCTATGCTTCTGCCATAGCCACCTATCTTGCCCAGGAACTGGATGTGGTGGCGGCTGTGGCAGCAGCAAAGCGGTTTATCACCGGAGCCATTCGTCATGGGCTCTCTCTTGGACGGGGTCACGGGCCCACCAATCCGTACGCGGTAGTGAGCCAAGATTGGAAAAGATAGCTACCGTTATTATCCACATCTGCTTGAGTATTTCCCTCCATAGATCGCATCACCACCTCTGCACATAAAGCGCTTCCTGGCCCGCATTCAGACATTAGTCAGTGCTTGACAAACAGATACTGATCTCCTATGAACGAAAGGAATTTAGCCCGGTAGAGGATGCAAAAGCAGTTGGCGTCATAAGAAAAGAGGTGAGAGATGGCGAGGCAGGACAAGAATCTGAACTTTACCTATTCGACAATCAGGTGGCTATTGACTCTGGTTATTTGCATGGCCTTGAGCTTGCTAGCACAAAAGACATCCGCCCAGGAGTCGCCTCTATTTTTGACCCTCCAGGAAAGTATTGAAATAGCCTTGGAGCGCAATCTTGAGGTATTGGTGGCTCAGGAAGAGATTGAAGTTGCCCGCCAGCAGAAAAAAGAGGCGAGGACCAATTTCCTGCCGAAATTTAGTGTTGAATACGGCTACACTCGTCCCAGCGAGACTGAAGTAACTTTTGGCGGTGTAACCTTTGAAAACACCGATAAAAACCAGTGGCGGTTAATAGGCACCATTGATCAGCCCCTTTTCACCGGTCTTGCCAACCTGTCCACGTATCAGTTGGCAAAACTGGGACTGGATGTGGCCAAGATTCAGCTGGAGCGGACTCGGCTCGATATTATTCTCACGGTTAAACAGGCTTACTATGGCATCCTGAGTGCTGAGAGGCTTCTAGAGGTGGCCGAACAGTCCGTCCGCCAACTGCAAGAAGGGCTAAGAGTGGCGGAGAGCTTCTACCGGGTGGGACTGAGCCCCAAGGTGGATGTGCTCGATGCAGAGGTGCGGTTGGCGGAGGCGGAGAGAGAGGTGATCCGGACTACAAATGACCTGCAGGTGGCCAGGGCCCGTCTCAACACCATTTTGCGCCAGCCCATAAATACTCCTTTGGAAGTGGAAGACGTCCTCTCCACTGAGCCCTATGAAAAAACCTTTGAAGACAGCCGAGAGATCGCGCTCAAGTATCGGCCCGAGCTGCTCGAGGCGGAAAAAAATGTGGCCAGATCTAAGAAAGAAATTACGCTGGTTAAAAGCGACTATTATCCAACTATAACCTGGTCTTTGGAATACAACAGGCGTGGTGACGATCCAAAGGTTAACGGCAGCCCTTTTACGGATCGGGAGAACTGGGAAACGGGTGCAACCGCCACCTGGACATTTTTCGAGTGGGGGAAGACAAGGTACGCCACAAATCAAAAACGGGCGCAACTGCGCCAGGCAGAAGATATCCTGGAGCAGGTCAAAGACGATGTTAATTTGGAGGTGAAGACAGCCTACTTAACCCTGCAAGCCGCAGAAAAAGCGGTCTCAGTAGCCGAGAAAAGTATTGTATCCGCAGAGGAGAATTTCCGGATAAGCGGGGAGCGTTATGAAGAGCAGGTAGCCACCGCAACGGAGGTACTGGATGCCCAGACCAGGCTCACGAGGGCAAAAGCCAACTACACAACTGCCCTTGTGGCCTTCAATGTGGCCCGGGCTCGGCTGATCAGAGCCATGGGACAGGAGGATGAATACGGAGTGGAGTGAACCTGCCCAGAAGTAAACAAAGGAAAGTATCGACAAGGCTTTTCGAAGAGTTCCTGCCCGCCGCCTAACTTACAAGCAACTAACGCCAGAGGACTGTTCTATAATAGCGGTTTTCTTACTTGAATGGGTCTTGTGCCTATGATAGTGTGTGCCACGTTGGGATAAACCCTAACGTTGCATACCTGCGCCAAGAAAAAACGCGCTAGAGTGGGTCAGATGTGGCTGCGCACAGGCTCGGACAGGTCGAAGCGTACTTTACCGTACGTGAAGTCCTGTCTGAGGCGAGCACAGCTGCAGATGGCGCGCAATCGCGCGAGCGCAGCGGTTTTTGCCGGTGTAGGTATGCAATGTTAGGGTAAAGGTGGAGGGAGCACCAGTCCGTTCTAGCTGAGACCTGCTGCCCATGATTCAACTCTATCACGTGTATAAGAACTACGGCGGCGAGCAATACGCCCTGCACGATGTGACCCTGACTGCCGATAGGGGCGATTTCTTGTTCGTCACCGGTCCGAGCGGGGCGGGAAAGACAACCCTAATTAAGCTCGTATCTTGTGCTGAAAATGCCACTCGGGGACAACTGCTCGTGGATGGCATCAATCTGCAGCGGTTGAAACGTTCAAAGATTCCATACTTTAGGCGAAAGATAGGTGTCGTCTACCAGGATTTTAAGCTTCTGGGCGATCGCACTGTCTTTGCAAACGCAGGACTCGCTTTGGAGGTAACCGGTCGACCCCGCTCATATATCGAAAAGAAAGTCCGGCAGGTATTGCGTCTCGTGGGGTTGGATGGCAAAGAAAATAGCCTATGTTGCAGACTGTCAGGTGGTGAGCAACAGCGGGTGGCCATCGCTCGGGCGGTTGTTTCAAATCCGATTCTTGTCTTGGCAGATGAACCCACAGGCAATCTCGACGACGAGATCACTTTGGAAATCTTGGAATTATTCAGGGAAATTAACCGGCGCGGCACAACCGTGATTTTGGCCACACATAATAAAGAACTGATCAGCAGAGTCCCAGGAGCCAAGGTGGGCATGCTGCGCGAGGGAAGATTGGTGGCTGCCGGCCCGGCCAAGGAAGTAATGGCGCAACGTTCGGCTCTGGAGGCAGGCTCTCAGGGGGTGGTCTGATAGGATGCGCATCAGTTTACTCGGCTATTTCCTAAAGAAGGCCCTGGAAAATCTTCGGATAAACCCATTCTTGAGTCTGGTGACCCTAAGCACCATAGCCATTTCCATGTTGATTCTGGGACTCTTCGTTTTGATATACTTGAATGTCCAACAATTTGTGCACCAGTGGGGTGATGAACTCCAGGTTACCGCATATTTGCAGGAGACGATCTCTCGGAACCAGGCCGAGAAACTGCGCAGCAAGATTGCTGATTGGCCGGAAGTGGAGGCTATTACCTACATCAGCAAGACACAGGCTCTTGCCCGTTTTCGCAGCCAACTGAGGGATTACGCCGGAATTCTGGAGGGGTTGCGTGAAAATCCTCTTCCAGCCTCTTTGGAGTTGAAATTAAGGGCTGAGTTTAGTCGCGGTGGAAATATGGATGAGCTTTCCACCAGGTTGGAGCGTCTACCAGGGGTGGCCGAAGTACAATATGGCAAAAGAT
>JASFEM010000195.1:0-6178 GCA_050124835.1 Syntrophobacterales bacterium | reverse complement strand
TCGGCTCGGCCAGGGCCTGCATGAAGATTTGGTGCTTTCCTAACTGGGACACTGCCATAAAATGGCGTGAATTGCTCGTTGTGGAGTAGCCTTCCCCTATGCCTGTGGCACATATGAGATTTTTGGTGAAACACCTTAAATAAGTCAACGGTAGAATTAGAAAGTCAGAACCCTGAAATCAGAAGATAAACACTCAAACGGGTTCCTCTACCCTACCCCACCCCACTCCTTGAGCAGTTGAGCAGCCTGATGAAGTGCTTCCTGCCGAGTAGTTATTCGGCCCTCCCATTGCAGTTCGGCCAGGGCTTGGAGCAGTTTTCCCACCGTGGGGCCAGGAGCAAGGTGCAAATAGTCCATAAGGTCGTGACCGCTGACCAGAGGCGGCTTTACCTCTCTTGGCTTTAGCTGATGGTGGTAGAGCTCGAGCCACTCTCCCATTCGCTGCTGAAGCGGCCTCATGTCTCCCCCTAGAGATCTCGGGCCGCGTGTCGCCCGATAATCGGAGGCAAACAGCAAAAGGAGTGGCCAGAAAAGTGAGGGTCCGAGTCCGAAAAAACGGGCCAGAGCTCTCCGGGAAGGACGTCCTAGATTAAAGAGGTGTATAGCCCGCATATGCTGGCGAACCAGCTGGCTAACAAAGTGGATCTCCTTGTTACTAAGACAAAGGCGTGAGCAAACGGCGCCGGCCAAACGCGCTCCCACTCTCTCGTGATCGTAGAAATGGATAAAACCATCTTTATCCACCGTTCGGCAGGCAGGCTTGCCTATGTCGTGAAGCAGAACAGCCAATTTCAGTAAGGACTGCCTGGTTCTGTCGCCGGCAATCTTTTGATTGAGTACCGCCAGAGCTTTGTCGGTATGATTTCCGAGCAACTCTTGGGGTCTGCTGAGAAAGGTTTCTAGAGCTTCTAGGGTGGAAAGGCTGTGCTGCCAGACGTCCTGGTGGTGGAAATCATTTTGGCACAGATCCCTCATGGGCTCGCATTCAGGCAGGACTAATTCCAGAAGATGGTCACCGTCCAACATCCGGAGGATGGCAGCAGAATTTGAAGCGGAAAAAATGAGCACGAGTTCATCCCTGATTCGCTCCACCGCCACTTCATCAAGACCCCGCCGCCCTTCCACTATCCACTCTCTGGTTCTAGGCTCAAGCGTAAGACCGTAGGTTGAAACTAACCGGTAAGCACGCAAGATACGAAGCGGGTCATCCGTGAGGGACTGGTGGGTGCAGGCCCGCAATCGACCAGCACTTAAATCGCGAAGCCCACCCAGGGGATCGATAAACGCGATTACTCCGCCCTGCCAAGCTGAAATATCAAGGGCAAGAGCATTTATGGTGAAGTCTCGCAGGGCAAGATCCTCTTCAATGGACGAGCCTCTTAGTGGAGCGAGATCGATTCGATCAAATTCACCCTCAGGTGCGGTAAGTGGAATCAAGCGAATGGTGCCGAATTTGCGGTCAAAAAGTACCGTATGACAACCGGTATTCTCGGCCAAGGAGGCTGCCAATTCAGATGCACGTGGAGTTACGAAATCAATGTCTTTGCTGACTCGACCCGTAAAGAGATCCCGGATAAATCCTCCCACAAGGAAAAGATGATGGTTTTTTTCAGCAGCTATTTGAAAAAGGGTCGCAGTCATCCTACTGCGCTTGGTAAGGTCAGCCAACGCTACACTGAGGTCTTGAGGTCGACTGTTGAACTGGCTCATGACGGTATGCTTTCAGCGGAGGAAAAGAATAACTGATTGTACAGTGACGATTCGATATGTCAAGGAATGCTAAATCTTTACCTTATATAGGAGTAAGCGAGTTCGGCGCAGCTGGTTTTAGTGTCTAATTAACAAGATTATAGATTTAGACAGTATAAATCGTTATAATACCAATAGTATATACCGTAAATACCATCTAGAAACACAATCTTCTGTCTAATGCGGAGTAAATATTTGGGGAAAAACAAAAGATTTAAAATGATTTTGTATAATATTTTTTTATCTGCCTAGACAGTATATAATACTAAAAATACTGTAATTTTTATTTTGTTACATTTTTTTATCATTTTTTTCTTGACATCTAAAAAATATATTTGTACTGTCTAAATAACCCTGCTTCCTTTCAATCCCCTAACAAATTGAGAAGGAAAAACTTTGAGCGAGCGGTCAGATGTTGAGAGCATTTCCAGCAAAGAACTTATCGCCCGCACAGGTATATCGAGAGCGACACTCAACAATTACATCTCCCTTAATCTTGTGCCCTCCCCTACTATTCGGAAACCAGAGGAACCTGGTGGTCCAACGAAAATCGGTTACTTTCCCATTTGGGTTCTCGAAAGGATAGAAAAAATACGTGAGTTGAAGGCTTCGGGCGTGCGAATGGCCGATATTGGGGGTCATTTCGTCGAGGAAGTGAAAGAAATAGCTCCAGCACCTCCGAGTGAGCCGTCTGTGGAGTTCGCCTATCAATCTATCGAACAGATCGTTTTTCCAGCCATTCTGGTTAATCAGAGTTGGGAAATCATTTGGATCAACCAAAGTGCTGAGAAGGTGCTTTTTAAAGAACCGGTTCACGAGATTCCATCCGCATCGAAGCGGAATATCCTTCGTCTTTTGCTGAATAAGCATGGGATCAAGCGCTTTTCCAATTGGAAAGAAATTCTTGAAGTGCACATCCGGTTAGCCAAACGGGACCTGACCGGAGAGCTAATGGAGCAGATATGCCGACAAATTGATGACTGCCCGGTGGAAGAGATAAAAGAATTATGGCAAAAAACTGAACCTCTACAAGAGCGCCCCATCACTCAACAAAAGTTGGTCCTGAAACCCAAAAAGGGCAAAACCACAAACCATACAGTTTTTTCCAGTGATTTCCGAGAAGGAACCCTCCTGCTCTATACTCCCGAGAGAATGCAGCTTGATCAAATTCTCGACCTCCTTATGGGGAGGGAAAGATTGGTCAAGGCATTGCTCTCCAAGAGAATTCCCTCCCTGACCCCCTTGTGCATCCTCGCAGGTCGACTCGAGTCAAGCCTGCATTTACGTACTGCCCTCCCCCCCCACGAATACTTTGATTTGTTAAATCAGATTATCTTGATGTCCCACCAGTGCTTCAAAGAGCACGGTGGCACTCCAGGGCGATCAATCCAAGAGGGAGTAGTGTGTTTCTTCCTTTCAGCGCCGGACTCTCCCAAAGATTACCTCGATCAGGCTATTCAATGTGCCGAGACGCTTAAACAAATGATCGTCACTCTCGACAGGCGTTGGAAGTACAGAAAGGTTTGGAAAAATAGCCTACAACTGAACATGGGCATTCACTGCGGCGAAGAATGGCTGGGAACCATACCATCTTCGTTGGCGTTCGAATTTACTGTCATGGGTGAAACCCTCATCGAGACCGTCAAACTCAGTGAGTTTGCTCAAGGCGGAACCATCTGGGCCAGCAAAAAAGTGATTGAAAATATGCTGCCTGCTGACCGTCAGCGCGTTGAATTCGGTGTAAGGCTCGGAACTGGCCAGGAAGGGTTCATAAGTCCGAGAATTTATTCGCAGGTAAGAGAACTCATAAGTGGTGACGAATTAAAACGCAGAGCACTCCGAGAGATAAGTAACCTCGCGGTTACAGAGATAATCAACGTCCAACCGTTGGACGAACGGGACCTATAGTAGCCGAATCCTCACGATAAGACCAACGAAAGGCTTGCCTGGTGATATCTGATATCTTCACAGGAGGTCTGGGCAGTGCGCTGAGGGACAGGACTCGGGTCGTGCTGAAGAGTGCCAGCAAAACTTTGGGCTTGGCAGAGCAACGGGTGTATTATGGGTTGGTGGTAGCCTTCGGCCTTCTGTTTATACTGCCAAGCCTGGGTTTTATCAATTTTGTTTACAAGTACGATTTTTTTTCCGATCGACATCTTCCATACTATTTTCTCTCCGTCTTGCTTTTTTCCTATTTGGGCTTTTTTATTCTTCGTACCTATGCAGACAGGATTCGTAACATCTCCGAGAGCATTGAGAATTCGATCTCTGACGGTGATCAGATTTCCGGTTCCAAACAGACAAGTGAGCTGAACCGGATTGTTTTCTCCTTTCGCCAATTGCTCGACCGGTTCGAGGAAAACAACCAGGTACTCGAACTAAAAGTTGGTCAACTTCGTTCGCTCGGGGAACTCACAGACGGTGGTTCTGCTTTCTTAGATGAAGATGTTCTGCTGGAGCTCGCACTGCAGAAAGCTTGTGGAGGAATCGGTGCTGGACGGGGTACCGTTCTACTGTTAGATGAAAGCCGTCGACATCATTTCACCATTGCCTGCGAGATTGATACAAGTGATACAGGCCGTAACCGAATTGGGCGCCAAATCCCCTTCGTCGGAAGCAAATTCGAGAAGGCGGTTGTCCAACGGCGTCCTCTGTTTCTCAACGATCCCACAACAGATGAACAATTAAGCCAATCTGCGGATAAATTTGGCCAAGATGGAACCACCGGTATGGTCGTGCCACTTGTTACCGCTAATGATGTCTTGGGTGTCATGTGTCTGGAGAATAAAACAGGGAGTATTCCCTTCTCGCATTTCGATCTGGATTTTATCCTTCCCCTTGTATCCTGCCTGTCTCACCGTTACGAAAACCTGCAGCTTCAGGAGCTAATTTCCCTCAAGACCGATCAATTCAACTGCCTCTCCACACTCAACAGAGTTTGTAATCTGGGGCTCTTACGGGGAAAGCTTTTTCAATCGCTGGTAAGAGAGTTATGTACGTTTATGCCGGTGAAGGTTGCCTTTCTCGCTCTCTATGCTACCAAACGTGAATATTTGGAACTTTTGGAAGTGGCCTCCGAAGCACCTATTTCTCTCCGGAGCGGCATGAGATTACCTCTGAGGCAAAGCCTTTTTAACTCGGTCTTGGAGGAAAACCGTGAGCTGTATCGAGAAAACGTCACGGATCTACTTCACCCTCTCGAGGCAAGATGGTTTCAGGAGCTAGGTGTTGACTCCTGCTACCTGGCTCCATTTCGTATTCAAGGAGTCAACGCGGGTGTGTTTTTTGTTGGGAGCGACTCAAAGCAAGGTTTTTCGAGTTCGGAGCAAGTGATCCTCCTGCAAATGGGAGAGTATTTGGGATTGGCTATGCACAACCAGATACTCTTGCAGCAGGTGGATGAGAAGAATCGAGAACTGGAGGCACTCAATCTTGTCGCAAGTGTGCTGACTTCGTCGCTGTTTGATTTAGACGGGATCGTGGATCGAGTGGTGACATTGCTGGAGCAGATGATAGCGGTTGAGGGTGGCGCCATCTACCTGCGGGACAAAAACCTGTTTGTCGTTAAGAAGGTTTTTGGAACTTTGGAGGGTATTGAGCCGAGCGATATGCCGAGTGATGAGGGGATTTTTGCGTTTGTTAGCTCTCGGGGAGAATCAGTTCTGATCAGAGACGTTTCTCGAAACCCGCATTTATCTTTTATGGTCAAAGACTTAGGTGGAGCGAGGCCGCACTCCATTCTCTGCGTACCTATGGTCATAGGTAAGGAGGTGGTCGGGGCAATTCACCTCTGGAACAAGCAACATGACACCTTTACAACCCACGATGAAAAAATCATGAAATCAGTGGCTGCCAGCCTCGCCACTGCCGTAGCGAGCTGCAGACTGCACCGCTTGTGTCAGCGCCAGGAGATACAGGCGCGGAATATAGTGGATCATCAAGTAGCACCAGAAAGGGACGAAAAGATTGAGACTTAGTTCACTGGTGGGAAGAGCGGCAATCTAAAAAGCCACTCGAATCTCATAATCTGGAGGAACCCATGCAGAACGCCACTTATCAATCACCTCGAGCCCATATTCTGCTTGTTGAACGCAACCGAGGCGCCCTTGCACTTCTCGAAAACATGCTCTGCTGGAGGGGCTATCGGGTGACTACTGCTACTGATGGCCTGGACGGCCTTGAAAAATTCCGTCATGGTCACTTCCACCTCATCCTCACGAATCTTTCCACGCCCAGTATATCCGGGTGGGAATTGGGTCGCATTGTCAAAGAAAGTGCGCCCACCATGCCAGTGGCACTCGTCACCGGCATAGATTTTGGCACCAGACCGGATCAATCTCCCTTTGATGCAATTATTCCTGAAACATTTCAATTCGACGATTTTCACCACCTGGTGGATTCTCTGATCCAATGTCGTGAAATAGTTGCT
>JASFEM010000194.1:0-6207 GCA_050124835.1 Syntrophobacterales bacterium | reverse complement strand
TGTCATCATGGACATGGCTGCCGGTTTAGAACATTTGGGTCGTGGCACTGCCCAAGCTGTTGACCGACTTATAATCGTGGTGGAACCAGGCCGGCGGAGTATTGAGGTAGCTCAGCGAATCAGAACCCTAGCCAAAGACATTGGCTTGAATAATCTTCACCTCGTGGGAAACAAGGTCCGTGGTCCTGGGGATCGTGAGTTTCTGCAGCAGGCCTTAAAAGGATTTCCATTCCTCGGCTTCATTCCCTATGATGAAAAGATAATCGAAGCGGATCTAAAGGGAGAGTTTGCCTCAGACGTCGGTGATCCAACCCGCGTGGCGTTGGAGGAAATTGCAGACAATATCAACGGTTAGCGCGAGAGAGCCATGTTAAGAAAAGGTGAAAAGCCTCAGCACCTCTGGTTGCCAACTGCGTCAGGTGAGCAGAGACTCAGCGACATACAGAATTCTAGTGATCACCGCAACATCAACATAGACAAGGTGGGTGTCAAGAACATCCGGTATCCCGTGACTGTGTTGGATCGCGCCCACGGTGGGCAGCATACGGTTGCCAGCATCAACATGTATGTCAACCTGCCCAAACAGTTTAAGGGCACGCACATGAGTCGCTTTATTGAAATTCTTAATGAACACCATGGGGAAATTCACATCCGCAATTTCGCCACCATTCTGGAGACCATGAAAACCAGGCTTCAGGCGGAGTCCGCCCATCTGGAAGTTACCTTCCCCTATTTCATTAAGAAACAATCCCCGGTTTCCGATGCATCGGGACTCATGGAATATGGCTGCCGTTTAGTTGGATCCCTCAGTGCTGACCGCGGACACGATCTGGTCGCCCAGGTGAGTGTCCCCATCACCACAGTGTGTCCATGCTCCAAGGAAATCAGTGAGTTTGGCGCGCACAACCAACGCGGCGTTGTCAGGTTAGCTGTGCGGTTCGAAAGGTTCGTCTGGTTGGAGGAACTGATTCAGTTTGTAGAGACGGAGGCATCATGCGATGTCTACTCGGTTCTCAAAAGGCCGGACGAGAAATATGTAACCGAGAAAGCCCATGATAATCCCAAGTTTGTGGAAGACGTAGTCAGGGATATAGCCTCACGACTGGAAGAAGATCCCAACATTACCTGGTATTCGGTGGATGCGGAAAACTTTGAGTCCATCCATAATCACAGCGCCTACGCGTTCATAGAACGTTACAAGGAAAACTCCTCCGCTTCGGACGATGACCCGCCAGGAAAGACATGATCCGGACATGAGTTCGGTGGGATTTAGTTTGCGCCACCATATGGATTAAGGTACTTCTTTTAACTCCTGCACCTTTTCCAACAAGTTTTGAGCCCGAAGCAGATAGCTTTGCACCTGCTTGTAGTCGGAATCAAGCTCGCTCACCAACTGCCACTCCTCGATGGCCTCTTTGAGCTTCTCCTCTTCAAAGAGCTGAATCCCTTTAAGATAGTGAGCATCTTTGTACGCGTCTGCAGCACGGTCAATATACTGTTTGCAGGACGTGCATTGCGCGTCAAAGCTCAGCGCTTCCTCGAAATGATGGCGAGCTTCCAAATACTCAGCCTGCTGGAATAAGACCTCTCCTTGTCGGTAGTGCGCCCAGGACATATACTCTCTGATCTGCTCTCGGGCAGGATCGGTGTCATATACTTTTTGAAACTCATGCAGGGCAGCGAGGTACTGGCCCTCCTCTAACAGGATGATCCCCTGCTCCTCATAAATGGCTACCTGGTAGTCATCCGTCTCTTGTTGTTGCGCCGCAGCTAGATCCTCTGATCCGAGGCTGTAACTGGACTCCACTTCAGCACGAGCCAACTGGTCTCCTGGTGTTGTCGGGCTGATCTTTTCGGTAACCTCCATTGCACCTTTCCGACCAACTGGAACGGTGGTGACCTGCTTTTTTTCCGGGCGCGGGAACCGCACCCCTTTGATTTCCGGTATTTTCAATTTCATACCGGCGTGGAGTTTTGTGGCATCCTTGAGGTTATTGAATCTGGCAATGACCTCAAATTTGTTCTGATCGTTGTAATATTTCTGGGCGATAGCCGTGAGAAACTCTCCCTGTTTCACCTCATGCACGATATAGTAAGTGTAAGGGGATGGCCGGGCGGGTCTCAGCAGATCAACCACCTCGGGAAAATCAGGCCTATAGTGCAGGGCGACCAGGAACTCATGTCGAGCCCTAACATATTTCCCTTGTTTTCGGAGCTCCAGTCCTCGTCGGTAGTGTTCCTCTGAACGCTTACGGAGGGAGATTTCCAGACTGTCCTTTTTGGCTACAACCATACCGAGCGCCGCTTCGTAAGCCCTCAATGCCTTATGCCACTCACCCTGGCGCTCGTATTCCAGGGCCCTCTCGAGCAAAATCCTCTCAAGGCGAACCTCCTCCGGTTCTTTGGGCTTTAGCGCCTTCTCAAAGGCAGCACAGCCGCCCATGGCCAGGTTTAGACAAACAAGAAGCGGAACAAACCGCCATTTCATCGTAGCTTTTCTCCACGAAAAACTTTAAGCATCTGATCGAATGATCGCCCTTCTGCAGGATTCATTACCTGGTTTCTCCCCAACCTGAATGGGTCGGTGAAAAACGGGTTTGCCCTTCTGGTCACGGTCACCCCTCCACGATACCCTGCCTCTATGGCCAAGGCGATTACTAAATCATTCAAGCGTCCATATGGGTAAGCCAGCCAGATTGCCTTCCGCCCCAGGTGCTTACCAATTATTTCGCGGGGCTCCACCAGTTCCCGCCTAACCCTTTTTAGATACGTAGCCTCGCTCTCACCCTGGCGCTTGCGGGTTAAGTCGGTGTGGGAAATCGTGTGAGCCTCCACTTCGAACCCGGACTCACTCAATTCACGCAGTTGTTCCCAAGTCAAGGCGTTCGGGCTATTGCCGATGAAAGCTGTGTAAATAAAGAGGGTCGCCCTGAAATTGTGCCGCTTCATTATTGGATATGCCAGATCGTACACTGAACGGTAGCCGTCATCAATGGTAATAGCCACAGCTTTTTTGGGTAGGGGCTCCTGGTAGTTGATGAATTTCAGCACCTGTTCCATGGTAACAGGACGATACCCCTCTTTTTTCAAAAAGGTCATCTGCTTGGAAAACTCGTCAATGGGCATGCACAGAGTGTTACTACACTCGGTACTAAAGTGATGATAACTGAGAATTGGAACCACTTGATAGCCCTTGCCGAATAGACCTCCAGGGTTAGTTGGACGCAGTGGAATAACCAGCACTTGACCTGGTTTCAGGGCTACTGACTCATTGGCCTCTTTAATCATCCAGTCCTTGTTTGGGTCTCCATAAAAATGATGGGCAAGTTCGCTGAGTTGGTCTCCTTTTTTAACCACATAGACGGCGACCTCCTCTGTTTGAAACGCTGCCCTTTTATCCCCTGCAACTGAAGTAGACTTACCGGTGGGACTCTGACCGGAAGCTGTCTCCGCTGTCACTAAACAAAAACAGAAAAGAAAAAAGAGTATGGCCGCAGATCTCGCCATTCCACCAGCGAGATTACCGCTCGCCTGCCGTCTGCTCTTCGCGTGCACTTTGTTCCAAGACCTCATAAATTCTCACCGGCCCCTTCCTTCCTTTAACTTCTAGCGATCCCCTCGACTGAAGAATGAACCTCTCATCCTTAGCCAGTTTCTTGAAGGTATGCTCGCTAATCAGAACCTCATCCGGGCCTGCCAGATCAGTCAGACGTGAAGCCACGTTCACATTGTCGCCGATCACCGTATATTCCATGCGTTTACTGGAGCCCAGATTGCCGGCAACCACCTCCCCGGTGTTGATGCCGATACCCACCTGAATGTGGCTGCCAATTGCGGGAAGCCTCTGATTCAGTTCAGGCAGGTGGTGCCGAACCTCCACTGCGGCTCGCACCGCAGATTCTGCGTGTACCGGGTCTGGAATGAGCGCGCCAAATACCCCCATAACTGCATCACCCACAAACTTGTCCAAATAGCCGCCATGCTTGATAATTATATCAGTTACCAGCCTAAAATATGAATTGAGTAGCTCTACCACGGCATCCGGATCGCTTCTCTCTGCCAAAGCAGTAAATCCCCGTATGTCGACAAACATAATTGTGGCCTCCAACCGTGTCCCCTTCATCCATTCATCGTCTGGACTGGCCAATATGCGTTCAACAATCTCCGGCGTGACATAGCGACCGAATGAGGTCTGAATCCTTTCTTTCAAGCGTAAATCTTCCGCCATCCGGTTGATGGCCTCACCCAAATCACCCAGTTCGTCGTTCCTGGCAAGATTGACCCGATAAGCAAAGTTGCCCTTACCGATCTCTTCCACCGCCACCACCAGACGCTGGATGGGGCGTGAAAAATAAAAGCTCAACACCATACTCATGACAATGCCAGTCAGGGTGATGACAAGCGTCATCATCAAAATAAACACTTTGGCTCTGACAATACTCGCTTCAATGTATTTCTTGGTTAAACAAAGTTGGACTTCCCCTATCTTTAACCCTTGGTACAACACGGGGGCAGAAAAAAGCAGAAGGTTTTCACCCGCATCCTGGTAACTCCGTAGATGCAAACCCTCTTCCTCATGTAATAACTCGCTCTCGGCTGGAACCACATAGCGGGCACCCACCTGATTTATGTCGCTGTGCGCCTGGATAATCTCATTACTATTGACTACGAGCGCAAACACCACCTCTTCATTCTTGGCAATGTCAGAAACCAGCTGATATAGCGACAGTTCTGCCTCTTCCAGCAGATCTTCCGGACTATTTGTGGCGGCGTAGCGCGCCATTGTGCTACCAAATTTAATTAACTGTTCAGTGAATTGAACTCGCTGGCGTTTCAGAATGCTTGTGCTGATTGTGGCCACGATGGCAAAAATGGCCAGAGTAGCCAGGAGGGAAAACTTGACGAAGATAGGTATGCGGAGCTTCTTGAGCACGGTGTGAGTCCCTTATAACACCGACGCCTCAAGAGGGACACGGCGGCGTGATGACCTAATCAAATGGAACTTCGCCGTGTCCCGTGTCACCCTGCCTGCCCGCCTTCGGCTTCGCCGTCAGGCGAGGCGGGCGGGTCACCGCGTCGATCTTTTAGCGGATCTTGAGTGTCGCCAAAGAAAGCAAGGCAAGTATACCTGCCACAATCCAAAGTCTGATCACCACCTTGGTCTCAGCAAATCCCCGGTGCTGGAGACTATGATGCAATGGTGCCCGGTAAAATATTCGCCTCCCCAGCCAGCGCACGCCAATTTTGTCCTGAATTTGAGAGGTGAGTGCCTCAACTAAGAAAAGACCCCCCAAAAGAGGAAAGAGTAGCTCCTGCTTGAGCAGGACACTAATAACCGCTACCGTACCACCAATAGCAAGCGATCCCGTGTCGCCCATAAAAATCTGGGCTGGATAGGCATTATACCAGAGAAACCCCAACCCTGCTCCAATGAAAGCGGAAACAAAAACCGTCAACTCTCCAGCCCCCCGCAGGTACGGATACTGCAAATAGCCCGCATAAATGGTATTTCCCATTACGTAAGCGAATACACCCAACACCGCAGCCACAAAGATTGACGGAGTGATGGCCAATCCGTCCAGACCATCGGTGATATTTACCGCATTGGCCACCAAAAGCATAAAAAGTAAAATAAAAAATCCATAGAAAAGCCCGAGATCCGCGAGGGGTCTTTTCAAAAACGGCACGTACAGCTGCGAGGCCGCATCCTGCCCTACAGGAGAGAACGGTCCCAAATAAATGACAATGAAAGCCAAGGCAAACAAACCTTGAAGCAAAAGTTTGGTAATCTCTCCAAGTCCGTCCTGATTACTGCCGCGGGAACTCTTTAACCAGTCATCCCAGAAGCCTATACCACCAAACCAGAGGAGTGCTCCAAGACTCAGGAGTAGAAATGGATTGGCCAAGTTGCACCAGAGCAATATGGAAACGCTCATGGCCACAAGAAGTAACACCCCACCCATGGTGGGCGTACCAGCCTTGTCGAAGGCGGAAGGAATTCCAGTTTCCCGAACTCGATCCAGAAAGTTGCGTCGGTGCATAGCGCGGATGAAACGCGGACTTAACAAAAAGACAATCAGAACAGCGGTCAACGCCGCCATGATTGACCGGAAGCTGAGGTAATTCAACAACCTGAGAAAGCTGAGGAAGTCACTCTGGCTCTGAAGCCAACGACCGATATGGAAGATCATCTTTCATCCCTTGTTT
>JASFEM010000193.1:0-6285 GCA_050124835.1 Syntrophobacterales bacterium | reverse complement strand
GATTTTTAGAGTCACCGTGCCACCCGAGTCTCGCGATGGCACTGTACTCCGTCTTTCCGGTGCGGGAGAGCAACTCGACGATAACACCCGTGGAGATATCTACCTCAGGGTGACTGTCAGATAGGCTCACGAATGAATCCCCTCCCTAGCCTCTTGCGGATCTAAAGTCTATCGGGTTGGATATGGGGTTTTGCAATTCCAACCCTTAACATTTTTAAGCCTACCGCGCTTGGACGATTAGCAAGGACAGGCATATTGGTTTGAGATGACCAGGTTGCGACGTATTTCAGATTTCCTCGGCTTGCGCAGAAGCACGGTTGGTATGCTTGGCATGGTCATCCTAGTAGGCATGGGCGAACGGTTGGCCGAGCGATTTTTGCCAATCTATCTCATCGCTTTGGGTGGAAGTGCTCTGTCAATCGGTCTACTCAGCGGCCTCGACAATCTGCTGTCAGCTCTCTACTCCTACCCGGGTGGGTATCTCTCCGATCGGCTCGGTTACAAGCGGGCCCTACTCTTTTTTAACATCATCGCCATGGCCGGATTCCTACTGGTCATATTGATCCCAGCATGGCAGGCTGTCTTGATTGGCGCGGTTTTTTTCCTGTCATGGTCTGCCATTTCTTTGCCGGCCACCATGAGCCTTGTTGCAAAAGTTTTACCCATGAACAAGCGGACCATGGGCGTTTCAATGCACTCCCTGGTTAGACGTATTCCCATGGCCCTCGGGCCGATCTTGGGTGGTCTATGCATCACCATCTGGGGAGAACGCGACGGTGTGCGATTGGCCTTTGTTGCTGCCCTCATACTCTCGTTGGTGGCTGCAGTGTTGCAGCAAGTGCTCATTGAAGAGGAGCCGAGGGATGTCGCAGTCGATGGGCGAGTTCTCGCACCAGGGAGAAATCTTTTGGCCGAAATGTCTCCAGCGCTCAAACGGCTGCTTGTATCCGACATTCTGGTGCGGTTCTGTGAACAGATTCCCTATGCTTTTGTGGTTGTCTGGTGCATGAAGACCATTGCAGCACCGGTGACTGCTCTCGAGTTCGGCATTTTGACGAGCATAGAAATGGCCACAGCTGTAGCTGTATATGTTCCAGTAGCCTACTTGGCCGATCGAAGCAGCAAGAAACCCTTTGTGCTGATCACCTTTATATTTTTCACTCTCTTTCCGTTGGTACTTCTATTCTGCCGATCTTTTTCATGGCTTGTGTTAGCATTTATATTGCGAGGACTAAAGGAGTTCGGCGAACCGACACGCAAAGCACTCATTATGGATCTTGCACCAGAGGACCGCAAAGCAGCCATGTTCGGCCTCTACTATCTCCTGCGCGACGTTATGGTCTCCTTGGCAGCCTTTGGTGGTGCCTTCCTATGGCAAATTGGGCCCACTGTTAACTTTCTGGTTGCATTTGGGTGCGGTCTGTTGGGCACAGCGGGCTTTGCCCTGTGGGGGAGAGATCTGAAATCTGAAATTTTCTTTACGCCAGTTTAACCTGATATCTCTAGTATTGAAATATGACTAAATATTTGCAAATATTAATAATTTTTGCCTTAACCTTAATCGTTTTATTAACTTCTTATGCTGAAGAAGCGGTCTGGGCGGATCTCAATTTACAAATGGCTGAACTCTACCAGCAAGGAAAGTACGATGAGGCGGTAAGCGTGGGTGAGCGGGCGCTCGAGGTGGCCGAAGAGACCTTCGGACCAGATGATCCCAAGGTAGCCACATCTCAAAACAACCTGGCGACCTTATACCGGATTCAGGGCAGGTATAGCGAAGCTGAATCGTTGTACAAAAAGGCCCTGAGCATAAAGGAAAGAACTTTGGGACCAAACCACCCAAAGGTGGCAACAGCGGCCAACAATCTAGCTGGGTTGTACAGAGTTCAAGGCAAATATAGCAAAGCCGAACCTCTCTACCAAAGAGCACTTAAAATTAGAGAAGAAAGTTTGCCGCCCGATCATCCGGATCTGGGACAGTCGCTGAACAATCTGGCCCTCTTGTACAAGATTCAGGGTAAATATAGTGAAGCAGAAGTTCTTTACAAACGGGCATTGATGATATGGGAAAATAGTTTGGGTCCCAACGACCCTAATGTTGCCACTGTATTAGAAAATATGGCGGAACTTTATAAGAAACTTAACGAAAACGACAAGGCAGCAGAGTTGGAAAGTCGGGCAAGAAAAATCCGGCGCGCCAGCCAGCAGTAGATCGAATATTCAAATGATTGAAAAGGAGTCAGGAGCTAGAATTTAGGAGCCAGGAAAAACCATAGGAATAGTGGAATGATGGGGGAGGTAATGGTATGAAGCTTACGGATTATTTGTGGAACTCCATAGAAGAAATATATGCAAAAATATTGGAACATCCTTTTGTCCGGGGGCTAACAGATGGCTCTTTGTCTGAAGAGGCCTTCCTTTTCTATGTCATCCAAGATGCCCTCTATCTGCGGGACTTCGCCAGGGGACTTGCCATATTGGGAGCAAAAGCCCCGGAGGACAAATGGCTCATGATGTTTGCCGAACACGCTAGAGATACCATTCAGGTGGAGCGCGCACTCCATGACAGTTTCTTCAAGGATTGGAAACTCACAGAAGCAGACGTCTACACCACCCCCATGGCACCAAACAACCTCCTTTACACCTCCTATCTATTGAGGGTTGCTTACGAGCGCCCGTTCTACGAGGGAATGGGAGCTTTCCTTCCATGTTACTGGATTTACGGAGAGGTTGGTAAGGAGCTCGAGAAAAAGGGGTCCCCAACAGCACTTTTTAGCCGTTGGATCGAGACCTATGCCAGTGAAGAATTTACTGCCATTGTCCAGCAGGTATTGGATGTTATGGATCAAATTGCCCCTGAGCTAACGGAGGGTGGAAAGAAAATGGTTCGCAATCATTTCATAATCACTTCCAAGCTGGAGTACCTGTTCTGGGACATGGGGTTCCACCGGCAGGGGTGGGTGATATGAAGGAAATTGTAGATTTTAGATTGCAGATTGCGGATTTGTGATTTAAGGTGTTGGATGCTCCGAAATGATTTACCGTTCACCTTTCACTTTTCAATATTCACCGTTCACCACTTACTCCTGACTCCTATATCTATTATCTATTCTACAACAAGCTATAGAACTGGTATGATATCTTGCCCGTCTTCCTTTCCCAGACCACAAAAGTCGCCTGATCACTCATGCCGCGTGGATAACCGACTGTACCGGGATTGACAAAGGAGACCAGAATAAGGTTTTGGCTCTCTGACAATTTCACAAAGACATCTGATGGCTCGCTGGGCATGAGATGGCGGTAGTCACATTTTCCCTCAGCAAGCAGAAACTGAAAAACGCTGGGCATATGTGTGTGCCCATAGAAAATAAGTGTGGCGGGAAGATGCTCCAATTCTGTAAAAAAATCCCTTTCTTCAAAAAGGTATTTGTCCGGATCGCTCCAGGCGCCATGGGCTATGCAGTGGTCATCTGCTAGCATATTTATTGGCAGACTGGATAGATAAGCAAGGTTCGCTTCGGTAAGAACCGATTTGGTCCAATCAATCTTCTTCAGTGCAAACGGGTTCCATCCCTCCGGTTTGCATTGGCCGCAAACCAGCCTGTCATGGTTTCCGGAGATGGTCGGGATGTCATGCTCGCGGAAAAACTCCACCACCTGGTTGGGTTCATGCCCATAGCCCACCAGATCACCGCAACAAAATATCTGCTCTATTCCAAGAGATTTTATCTTCTTATAACAGAGCTCAACGCCCCGCAGATTCGCGTGTGGATCAGAGATGATTGCAACCCTCTCTGGCAGTTGATCTGACTTCTGAGTCATATTCATGCCGTCTTTAAAAACTGCTTCCCCTGAGCGAAGAGCTCTGCCACTTCAACTCGAATGGACCCACAAGTGACATACTCTGCTAAATTTGGCGGGTTGACCCGAAATGCATATAAAGATAATCTCTCTGCAACCCAGACTCAAATATATAACTGCTGGCCGTGGATTCGCGCAACCGAAAGATGGTAAAATTGACAAGAATTGCAGTTCCTGCTTGGCGGGATTGTATTGCAAGGAATATTCCTTAACTATCTTCAGAAAAGAAAATGGAAATGGCACGTGGAAGCCTCAGATTCACCGATACGGATCTCGATTTTCTGGTTTCAGTGGTAGCCCCTGACGTCAAGGACAAAGCGAAACTCAGACAACTTATCCAACAAGACGAGGACTTTCGAGACAGTTTCATCGGTGACGAAAAAACTTTCCGTCAGGTCGTGGCCGATGAAGAACTGTTTCTGAAAATATCGCCAAGGCTTTATTTCGAAATCCTCCTCAGAAAAGCCCGTAAAGAAATAGAGGCCGCTTCCCACACCATCGAGATAGAGGGAACAAAGAAGATTGCAGTCTTCGATACCAAAGAGGTGGTTGAGCTCATATCGAGGCAACCGGTTCTGCTTTATCTGGCGGAGATGCTCTCTTCTTTTACCAAAGTCGAGAGTTATTCGATTTCCTACCGAGTTAGGAAAGGAATCTGGCGGAAAATAAGGTTCAACGACCTGGATATCGACAGCCTTACACGCTTTTGTGAGTCCGTGGATGAAGAACACAGATTAGGTTTTTTCAAGAGAATTGCCGATATCTGCTTGTTCATGCTGGGCGTGTTTCCTAGATATGTCCGGTTTAGCTACCGCTATCCATCTACAGGAGAGTTGAGACCTCAGCTGGTCGGCAAGGTGAGAAGGAGCGCGACCGAATATTTAGAGAAGGGTAGAGAATTCTACAAACTGGCTGCTGAGCATCCAGCTGCCAGAACCTATGGACTATCTGAGGTTTTCTGGCTGTTTCATGCTAATTTTCATGCTGCCCAAAAACCGCTTAATTTTATCGCCGAACACTATCTTCACTACAAAAAACACAACATGTTTGGCATTCAAGGTCAGTGAGCACCAGGGACTAGGGACTAGGGACTAGACACTGCGGGACGACCCGCCCGCCTCGCCTGAAGGCGAAGCCGATGGTGGGCAGGCGCGGAGATGGGGTGACAATTCAGCAGGCAGATTGCAGCTAGCAGCATGCAGCCGACAGCTGAGGAGCAAGCACAAAACACCAGGGACTGGGGACTAGGCACTAGGCACTAAGCACTAGGGACTACATCAAGGAGTCAGGAGTCAGAATTCAGAATCCATCAGGTAATGAATAAATTTGAGTCTCTTATTCTGGCTACTGGCTAATGGATTCTATGAATTTGCCTTGAGCCTAACGGACTTTATCTTTGCTAAATGGAGGCGATCATGCAGGAGAAAAAAGAGAACGGCTTATCCAGGAAAAATATCGCCATTCGGCTGCTCTACACCGTGCTCTATCTGGTGATTTTTGAAATCATAAAACTTATCGTTCAGATCGCTGTTGTCTTCCAATACATCTATCTTCTCATAACGCTAAGCTATAATGATTCAGTGAGAAGCTTTTCCAATAAGGTGTCGACCTACACTTACGAAGTCATGCGTTATCTTACTCTAAATCAGAACCAACGTCCCTTTCCATTGAATGATTTTCCAGCAGAGATCGATGAGCCGGTGGAACACGTCAGTTTCCGCTAGCCGCTGCAATCTCGGTGGAAAGTTTATAGAGTCTCGGAGATAATGGCGGAGAAAGAAAGAGGATGTGAAGTATGGAAAGACGAGAATTAGGAAAAAGCGGGTTAAAACTTTCAGCTATTGGTTTAGGTTGCATGGGCATGTCGGAATTTTACGGTGTTCGCAATGCTGACGAGTCAATCAAAACAATCCATCGGGCAATGGACCTGGGTGTCAACTTTCTTGACACGGCTGACATGTATGGCAAAGGTGAGAACGAAAGACTAGTTGCCAGGGCAATTAAGGACCGCCGAGACCAGGTGATTCTGGCCACCAAGTTCGGCATAATCCGGACGGAGGATATTAGGCAGCACAAAATCAGTGGGCGTCCTGAATATGTACGTTCAGCCTGCGAGGCAAGTCTAGGCCGCCTTGAAGTGGATACCATAGATCTATACTACCAGCATCGCGTGGACCAGGACACTCCCATAGAGGAAACGGTGGGGGCACTGGCTGAACTGGTAAAAGAGGGCAAGGTCCGTTACCTGGGTCTATCCGAAGCTTCGGCGCAAACGCTACGCCGTGCCCACGCGGTTCACCCAATTGCCGCGTTACAGTCTGAGTACTCTATCTGGAGCCGAGATGTGGAGGATGACATTCTTCCAACATGTCGTGAACTTGGTGTTGGATTTGTTTCCTACAGTCCATTGGGAAGAGGTTTTCT
>JASFEM010000192.1:0-6299 GCA_050124835.1 Syntrophobacterales bacterium | reverse complement strand
CTGTAAACCGCATCTCAGGTAAGTTGAATATTTCAAAGTTTGTGGGAAGTTTTGCCCGTTAGACGACCATAAACTCTTTATTGCATGGTAGAGAAGATAATCTCGAAATTTCCTAATTCAACACTAACAGGGTGTTGAAACAGGCCCCGAATAGGTCATTTTGAGGAGTTCCGCTAACAGCGGGACGACTAAAAATCTCTCAACTTGACTTAGTTGTTAATTATGAAAGAATGACTTCAATCCCTAGACTGTAGTCAGCTAGAACAATCAAAGAGGCTGTCCGTCAACCATTTTCCCCTTCCCTGGCTGGTGGGGATTCACCCTGTTAAATCCCTGCGTCGGAAGAGGGATCTTCAATGAGGGGGAAGGTGTTGTGAGGTTATGGGACAGCACCCGAAGGGCTTGTGATGATTGGTAATTGGCGCTACATTGTTGGCGCAATCTTGCTCCTAGCCTCGGGCTGTTTGTTTCTTTTCGTCAACTCATATTTGGGCCAGACCAAAGCGTACCTCGTGAGTTTACCAGTGTTTGCCGCAGGGGTTATCATCGTATGGCGAGGCGAGAGAAAACCGCCAGGGTCATAGATGGACTGCGGCTGTCAAGGTTGTAACCTCTGTCTTACAGGAGGCAACATGTCCGAAGAAATCTTGCGCGACCAGCTGTATACGGCTTACAAGAACCGCGGGATGATGTACTATCACATCTTCCAGGAGTTGAGAAAAGAAGTAGGTGAAGAAAAAGCCGCAGAAATCATGAAACGAGGTATCTACAACCGTGGACTCGAGATCGGCAGAAAGTATGCGACATTTGGACCCGGGGATCTGGAGGGGTTGAAGAATGCTTTTCTTGCCTCCTCGGCCGACCAGGGAAAAATGTTCCAACCTGAAGTCCGCCGTTGTGATGCGGAGGGCTTGGACATCCAGATGCGGAGCTGTCCACTAAAGGAAGCTTACCAGGAAGCGGGATTGAGCGACCCGGAAATTGCCAGGATGTGCGATATTGCTGCTGTTGTCGACTACGGTACCTTCGAAGCGGCGGGGTTTCAGTTCTCCGCGGAAACTTGGCAGCCGGGCCGAGAAGGCTGCTGTCTGCTTAAGGTCAGACCGGGAAAATAAGAAATATGAGAACCCGGCTTCGCCCAAGCTTCCGCCTGCGTTAGAACTTCGGCGAGACAAAACGGCGCGGCAAGGCCCTGGCTTTGAGCTGCCCAAGTAAAAGGCACAGGGCTCAAGGTACAAGGCATAGGGTAAAATGAATGTTGAATATTCTTTTTTTCCCTGAGCCCTGCGCCTTGCACCTTGTGCCTTAATCTGAATAAGGAGCTATGGATGTTTGACTGTGCTTACCTCATTGAAATTCTCACTCCCAAAAGGGGAATTTTGGGCGATCTGGAAAAGAGGATGGACTCATTTGCCGAAAGGTATGGGAAGATATTCGAGTCGGGAAATGGTGCCTCTATTCCGGACAACCCCATGGGGCAGCCCCGGTACAGCCTACTGGAGACCTTAGCGTTTTGCGGCCTGTCGGTTCATCCTGAAAGAACGGTAATGAACCTGAACACCTTCCACACGAAAGGAGAGCTCGACGGCGTGCTGCAGGGGGCAGCGGATATTGGCCTGAAATACATCCTGGTTATAAGAGGTGACGGGGGGCCGGCGTTGCCCAAGCTAGATCCGGAGAGCATAGGGAGCGAGAAAAGTGTCGCGACCTCAGTCGATCTGATCAGATATATTAACACCGAATATTCAGGAATATTTATTACTGGGGCGGCCTATAACCAGTACAACCCGGTGGAGTTCGAAACAAACAGGCTAAAACAGAAAATTGATGCAGGCGCTAAATATATCATTACCCAGCCAGTTTTGGGAAAAGACCCGAATGTGGATTTGCTCAAGGATTTTGACATACCGGTTGTGATCGAGGCCTGGATGTCAGTAAAGGTGGATTTGCTATTGAAGAGCGTCAGGAGAGAGAAAGACGAGAGAGCTGTGGGATATGATCCTGTTGCGAATTTGAATGTCCTGCACGATGCTTATCCGGAAAACAGCGTCTATCTCTCGATGTTAAGTTTTAAGCAGGACTGGAAGCTCATGTTGCCCAGGATGTGAGCATACAGGAAGCGAGAGGAAAAAGGGGCAGTCGTTCGTTTCTCTATTGCCATTACCCACTTCTGTAATTAGTTTCTTAGACAATTCCATTAGCGCAGCGGCTATTTTAGAGCTATTTTCTAATATTGCTTTAATATTTGGACAAGATTTTCTCAGTGCGCCACCTTTTACTGGACCGCGTCAAAAACCACTGACGAAAAGCATGAACGAGGCAATGAAAAAATGATAAAACACCCACCGGAACCATTTCGGATAAAGATGGTGGAGCCGATCACACTAATTGATCGCGAGGCCCGTGAAGCGGCCATAACGAGGGCCGGCTATAATGTGTTCAGCCTGCGATCAGAAGAGATATTTATCGATTTGTTAACCGATTCGGGCACAGGGGCAATGAGCCAGGCGCAATGGGCAGGTATGCTTAATGGCGATGAGACATACGCTGGAGCGCGTTCCTATTACCGGTTGGCGGAGGTAGTCGAGGAGATTTTTGGCTTCCGCTATTTTGTTCCCACCCATCAGGGTAGAGCAGCAGAGAACATCCTGAGCACCTGTCTGATCAGTCCCGGGCATTACGTGCCTTCCAACATGCACTTCGATACCACCGGAGCCAACATCCGTGCCAGAGGCGGCTACCCTGAAAATCTGGCCATTGACGAGGCGCAAAACCCGGTTTCGCTTCATCCTTTCAAGGGAAACATTGACATTTCAAAACTACGAGACTTCATTGAGAAGCTCGGACCAGAGCAGATTCCTTTGGGCATGATCACAGTGACGAACAATGCCGGTGGTGGACAGCCGGTTTCAATGGAGAACTTGCGGGAGGTTTCCAGCACCTATAAAGAATTTGGAATTCCTTTCTTCATTGACGCTTGCCGCTTTGCCGAAAACGCATATTTCATCAAGCTGCGCGAACCTGGCTACGCTGGAAAAATCGTGTTGGAAATTGCCCGCGAAATGTTCGGTTTGGCCGATGGCGCTACCATGAGTAACAAAAAAGACGGACTTACCAACATCGGCGGTTTCCTGGCCATGAATGACGAGCAACTTTTTGAGCGGGCACGCAGGGAGTTAGTTCTACGCGAAGGTTTTCCCACTTACGGCGGGTTGGCAGGCCGGGATCTCGATGCGATGGCAGTCGGCCTTCGGGAGGTGCTCGAGGAAGATTACCTGGCCTATCGTTTGGGCCAGACCACCTATCTAACCGAGCTTCTTTTGCAGTCTAACATTCCCGTAATTCAGCCCCCGGCAGCACATGCTGTTTATGTTGATGCCAGCGGGTTGTTTCCTCACATTCCCAAAGAACAGTTCCCCGGGCAGGCCCTGGTGGTCGAACTGTACCTTGAAGGCGGGATTCGCGCGGTGGAACTGGGGTCCTCTGTCTTCTGCTATCCCGACCAGGATAGTGGTGAGATGGCATGCCCTGAACTGGAACTCGTTCGTTTATCGCTGCCGCGACGGGCATACACCCAGAGCCATCTGGATTATGTCGCTGAGATAATGGCAAAGATTGCGGCGAGACGGGATGAAGTCGGCGGCTACCGGATCACCTATGCACCCAAACTGTTGCGCCACTTCACGGCTCGCTACGAACCGGTTAAGTAGAGAGAGTCAGCTCAGTCTTTTCTAAAACTAGGAGCTTGCGCCGTTTTGTTTCTATCTGCAATCCTTTTCTTTAAACGTATGACCCATAAGCTGGATTTTGATACCGGCCGAGTAATAAACGATCTGCCTGGATAATTCATTGAACTGATGGGGAGATGAGATGAGGAAAGAGATTCACAAGGTGCTCGAGATGCTCTCACCCGATTTTGACTGGGGAAAGCACTGGGAAAAAGATGATGCGGAGTCAATAGAAGATGCATTTCGAAAGTGTGTCAAAGTAGTGACTCTCCCCGAGGAAGGTAATTACCAGGATTGCGGCAGTTACAAGGCTGAGGACACGCCAAAGGGATTGTATCGCCTCTTTTATCTGCTCGAACCCAGAGCAGTTGACTTCTCAAGTATGTACAGAGACCATCTTTTTGCCTTTGCGTCAGTTGATGACCGATTTTTGGTGAAGATTTCTTTGTTTGAGTATGAGTTGGGCTTGTACTTCTTGGCTCCAGAGGAAACTATCGACAAGAGCGACGCAGCTTGCGTCCCTTCTGCTTGGCCCGGTGCGGACAACAGGATTAGGTTAACTGACCCCTTGGGTATAGACTTTTTTGAAATGATCAAAAAAATTGTGGAACATGAATATGAGGTTTATCCGGTGGGTGAGTTCAAGGTGTAAAGTGCATAGCGCATAGCGCATAGCGTTTATTTTAAAGTTTGACTATTTTCCTTGTCTATTTCGGCCCTTTCTCCTCCAACTCCTGGGCTATGCGCGCACCTTCCTTTTCGTCTACCAGGTACAAAATTATGCCCCCGCCTAAAAATAGGACAACGATGGCGAGGATAGCATGTCGTGGATTGCCGGTCAAAATGGCGACCACACCCATGAGAATGGGGCCAATCACAGCGGCGAACTTACCCAGCATATTGTAAAAGCCAAAGAATTCGGCTGCCTGGTTCGCAGGGATGAGGCGGGAATAAAAAGAGCGGCTCAGTGCTTGAACGCCGCCCTGCACAAGGCCGATGGTCACCGCAAGTATATAAAACTCAGCGACACTGTCCATGAATCTTCCCCAAACGGTCACCCCCAGATAGACCGCGATACCCAACAGAATACCATTCTTGGTACCAAGCTTCTCACCGAGTTTGCCGAAAAGGATGGCGGCAGGGAAGCCAACAAACTGGGTTATAAGCAAAGCGACGATTAGACTGTTGGCAGGAAAACCCAGGGACATACCGTAGTCCACAGCCATGCGTATGATGGTGTCGACCCCATCTATGTAGAGCCAATAGCCGACGAGGAACAAAAAGACGACTCTCAGCTTGCGGATTTCTGCAAACGTCTTTTTCAATTGCAAAAAGCCGCTGCTGACCATTGCCCAGCCTCTGGTTCGCTCCTCAGTTGGCGGTTCTTTTACCCACAACATTACCGGCAGAGAGAACACCGCCCACCAGAGAGCCACAAGAAGAAATGAGACCCGCACCGCTGCACCGGCGTCGGCCAGGCCAAACCAAGTAGGATTGAGTGTCATAAGGACATTGAGAGCGAACAATAGTCCGCCGCCTAGATAACCGAGGGAAAATCCCAGGGCTGAAACCATGTCCTCCCTACCACCGGGAGAGACGCTAACCAGCAGCGAGTCATAGAAGACATTTCCACCGGAAAAGCCGATGATACCAAAGCCGTAAAGCAAAGCAGCCAGTTGCCAACTACCGCGGACAACGAAGAACAGGCTGCCGGTCATGACAACGCCCATTGCGGCAAAGAAAAGCAGGAACTTTTTTCTGGCGCCACCACGGTCGGCGATTGCCCCGAGAACTGGCGCAAGGGCGACGACAATGAGGCTGGCTATGGAGTTGGCCAACCCCAAACGAAAGGTGGAGGTGGTGACGTCCACCCCCACATTCCAGTACTGTTTGAAGAACAACGGGAAAAAACCCGCCATAACCGTCGTGGCAAAAGCAGAATTGCCCCAATCGTAGAGGGCCCAGGAGATTACTTTTCTATCAAAGACTTTACTTTTTGCTTGCACTAAACCACCACTGTATGAATGCTCCCGTTCAAGCTCGCTAACCCCACACGCTCTATGGAGATCCGATGAGATGCTTACACCATATCCTTGCCTATAAGTCAAAAGCAAACTTGACCCTTTGACATGCAGTGGGCAGAATCCACAAAAAAAGGTTCATAGTCTAGTCAACGATGGTAGCATGGAAAAGTCATAATAAAGAAGGCGATTGACTTATGCGAGTTTCCACGATTCCTTTGATTGCCCGCGCCGAAGAACGCGGTGAGCGAATTGCCGTCATTGGGCAAGAAACACTATTCACTTACCGACAACTGCTGGACATCTCGAAGCACGTTGCCCTCAGTTTGTTGGGGGACAAAAAAGATCTTGGCGAGGAGCGGGTCGCCTTCCTTGCACCGCGAGGTTTCGTTTATGCTGCTATGCAGTGGGGTGTCTGGCGTGCGGGAGGTATTGCGGTTCCACTCTGTGAAATTTATCCACCTGCCGAGTTGGAATATGTTATCCGAGACGCCAAAGCCAGTATAGTTGTAGCACACCCAGAGTTCGAGTCTCGCTTACAGCATGTTAC
>JASFEM010000191.1:0-6311 GCA_050124835.1 Syntrophobacterales bacterium | reverse complement strand
GCATATTGTCCTCGCTCAATTCTTCAAGCCTCTGGTTTACAACTGAGAATGCTTCACCGCTTTCCTCCCATGAGACCCGAAGGGATTCATCTGAAGGAGCCACTACGACTATGCCACGTTTCTTGAAATACTTGTTGAGCTTGTCTTTGGCGTTTTCTGCTTGTTTAGGCTGCTTCCGGGTGCTCGCTACTTGCCAGTCGCGATAGAGATTTTCGAGTTCCTGATTTCGTTCATTGGAGGCAATGAAATAAATCCGCTCCACGCCAACCTGCCTGTCAAGCATGAATGCCTTGTCGGAACGGGGCAGGGTATAGGTCGTTCCTTGCATTACAGGATTGGTGTTATCAACTCGCACGCCTCTGAAACTCTTCATGGGGAAGAGCTGAAAAAAATGTCCGGTACTGTCAACCTGGAAGATGTAGACGTAACAATCTTTGTCGGGTGTAAAGATGATTTTGTAGTGATCACCGGAGTGGAGTACATCTCCGGATTTAATCGGTTTGAGCTCTCCGAGGGCACTCTGCCTGTAAAAGTAGTTGATGTCGAAGGAAAGTGGGGGCGAAGCTGGGTGTTTTGAGGTTTCCTGGGCCTCGGACCATTTTATGAAAACCCCTAAGGCAAATAAGACGAACAAGGATAATAGCAGCCGCTTCATGTGTTCACCCCAACTGAGCGTCTTTTTAGGTCGGAATTTCTTAATCCCTTGTGGTGAGGGTCCAGGTCGCTTCATAAAACTCCGCTCCGGTGGTACCCCTCGAAGTGCTTACCATCTTTATGCCGCGGGTTTGAAATGCCAGTCCACGGCGCTGACCTTGATATTGATGCAAACCTTGTCCGATTGCATCCATGCTGACGTCACCCAGGGGGGCCTCACTCGCATATACCACTACATTTTCATCACCAAAGGGGGGCGAAACCTTTAGATCAAACTTATCTGCCGTGTCTGGAATCCTGTAGACTTTCCCACCTTCAAAAAAATTCATGGGCCGGTAGTCATTGGGTAGAAGCTGGATAATTTGGCCGTCTGACCTGATGTTTACAATACGGGCGAAGAAATCTCTGTTGCCTTCAACAAAGATCTCGATACTGTCCCCACGCCTGTAACTCTTTTTGTCTGTCCACACCTTCACCGTGAGAGGTGCTTCTTTTTCCATTAGAGTTTCTTTGTAGGCTTCAGGCGCTTTCGGTTTCAGGTCATACATCACCTCTGCCTTGATCCAGACATGGTAGCGGACGTTGTTCTCCACCCCATGGTCTTTCTGCTCCAGGATGGTGACGGTTCCCGCAGCATCTGACATGACCAGGTCGTATTCCAATTGAAAGTTTTTGACTCTGGTCTTTGATTGGATATAGGTTCTGGCACTTTCGAGAGCCTGTCTCTTGGCGTTGGCAAAGGCTGCTGCTCTGGTCTGACTGATGGTCATATCTTCGGAAAGATAAGCGTAGCCGTCAGCGGTTTGAATGGAGGAACGCTTTTCCTGGTCCGGGACTATGTTGATGGCGCGCATGCTTTGGGCAGGGACGATTTGGCTCAGACCCAGCAGAAAGATGAACAGCAGCAGAGGGATCAAACACAGCCGGCCAACATGAGACATGGGTGTCTTGACAATCATTGGACCACACTCCTTTTCATTTCTCTGACAAACGTTCTTTCCGCCTGAGAGCCAACATGGTCAAGTCATCATATTGCTCCACGCCAGCGATGTGACGTAGAATCCGATCGACAATCCGCTCAAGAAAAGCCTCGGCTGAAGCTGTCGGCTCAACCAACACTTTCATCAGCCGCTCTTTGGTGAAAAACTCTCCTGTGCTGCTTTGGGCATCAGTCACGCCGTCGGTGAAGGTGAACAGAATATCGTTGGGTTCAAGCTGGATATCTTGAGTGGAAAAATCTAGGTCCGGTAGCATGCCCACTGCCGGACCAGTGGGTTTGAGTGTCGCCTTAATGGCGTGGTCGCCGATGACCACTGGCGGCTCATGGCCACCGTTTATGTAGGTAAGTAGCCCTGATTTAACATCCAGGATGCCAAAAAACATTGTGGCAAACATGTTCTCATTGCCATGAGTCGTTGCAATGTAATTATTGGTGAGTACGACAGTCCTCGTCAAGACCTGGGTTGGCTCCAGGTGGGACGATCCTTGACTGGAACTTGGGTTCGGCAGACTCTCTAGAGTAAATACCCGGATGAGGCTACGGAATAATGCCATGAAGAGTGCCGCGCCGACACCTTTGTCGCATACATCTCCCATGACAACTGCTACCTTTTTCCCCTCCTCCAGCGTAAAGACATCATAAAAATCTCCTGCGACCTGTCGAGCAGGTTTGAATTGAGTCACTATCTCCCAACCGGGTATCGTGGGCAACTCTTCAGGGAAAAATCCGGCCTGGATTTGTCGGCCGATCTCCAGGTCGCGTTCAGCAAGTTCTTTGGCTTTCTTGGTTTCCCCATACAAGAAAGCACTTTCGATTGCATTTGCAACGAGAATTGAAATCAGTGCAAAGATCATCATGAGCAGAGGACGGACAAGGTGAAAAACAACATTTGCGTAAACCAGGGAGAAAGCCGCCAGGCAAGCATAGCCTCCCGCAACCGTGAGGGTTCCAACCGAGAAAGGCAAAGAGGAGAATCTTAGCGATAGTAGAAAGATGAGCAGCAAGAGGGGTAGTTCGATGAACAGCATTTCGAGGTTCGAGAGTTCGTTGACAAAGGACTCCGTAAGGATGGTGTGGATCACATTGGCATGTACGCCGCTCAAAGGAAAATTGTTATCGGTCGGCACCGGCCCCACATCCAGTGAACCTGTAGAGACTTGCGATACCAAAGCAATCTTCCCGGACAACTCTTCTTTCCAGATCCCCATAACATCCGGGTCATCGGAGGCGCGATAAATGTCGACAAAGTTGTAGTGTTTCATCCGCTCCCACGGACCTATGAAATTGACGGTCATGTTGCCAGTTTCATCGATGGGAATCACCATGTCGCTTGCTTTTGCCTCGCCGGGTCTTCTGGCATCTTTCAGCGTTATGGCTGCGCCCGGCTTCACCAGAATATTTTCTGGGGGAACATGGAGGTAGTCACAGACTGCACGAAACGAAAAGCTGGGGTAGAACCCTTCCTGATATCGAACCAGCAGCGGCAAACGGCGGGTGACACCATCGGGATCAGGTTTCATGTTGAGGTACCCTAAACCTGTGGCGGCAGAAGCAAGAGCAGGAAAAGTGACCAGGGGATTGGCACCAAGGTAGAATTCTTCGGGATCCCCTTGAATCTTTACCTGCCATTTCGTCTTGTCCAGGTACTTCCCTTCTTCTGTTTGGAGTGGATCGACACTGCTTGGACTTTTCTCCTTCAACAATTCAAACGCCATTCCCAGGTAGACATTTCCAGCAGCTGAAGTGGCTTCTATCAGGGCACTGTCCTCACTATCGGAAGTCCGCGCCGCAAAAATGAAGTCGTACAACTGGGCAGCGACGTCCATATCCGCGAGGTTTCGAATCACCCGGGCATGGTAAGTGCGATTTAGATAGAAATTCTTGAGTTGTTTGATGCTGGTGTTATTGAGGTCTATGTGGACTATGATGTCATCATAGGGCTGCTGCAGCCCCTTTATATTTGTTCGAAACAAAAAGATCTTATCGACAATCTGGGCGTTTAATATGGAAAAAACATTGGGCAATAAGAGGAGGCAGAGATGTGCAGCTAAAAAAGAACCCAGGATCAAAAAAAAGGTGATTTGCAGTTTTTGCTTTCTACTGGTGATCAATCTTTAAGGTCCTGCTGTAAAGGTCAGTGGCGGAGACTTCGATGGCCATGCTGGAAAGATCGGATTGTATTCTTTCCTTGTCCTTATCAATTCCGCGAACAGTGCCGGCAATTTGAGTGGGTCTTTCTGGGGTTATGGATAATTTTGTCTGCTGTCTTTTCAAGCTCTTTACTTCGTTAAGGACTTTGTTTGCCAATTCTTTCTGTTTAGTGGAATCAGCTTCTGCTGCATATTGTCCATAAAGTGTCTCCAATTTACTCAATCGCTGGGCTGACCCAAGCAGATAAAACTTCTCGAGTCCGGTATTTTCATCGAGCTCGAGCCAAAACTTTCCCTGTGGGATGTAGTATTTCTGTGGAATGTCATAGTCGGCAGGAAACATTTCGATATCATAGGGAAAGAGCAGGCGCAACTCGTCTTTAGATCCGTGATAAAATACGTAGACGAAACATTTCGTTACCAGTTCCAGGTACATCTTTAACTGATCGCCTGACTTCAAAGTCGTGTCGCGTGTCACGCGGACAAGTTTTTCATCACCGTTTTGTTTTTTTATGGCAACGAAGGCCCAGCGAAAGCGAACCTTTTCTGGTTCTCCTTGTTCAGCAAAGATATGTGATGTAACAGCCAACCCAAAAAAGGCAAACATTACAGTCAGTAAGACAAGTTTATGACGATTCATCTGTCATCCTTAAGTGATAATTTATAGGTAATGATTAATTAACCACTGCTATTGGCAGATCACCAAATAGCTCTTTTCTGGAAAGCCAGGGGGTCTGTTCCCCTTTTGTTTCTTTGTCCACATAGGAAGATACGAAATCCACTAACTCCATAAACTCTACAAAGCCATTGCTGTTTGTGTCAACATCTTTGGCTCTTGGCCCCAGGCTCTGTGTGAGTGCGTAAGAAAAAATGCCGAAACCACCGCCGATGTCTGGACTCTCCAGGGAGTACTGTCGACCCTTAGAGGCTGAAAAAACGATGATCCCAAGGCGACCACCGGTGAAGAACTGTTGTGCCAGCTCATCATTAGGAACGACAGTTTCAGTGACTATACTTCCCGAGTGGCAGGCATCCAGCAGCAAGATCACCCGTCCCTTTACCCTGCTAAGATGCTTACCAACTGAAGCCCAACTCAGTCCCTCTCTCTGCGGCTCCTCGAAACTTCCATCTGAAGTGAGAAAGTAGAAGGTGCCATCTTCGGCCTTTACACCGTGACCCGCCATGAAGATTACCGCCAGGTCATTCTCGTCCATACCACTCAAAGCATCGAGTACATCATCGATAGTCTGTACAGTGGCATTTTCGTTGGTGAGAAGATTGTAGCGCACCTCACCAAACAGCTTGCCCTCCTGGTTTTTAAGGGCTTCCACCAAAGCCTTGGCATCTGTGTGGGCAAATTCCAACTGCCACCTGGAGGCAAGCCTGGGATAGTCACTTACGCCTATGGCAAATACGTACAGATTTGGTTTAGCTAGTCCAGCGTGTTTACTAAGCACGTCAACATATTTTGGATTACTGGAAAAACCTTTCTCGTCGTAAGCAACAGCGGTGATCCGGTTAGCGCCGGAAAAGAGGGGGACATCCAGGGATAATTCTTTTTCTTTTGCATTGACCGGGACTTCGAGTGTGGGTTTACCGTTAACAAAGACTCTTACAGTCTTGATCTCTTCGAGTGCCGAGGAGGTGAGCACGAGTGAATAATTCCTGGCGGATGTTTCTTTGATGGCAAGATGATCAGACATCTCAATGTGCGGTGGCCGTGTCATGGCCGGAGCGGGAACGCCCGCCTCGAGATGCCCGGAAAGTCTAGACTTGATGATGTCCGACCTTTTGAAGCGAGATTCGAACTGCTCAAAGGTAAAGGTCTCTAGAGCATCAGAGTAGACCCAATGCAGCAGTGAAGCCCCCTCCGGGCTGGTATTGTAGTAGCCATCAGGGGTGACGATTATCCATTCTCCATCGCTGGAGGACATGAATTTGACCACCTCGTCGCCACTTTCAATATCCCAAATCCGAGTAGTCATGTCCTTGCTGCCGGACATGACAAAGAGTCCATCAGTCGAAAAGCCAACGGAAGTAACTGCGTCCAAGTGACCTTCGAACTCTTGGAGCTTTCGCCCGTTTGAAACTTCCCAAAGTATAACCAACCCATGATCAGTACCTGACAGGGCACGGTGGCCGTCGGGCGAAAAGGCAACTGATGCCACATCACCCGAATGCCTCTTGAATGTGCGGATTTTCTCTCCCGCAGATACATCCCATAATATCAGTGAGCGCCAGCCTCCAGACAACACATAGCGGCCATCTGGCGAAATGGCGACTGCATCTACATCACCTGGATGTCCAACAAAGCTCTGAATGCTTTCGCCTGAGGCAACATCCCAAAGTTTAAGGACATCATCTTTGGCCCCAGACAAAGCGTGGTGGCCATCTGGGGAAAAGACCACGGAGCTAACCCAATGGGCATGCCCTTTAAAGGTCTGCATTGGGCGTCCGGTGGCCACATCCCAAAGCTTGAGTGTTTCATCCTTGGAACCTGATAAGAC
>JASFEM010000190.1:0-6315 GCA_050124835.1 Syntrophobacterales bacterium | reverse complement strand
TGTGGTAAGCCGAGTTCAGCACCCACTTTGCGCACCTCGTCCTTGAACAGCTCTCTGAGTGGCTCGATAAGTTTTAGATTCATCACATCTGGAAGTCCTCCCACATTATGATGAGTCTTAATGGTGGCGGAAGGCCCTTTGAAGGAGACGCTTTCGATCACGTCGGGATAAAGGGTTCCCTGGGCGAGAAATTCAGCCCCCGGAATCTGGTTGGCTTTGGCTTCAAAGATCTCGATGAAAAGGTTACCGATGATCTTGCGTTTCTGCTCTGGATCAACCACACCTTTTAACCGGCTGAGAAAAGCATCTGAGGCATCAACATAGTCCAGATTAATCTCAAAGGTGTCGCGAAAAATCTCTTGCACCTCTTCAGCCTCGCCTTGACGAAGCAAGCCGTTATTTACAAAGATGCAGTTGGACTGATGCCCCACCGCTTTATGCAACAAAACAGCAACCACGGAGCTGTCAACACCGCCGCTCAGCCCACATACCACACTTTTAGAACCAACGGCCTGCCGTAAACTCTCCACGGTGCTGGCCACGAATGACCTCATTGTCCAGGTCGGCTTGCAGCCGCAAGCACGGAAGAGGAAGTTCTTGAGCATTTCGGTGCCATTGGGGGTATGGGCGACCTCTGGGTGGAACTGTACCCCGTAAAGCTCGGCCGTGGCGTGACGCATTGCCGCCACGGGTGAATTGCCACTGTGAGCAATGCCGGTGAAGCCCGGAGGCGGCACCTTGATCTTGTCACCGTGGCTCATCCACACCTGCTCCCCCCGCCCCTCCTTAACTCCATCCAAGCCATGAAACAAGTCTTGAAAAGAATCGATGGATAGCTGAGCCTTCCCATACTCCCGCTTTGCGGCTTTCTCTACCTCGCCGCCCAACAAGTGGGTCATTAGCTGCATGCCGTAACAGATACCCAGCACTGGTAGACCTAGATTGAGTACTTCAGGATCGATTGAGGGTGCACCTTCGTCCAGCACGCAAGCAGGGCCTCCCGAAAGGATGATACCCTTGGCGCCAAAATCCCTGATTTTTTCCAGCCCCATGTTGAAGGGGTGGATCTCACAGTACACCTGAGCTTCCCGCACCCGCCTGGCGATGAGCTGGGTGGTCTGGGAGCCAAAATCCATAATCAATATTTTATCGGCATGAATGTCCATACTACTTCCAATCGATTTGGTAGTTTGGCGCTTCCTTGGTAATGATGACATCATGTACGTGACTTTCTTTGAGACCCGCAGAGGTAATGCGGATGAATTTGGCCTTTTCCTGAAGTTCTTGGAGATTTCCGCAGCCCACGTAACCCATGCCAGCCCGAAGGCCGCCGATGAGTTGAAAGACACTTGTGGAAAGTGCTCCCTTGTAAGGAACGCGCCCCTCGATTCCTTCTGGGACAAGCTTTACGTCTTCCTTTACCTCTTCTTGGAAATACCGCTCACGGCTACCCTCTCTCATGGCGTCTAAAGAGCCCATGCCCCGGTAGACTTTGTAAGAGCGGCCCTGATAAAGGACGGTCTCGCCGGGACTTTCATCCGTACCCGCAAAGAGACTGCCGATCATCACCGAATGTGCCCCAGCCGCCAGGGCCTTCACCACATCACCAGAGTATTTGATGCCGCCGTCTGCGATAATGGGCAGCTTGAATTCTTTGGCTACCTTGGCACATTCCATCACCGCGGTAATCTGCGGTACCCCCACGCCTGCTATCACCCTGGTGGTGCAAATGGAACCGGGCCCCACCCCCACTTTAATGGCGTCTGCACCCGCTTCGGCCAGACTCCTGGCACCTTCTGCAGTTGCGACATTGCCCGCCACCACCTCTGTTTCCGGCAATCGCTTCTTTATTGCCGCAACGCTCTCAACTACTGCCTCGGCATGGCCGTGGGCAGAATCCACCGCGATCAGGTCCGCACCGGCTTTAAGCAAAGCCTCAACCCTGGCATCGCGGTCTGGCCCCGCTCCTACCGCAGCGCCCACCCTTAAACGGCCAAGCTTGTCCTTGCAGGCATTTGGATATTTCTTGATCTTCATGATGTCTTTTATGGTAATGAGACCAAGTAAATCCCCTTTATCATTTACCACCAAAAGCTTTTCGATCCGGTTCTTGTGGAGTAGCACCTTGGATTCTTCCAGGGTAATGCCCTCGGTGGCTGTGACCAAGTTCTCTTTGGTCATCACGTCGGCCACTTTCTGATTGAGATTGGTTTCAAACCGGAGATCACGGTTGGTGACAATGCCCACCAGTTTTCTACCATCTTCGACGATGGGGACCCCCGAAATGCGGTATCGCTCCATCACCTCAAGAACCTCAGAAATCTTTTGATCTGGGTGCATGGTGACTGGATCGACAATCATTCCACTCTCCGATTTCTTGACTTTGTCTACCTCCCTGGCTTGTCTCTCGATGCTCATGTTCTTGTGGATGATGCCGATGCCACCCTCGCGGGCCATGCTGATGGCTGTATCCGCCTCGGTGACCGTATCCATGGCCGCACTCAGAAGGGGAATATTCATCGAAATATTGCGGGAAAGTTGAGTCCTGACATCCACCTCGTTGGGCAGAACCTTACTGGCTGCGGGAAGCAACAACACATCGTCAAATGTGAGGGCCACGGGCATGCTGTTAACTTTTTGGCTCATAAAACATCCTCTTTTTAGCGGTTGAGATGGACTCACATAACATAAAGTGATTAAAGTTACCAAGAAAGAGGTCCATCGACAACAAAGATTTAAGATTGCAGATTGCAGATTGTAGATTTTAGATTTTAGCTTTCTCAGCTTTGATCAAACCTACAATCTGAAAATCGCAATCTGAGATGCGAAATTGATCTCAGTGTTCCCCCGGCATAGCTGATAGGGTTTGACAGAGATCCAAAAATAATCCCTCCAGCAGTCCGGCGTCGCTTACGGTGAATTCAGAAAAGTCAAAGGTATCCATCAATTCTAGAGTCACCAGTGCACCGGCCAGTATAATGTCCTCCCGACCTGGCTCAAGACCTGGAATTTTCTTGCGCTCGGCGATTGGCATGTTCGCCAGGTCATTGCATACCTCCAGAAGCCACGATCGTTTCAAGACGGTTCCATTTATAAGGCCGGGATCGTATTCTCTCAGCCCAAGATGCATGCTCGCCAGGGTGGTCACAGTGCCTGCCGTGCCCACCCAAAGTGTGTTTTGCAAAGTAGCCGGCAGAGTCAGCCTGGCCAATATTCCAGACACATGCTGGCGCAATTCTGCACAACTATTTGAATCTGGAGGATCCTCCCGCAAGAAAGTTTCGGTCAAGTGAACTACTCCCACCGGCGTGCTTAGGCTCTCCACAGCACTGCCTTCTTGTGGAGACTTCCAAATCAGTTCGGTACTTCCCCCGCCGATGTCAAAAATCGCCATTGGCGTCTCACTGCTCGGGATGATGGAAGAGACCCCGAGTAGCGATAGTTGCGCCTCTTCAGATCCACTCAGAAGGCGAACACCGAGGCCTGTCCGCTCACGAACCATGTCCAGGAACTGGTCACCATTGCTGGCCTCACGCACCACGGCCGTGGCTCCGGCCAGATATTCTGAAACACCTCTTTGGCCCATCAGGTCAACGAATTCCCTCAAGGCAACAATGCTACGTTCCATGGCCGCTGCCTGCAAAGTTCTTGACGGCAGGAAGTGCTCTCCTAATCGAGTGATTCTCCGTTCAACTTGGATGGGGCTAAGGGGCGCAGAAACCGTGGGTTCGGCAATGAGCAGCCGAAGGGTGTTGGAGCCAAGATCTATGGAAGCTAGCCGATGCATCCAGCCGTATGGCTATTCCTCGCTTTAGTAGAATTAAGTTCTGATGAATAACAGATGCGCTCAAATATTTCAACCGAATCTATAAGGGCTTTCAGCTTTGAAGGATGAAATCCCTTTTCAAAAGGCCAAATCCCAAGCATTTATTTAATTGAAAAGCAATTTACCCATTTCTGGCTTTACCAAAAATGGGTAAAAAATAGGGGGTGGGAAAGAGTTGGGTGGCTGGGGAGAAAAAAAGGGCCAAGCAAATGCTTGGCCCTGGCCCCCTTTTTCTCGAGTGGAAGTTTGTTGTTAGAATTTGTAGATGAAGGTCAAACCGAAGAGATGGGCGTCCGTATCCTTAAATTTTCCGGTGACCGGCCCACCACCAGGGTTAGGTGCCTTACCCACATCATTGTCCCAGTCGACGTTATCAGCGGTCAGGTAATTGTAGGCAAAGTCGACCGTTAGCGCCTGCCAATGGCCACCCACACCGACGGTAAACAGCCAGCGGTCACCGCCGGGAATCCTGGCGCTCAGGGTGGAGTCGGGGATGGGTGATTCGTCGTAAATCACACCGCCCCGCAGGTCCAAATACTCGAACAACTTGTATTGCACCCCAAAACGGTAGGCCCAGGCATCCTTCCAGTTCTCCTCGATGAGCTTCCCCGGCTGGCCGGCTACTGGCGTTTCATAAGTTACATCGAGCTTATCCCAGGTTGACCAGTTGGTCCACTGGGTGTCGAACTCGAGGGTGAGGGGGCCCCGCTCCCAGGCAAGGCCAAAATAGGCGATGTCGGGTAAAGTGAATGAAGCATCGATGTTGGTATTTGATACCCCAATTAAAGAAAACTCTGGGCTAAACTTCAGGTCACCGTTGTTTTCTGTTTGGTTAATCTGGCTTCGGTAGGAGGCGCCGAACTTGAGATGGTCAGTGATCCAGATCATCAGCCCGAGATTGAAGCCGTAGCCCCAGCTGTCCCCGGTGAATTTGGCTTCAGTCGTACCCACGGGCAAGAGCTGATTGTACCTCAGGTCAAAATCCAGGTATTGGAAGACAACGCCAGCGGCCAAACTCACCTTGGGGTGAGGCCTGAAAGCGATGGACGGGTTGAGGTTGAAGGTCCTGAGCTCGGCGAAGGTGGCGCCCTCGGTGTAAGAGCCTTCCCAGTCATTGTCCCAATCGGTTTTCAAACCAAAATTCGAAAATGTAGCAAAGCCCACGCTCCACTTGTCATTCAACTTGGCAGTGACATACAAGTGAGGAATTAAATGGACATCGTCCTCAATGTCCTCTGTTGAACCGGCGGGAAACTGCGGCTGGCCACTTGTTCCATCACTTTCGAATGTGGCAGAGGGCGCGATGGCGGTGAGGCCAGCGGCAAACTGGATTCCCTCCAACTGCACGATGCCAGCCGGGTTGAAGTAGGCCGCCGAGGGGTCGTCTGCCTGGGCAGCAAAGGCGCCGCCCATGCCCATTGCCTTGGCGCCGTGTTCATTGATGGCAAAGCCATGTCCGAAAGCGAGAGCCGGCAAAACAAGTATGCTCAGCACCGCCAACCAACTCGTAAACCAGTGCTTCTTCATCCCCCTTCTCCTTTCTCCCTGGAGTTACAAGATTGCTCGTTATTATCAGCAGCTGCTCGTGGTTGCCAGCTGGTTGTGCAATTTTTTATTGAATTATTTAAAAGAAATGGTGACTAGGTATAGAGGTGCTTGTTAACATTTTCTCTATCAGATCTACAGGCGGGATGTCAAGGAAAATGGGCAAAGAAGATGATATCAGACGTTTTCACCTAGTAATAGAATAGGTTTAATAGCCATGTAAGCAATTTATGGCGTAAGCTCAATACTGCTGGCCGGTTCTTTGATTTTTGAGAGCAGTAATTCGGGAGGGATCCGCGTCCGCCGTGGCTACGGCGGACAGGTAAACCCCGCCCCTATGATATTTCCTTAAGAGAATGCAAAGGTCGTCTTCAGGGTGGAACGGTGTCTCGCCTAACCGTTGGCGCGTTCATCAAGGATCTGACCCAAACGGTCCTCGTAGAGCGCCATGGTTCCCGGTTCAACCAATCTGACCCTGGCCGGGATACCCAGACTCTGCTCCAGCTCCAGCCGAACCCTGTGCACCAGATGCTCCAGCACCTTGATCTCGTCGGAAAAGTGAACTTCATCCACCCGCATCCAGATCTCCAGCAGATCAAGGTCTTCCAACTGTCTAACAAAGCCCACATAGGCGGGCAGCCCGCCCTGACCCAGGCGGGACATGATACCGTGGATGAGCTGCGGGTGCAGTTTTATCCCACGAATCACCACCAACTGGTCGGCTCGGCCCTGTATTGCTTCCAGACGGGCAAAAGAGCGATTGCAGGAGCAAGTTTCCATGGTGAGCCTGGCCCTATCACCGGTTCTGAATCGAATGAGCGGAAATGCTTTGGCGGTGAGGGTGGTGAGGACCAGTTCGCCGCTCTCGCCGGGGGGTAACTGCTGGCCGGTTTCAGGTTCAATGATTTCGGCAATGAAATGGTCCTCGTTTATGTGTAAGCCCT
>JASFEM010000189.1:0-6457 GCA_050124835.1 Syntrophobacterales bacterium | reverse complement strand
AAATCGTTATTGACGGCAAGCCCATGCTTTCGGAAGGATTTGTCCATCCGTCAAAAAGGGGAATCGGCATGGTGTTCCAAAACTATGCCGTATGGCCACATATGAAGGTATATAAGAATATTATTTATGGGTTGAAGATTCAGAAGATAGCCAAGAAGAGTATAAAAGAAAGGGCGCAACAGGTATTGAAATTAGTGGGTTTGGATGGCCTGGAAGAGAGATATCCAGGCCAATTGAGCGGTGGCCAGCAACAAAGGGTGGCTCTTGCGCGGGCTCTCGTGGGAAATCCTAAAGTGTTGCTCTTGGATGAACCGCTGAGCAACCTGGATGCCAAGCTCAGAGAAGAACTGAGATTTGAAATCAAGAACTTGGTAAGACGTATGGGCATCACCTCTGTTTACGTTACCCACGACCAGGCAGAGGCGATGGTTATCTCTGATCGAATTGCCGTCATGGACTCGGGGAACGTGGTGCAAATCGGCACTGCGCAGGAGATATATGACAAGCCCGCCAACAGATTCGTCGCAGATTTCATCGGCACCATGAACTTCATGTCCGGGGAGGTCGTCCAGGTGCTCCAGGACAAGGATCTCGCCTATGTGCGCACCGAATTCAGTGAAAAGTTGCTATGTAAGACGCCGAGTAGCACGGGAACCACACCAGGAAAAAAAGTGTATGCATCCATACGCCCTGAGGATGTGGAAGTATTTACGGAACCACCTGAAGCAAAGGAGAACCTGTTCAAGGGTACCATTATCCACAAGGCGTACTTGGGTAATTTTCTCTACTTTTTCGTAAGTATTGATGGCAATATGATCAGGGTGCAGGTTTCGCATATCCTGCCGCAAGAAGAAGGAGAGGAACTCTACCTGTTTCTAAATCCGGAAAAATGTATGATTTTGTTGTAGGCATGGGGCATGGAGAAGGAAATTGCGGATTTCGGATTTCGGATTGCGGATTTCGGATTGCGGATTGCGGATTGCGGATTGCGAAATTGAATTCTACTTTGTGCCCTGTGCCTTATGCCTTGTGCCGGTGTTTTAATACATGTTTAGCAAACTCAGCGAATCCCTCGCCCCCTTCCAGAGAGGTAATGTAGGCAGGCAGTGTCTGCATCTGATCAACGAACTTCAGAACATTTTTCACCGCCACGCTAATTGGGAAGTATTGGAACATCGGCTCGTCATTGGGTGAGTCCCCGCAATAGGCGAAGCTCCCTTTTTCTGCATCCAACTCCAGACCGAAGCGCTCCTTGATGAACCGCTTCACCATTCCAAGCTTGTCATACGCCCCGAACCAGCCATTCACATGAATAGAAGAAACCTTGCAGGTGGCGCCGTGCGACTTGAATATCTCGCAAATTTTCTTGACTGCTTCGGGGCCCAACGGTGGTACGTCCTCGCAGTAGTCAATGGCCAGATCCGCCTCCCGGTAATGCTGATCACTGGCAAGCCCACTGCCAGGTACAGCCGCAAGGATCTCATCCCTTATGCTGATGAGACGCTGTCGCTTTTCAGCGCGAACTAAATCAGTGTCCAGAAAACGCTTTTTCAGTTTGCGCTCGTCTTCATCAAACCAGAAATAGAAGGCGCCATTCTCACCTACGACACCATCCACAGGCCACATCCTCGCAATGTGATCACACCAGCCAGCCGGTCTCCCGGTGACGGCAATAACAGTAAATCCGGCATTTCTGAGATCCCACAGGGCGGTAAATGAGCAGGCAGGAATCCTACCGTGAGTAGTAAAGGTGTCGTCAAGGTCAAAGAAGACACCGCGGATACTGCTAAGCAGTTCAGGAGAGATAGTCTCAAGGGGAGCAATATTGTCACGCATGGCCAAAAGGGGAGTGGGTAATATAGAAATCCGGCTAACAAATTGATGTTGAGCCGTTTTATCCGATCTTAGCTTTCTAATGTGTCAGAGGATCCAGCGTAATGTCAAGATAAACAATCTTGATCTAGTTTAATGTTCTCCAACATGTCTTTAACTTGTAACAGAACCGTAACAATTTAAAGCTTATATTCTACCCGCAATGTTCAGAATCGTAATTACCATCTGGAGAGTGGGCGGTGATAAACCATCTTCCCAACGAAACGAGAAGGATATCAAAAGTTTCAGTGAAGAGTCGAAACGAGCTATAGAGTTGCGATGCCCAAATAAGAGGTGCGCGCCAGAATAATGTCACCCACCACTATACTTTCAGTGCTCTTAATGCTCTCAGCAGTCGCCTATTATTTGGGACGGCGTCGGGCATTTGCTGTCGCTGGTGAGGCAGGCGGCATTAGATATCTCCATTCACGACCAACCTACTACGGGGCCCTCACCGCACTTTGGTGCGGCATCCCAGCCTTGCTGCTCTTTGGTTTATGGCTGGCCTTCGAAGACAAAATCATCACAAATCTTGTGGTTGCTGAATTGCCGGATGCTATTCGTAATTTGCCACAGGACAGACTCAACCTCGTGGTCAACGATATAAGAAATTTGGTTGGCGGCAATATTGTTGCAGGAGAAGTAACTGCCACCATACAGGCAGCAGCCGACCGTTATCGAAGTCTTCAGACTACCAGTAATGCAGCGCTGGCTGTGGTAGCACTCTCCCTTGGCATAGCTGGTACGGCATTGGTTCGCAACAGGATTAGTCAAGATCTACGGGCCCGCAATCTAGTAGAACAGGTAATCAAATACATCCTTATAGCCTGCTCCTGCATTGCCATACTAACCACCATCGGCATAGTTCTTTCCGTCCTATATGAGGCCATCAGGTTTTTTAAAGCCGTACCCATAACTGAATTTCTTTTTGGCCTAAAGTGGAGCCCCCAGATAGCAATTCGAGCAGACCAGGTGGGGTCATCCGGTGCCTTCGGTGCGATTCCTGTATTCATGGGGACTTTCCTGATCTCGGCAATTGCCATGGCAGTAGCAGTCCCCGTTGGTCTTATGTCGGCCATTTACCTGGCAGAGTATGCCAATAAGAGATTTCGGGATGTAGCAAAACCACTTCTGGAGATTCTCGCCGGCATTCCCACGGTGGTTTATGGCTTTTTCGCAGCTATAACAGTCGCTCCTTTTATTCGCAACGCAGGCTCCACCCTGGGTCTCGACGTCTCCTCAGAAAGCGCGCTGGCAGCCGGGTTGGTTATGGGGATCATGATCATCCCTTTTGTGTCCTCTCTTTCAGACGATGTGATCAACGCTGTTCCACAAGCGCTGCGAGATGGGGCATATAGTCTCGGTGCCACCCGATCAGAAACAATAAGGCAAGTGGTTCTACCCGCTGCCCTGCCAGGGATTGTTGGCAGTATCCTTCTGGCGGTGTCCAGGGCAATCGGCGAGACCATGATCGTAGTGATGGCAGCAGGTCTTGCCGCGAATTTGACAGTAAATCCTTTTAAGACTGTAACCACTGTAACAGTACAAATTGTTACCCTCTTGATCGGTGATCAGGAATTCGACAGCCCCAAAACACTGGCCGCATTTGCCCTAGGGCTGGTGTTGTTCATAGTTACCCTGTTTTTGAATGTCGTTGCCCTGAATGTGGTACGCAAATATCGAGAGCAATATGAATGACGATGTCACCAAGGAAGTAGCAAGGAGCAAGCCCCGAGAGAGGACAATCGATATCGTCCACAAGGGACTTGCCAAACGATACCGGGCAGAGCGGAGGTTCAGGCTTTATGGCTTGGCGGCAATCATTGCCAGCCTGCTCTGTCTGGCCATACTTTTTATAAGTATCGTGGGGAACGGATACACGGCCTTCCAGCAAACTTATATCCAATTGGAAGTTTTCTTTGATCCTGAGAGGCTGGAGCAGCGAAGTTTGTCCACCGCCGATTATCCAGGATTGGTGAAAAGGTCCTTGCGAAACATGTTTCCTGACGTTGAAGGTCGCCGTGACAAGCGTGCCCTTTATAAGTTGGTAAGTCCAGGTGCGGCATTCCAGCTGCGAGAAATGGTGCTTGAAGAGCCAACCATTGTCGGCAAAACCATTCAAGTCTGGGTACCGGCAGACGATGATGTGGACATGCTGATGAAGGGACACATGAAGAGAGATGTCCCTGAGACCGGACGCAGACTGAATGATAAGCAGTTGGCATGGCTTGATCAATTGAACGAACAAGCAAAGATAAAAAAGCGGTTTAACAGAATCTTTTTTACTTCAGGCGACTCACGTGAACCTGAACTGGCTGGCATTTGGGGGGCCGCGGCAGGCTCATTCTTTACCCTTTTGGTAACGCTGGTGATGTCGTTCCCCATTGGTGTGGCCGCCGCAGTTTACCTAGAGGAATTCGCACCGAAGAACAGGTGGACTGATCTCATTGAGGTAAACATCAATAATTTGGCAGCGGTGCCGTCTATCGTCTTCGGTCTTCTTGGCCTCGCAGTTTTTCTCAATTTTTTTGGACTTCCCCGTTCGGCTCCCCTGGTCGGTGGTCTTGTTCTCACACTCATGACGCTACCCACCATCATTATTGCGAGCCGTGCAGCACTGCAATCCGTGCCACCTTCCATTCGTGAGGGCGCCTTAGGAATTGGCGCTTCCAAAATGCAAATGGTCGTCCATCACGTGTTGCCATTGGCCCTACCGGGTATGTTGACCGGTACAATTATCGGCATGGCACGAGCCCTGGGAGAGACAGCGCCATTACTCATGATTGGGATGGTGGCGTTTATCGTGGACATACCGGCTGGGCTTGCCGATCCTTCCACGGTTCTTCCGGTCCAGATATATCTCTGGGCTGACAGTCCGGAGCGAGCATTTGTGGAGCGGACCTCAGCCGCAATCATCGTGTTACTGGCGTTTCTAATGCTTATGAATGCTGCGGCCATAATACTGCGGAAGAAGTTTGAGAGGCGCTGGTAAAGGTGCTCCCAAGGGCGAGTCCAGGGTCGCTTGGCTATTTTTAACGTTGGCTTAACTTTGTGGGCATGATTGGCCCATAGATTACAAAATGAAACCCTAAAGGAGGTAGAAAAATGGTTAAGAAAACAGTACTACTTATCGCCGCCCTGGTCTTTGTTATTGGTACATCCACTGGGGTGGTAAACTCTCAGTCCGCCAGGGACTACATTAGCATCGTTGGTTCTTCCACGGTGTATCCGTTTGCAACGGTGGTGGCCGAGCAATTTGGCAAGACGACGCGTTACAAGACTCCCAAGATCGAATCCACCGGATCAGGTGGTGGACTGAAACTGTTCTGTGCTGGTGTTGGGGTTGAGCACCCTGACATCACCAACGCATCGCGTCGAATCAAACAGTCTGAGTTGGAAAAATGTCGGGCCAACGGGGTCACGGAGATCGTCGAAGTTAAGATCGGCTACGATGGTATCGTCCTGGCAAATTCCAAGAAAGCAAAACCAATGAAGCTGACCCGTAAGGACATATTTTTGGCCTTAGCCAAAGAGGTGCCCGATCCAAAAGGTGGCGAGAGGTTGGTTCGTAATCCTTACAGAACTTGGAAGGACGTCAATCCGTCGCTACCGGCCAAGAAGATTGAGGTTCTTGGGCCACCACCGACTTCCGGAACCAGGGACGCCTTTGTTGAACTTGCCATGGAAGGTGGGGCCAAAAAGTTCGACTGGATAAAGGCCATGAAAAAGACAGACAAAAACAAATACAAGGCTGTTTGTCACACCATTCGAGAGGATGGAGCCTACATTGAGGCTGGTGAGAACGACAATTTGATCGTTCAAAAGCTCGATGCCAATCCCAACGCAGTGGGTATTTTCGGCTTTAGCTTTTTGGATCAAAACACTGACAAGATTCAGGGGTCATTCGTTGACGGCGTGCAGCCAACATTTGAGGCCATTGCTGCGGGAGATTATCCTGTTTCCCGTCCGCTGTTCTTCTATGTCAAGAAAGCACACGTTGGGGTGATCCCGGGGATGGAAGGATATCTTGACGAATTTACAAGTGAAAAGGCATGGGGACCAGACGGCTATTTGGCCGACAAAGGCATGATTCCAATGCCGGATCAGGAGCGCAAGAAATATCATGCCGCAGTTAAGAGACTGCATGTCCTGACGGCACTGAAATAACCAACAATAAGGGTGAGCAGGCTGGGTTGGTAAAGCCCAGGCCTGCCCACTCAAGAGTGGAAATAAACCCACACGTCAGAGAGATCTCGAAAAGTATGATTTATTGTTTATCATACAATTGTTCATCCACTTTGAAGTGAGCGTTGATCATGGCATTCGTTCTACGTCATCAGGAAAATAGAGGTGCTCCAATAGACGAGGGAGAAAGAGACATCACAAAAGATATGCCGCAAGAGGATGTTCAGAGTGAAATAACGAGTCAAGACAGCCCCATTCTTGTAAGTCGAGAATATCGACAAACAGTGGGAGAGGCATCCGTAGAAAACCCGCGGATGCTTTGTCGTGACGTGAACGTCTATTACGGCGATAACCACGCCATCAAGAATGTTTCCCTCGATATTGGCCGCAATGAAGTTAT
>JASFEM010000188.1:0-6483 GCA_050124835.1 Syntrophobacterales bacterium | reverse complement strand
TGATGCGCGATTTAGACAAATGGGATTTGTATCTTCTTTTAACGGTAGATTTGGTGAGAGAAAATGGGAATGCTTTATTGACGGGACAAAGAAAGGGAATCCTAGAGTTCGCCAACTTTTAGCGTTATGGATTAACCATAAACTTCACGCTGAGGCTGTTCTTGTATTGACATACGAAAAAACAGGCAAGAAATGGGAAGATGAACTACGTGTATTATGTCAAGTACAGCCAACAATAGATACCAAAAGACTTGAGAATTTCTTAGAACAATTGAATTTATCAAATCAACATGCCAACTTTATGGAATTACTTGATCTTTATCGTATGCCAAATGGTGAAGTTAACATCGAAAAAGCCATCAGTGAGAATCCAGATAACGATTATCTCAAAGAGTACAAGAGCATAATTGATGAAATGAACCGAGAAAGAGAAATACGGATAAAGGAGAGCAAGATAGGGGACATCCTATAATCCCCCTGTTATTTTTTTTCCGTGTCACCCTTGGGGGTGTAAACCCTTGATGAATCAATATATAACGTCCATTTGTTAATTAGAATCCAGCGAAGATTTGTTCATATTACTGAAATGGTCTGAGGTCTTGCAGTTGCAGGGGCTGCGCAAAGTAAAAAGGGAGAAGTACAATGTTAAAGGGAAAGAAACTCACATTGGCTCTTCTGGTTCTGTCGTTTGTTTTTTCTTTCAACTTAAGCAAAGTCCTTGCTCAGCAAGGCTGCACCTTTTCAACCTTGCAAGATGACTGGCAATACTCTGCAGATTGGTGCGGTGAAATAAGCATCAGTGGTCCGGCCACGGTCAATCCTGGAACCGACTGGGTGGGGACAATCGCGGCTGCTAACCCTTATGCTACATGCTCTGTCTCTTCCAATAGTGGATGTTCCCTTGGGTGCTACGTGAGTGCTGATGGGACTGAGGTTATAGCGCCTGTAGGACCGAATCACTGTGGATCCTTCACAGTTACAGTTACCCAGCCGGCAAGTGGAGGTTGCCCTGAACTGACGGCATCGAAGGCAGTGAGAATCAACAACACTGGACAGGGCGGCAGTTGGCAAGCGTATCCAGATGGAAACGGTTCATGCTGTAGCAGCACAACTGGTCATTGCAGTTGCAACGGTGTTGGTGGAATTCCTATAGGATGTACTATAGGGCAGTATAAGTATACCGGTGTGGGAAACCCAGGAACAGTTTGTTTGTGTGTTAACGAGCCATGGTGTTGTACTAGCCCATTGACAACAAGGCCATGTGGTACTACCTGTGAGAACCCATGTGGTCAAACTTGTGCGGAGACATGCCCTTCAGTTAGTTGTAACATACCACCTGGCACCTGGACTGGTGAGTGCGGAATGCAATGGACGGCACAGGAGTGGAAATGCACCACATGTGAGTAGAATGGAAAGGGATTCGAGTTGATATTTTATGTCCGTATTAAAGGAGAGCAACAAGGATAGTTATCAGACGAAACGAGGTAATATCTTAGGCACAGGACGCTTGGATCGAGGCGGTTGAAGATTCCCCTTCACCGCCTTTTCTGGTTGGAGTCACCGCTGAAAAAGTCTGAGCAATCTAGCATCTATTGATGTTCAGCAAAGTTAGCTAACTATGCTTTTTCATTTTTTTGGAGCACTTAGTCTGGACGCGTCTAGCCGGTGACTAACCGCCAGTGACTGAACCCCCTGTCTATGTCGACCCCTGTCACTGAAACAGGGAAAACGCTCAGTAGGTTGCCAGACGCACAGAAAAAAGAAAAGAAAGCCAGAAAGGGGTAGACATAGACAGGGGCATAAGAGTGATCTTATGTCCCTGTTGTTCCATATAAAATTAGGTCCACTACCGCTGACAACGCAACAATCCCTGACTTCAGTGACTAAAATTGACTAGAAGATCGTCAGGTGCGTTGAGAAACGTCTTTTCTATAACTCAAAGACCAAGAGTGCGCAACCATTTTACCAGCCGTATAGCGAGTGGGCTAACTGGCGGAATCCCAGTGTACGTTCTGTGAGTGGTCACGAGGGGAATTTCTGACTATTTGATTGACCCCTCAAAAAGCATCCCATTTAGATAGCTACACACCCGTAGATTATGCTCCGTACTCCACTGCGCGAGCATTTAGCAGAGGTGCGCCCTGTACCGCCATGGTTCAGTTTTTTACCACTTTAGCTGGTTAGACCCTTTGTTGCTTTCACAAATTTCGAATTGTGAACGATGATAAACTTCTGATTGTAGAAATATCAGTAATAATAAATAGTTAAAAATATCGGCGCGATAAAAAAATTCTCTTTTTTTCACATCACCGAAGAAAATACGTCTTCTCGTCACTCGCCGACCCACCCTGCCCCTAACGGCGCAATCCCGCTCAGGGCGTGGCTTTACGGCTGAATACTCGTTAACTGGGTAAACTGTTGTTTGGAGCCAAGCCAAGCCGAAAATTTACCCTAGTTTCTATTACTATATTAGGAGCTTTGCAAAGCTGATTTCGGATCCAGAGATCCGATAGAAAAGAAGGACGTGAGGGAAGCGGCATCCAGAACAAGTAAAATCTAGCGGAGGCCTTTTATCGAGGCTAGGGCAGCATTTTCTGGCGATAGGAATAGCAAGGAATTAGGCAAGAGTGACACCACAAGTAATTCTATCATTGCCGCTTATGATCACCACGGTTATCCCACACCTCTCAGAGCGCTTCTCCCGCGCATCAGGGAGGTGTTTTACATATAGCGCATCTCAGTGAATCCAGGACCAGTTGGACCTCTTTTCACTGAGACCGGCAAAGGTCACCAAGCATATTGCTCGTGACCTCGGCGACCTGGACCTGCACCATGCATGCTCCAGGGGCGCACAGTTCCAAAACTGTGCTGCGACTCAATTTGAGAAGCAGTACCCGATGAGTTGAGCAGTCTTTGTTTCGAGGTGATTTACGGCAAAGCGCAATTTCATAGGCAGGAGGCACCTGGATAAAATCACTGCCGAAAGACTGGCCTGGCGTGTCTACGGCCAGGCTGCTGATAAAGACACAGTAAACGCCACAGCCACGGCACTCAGAAATTTAGGTGAATATCTTCGCCAGAAACATCAGATGAGAAACATCTGCAATGTCACGAGAGAGGTGGCGGCAAAGTACATGCAGCATTTGAAGGAATCAGATTACGCCACCAGCACCCAGGCCAACTATGTTTCCCGGATAAACCAGGTCTACAGGCACTTTGGTCGAGAGGACATCACACGGGTGTTCGGTAATCCTCGGGACCATGGCATTACCCGGGACCGCTCTGACCAGACCGACCCGAGAATACAAAAGGCGAACCCGGAGCAGGCAATCAATGATTTCAAAGCTCTGATGGAGCAAAAGGGCGGGTTCCGGGCTGAAGCAGTACGGATTGTGACAAGTCTCCAGAGAGACCTGGGCCTGCGGCTCGAAGAATCCCTCAAGCTCAAGGTGACGGATAAAAGCATTGAGACGGCTGAGAGGACAGGAGAGATCCGCATTGAAAAGACCAAGGGGAATCGTACTCGAATGGTTCCGGTGTCGGAAAAAGCTCTAAAGGCTCTGAAAGAGGCCAGGGATTGGCAGAAAGAATACACTGCAAGTGCAAATATCCCTACTTCGATGAGCTACCAACAGATGGCAAAATTTGTAAAGAATCAATACGCTTCCTTCAAAGAACATGCAGGGCTTGACCGCTTCGGCCCCCACGGAAACCGCCACGCCTATGCCCAGGAAAGATTCATACAGTTAACTGGGGAGCAATGTCCTTTGGCATCGGGCAGGTTTGAAGAGGACAATATCCGGGCGATTGCAGAGAGTAGGGGAGTTTCCATGGACGAAGCACGAGAAATAGATTCACAAACCCGAGCTGAGATAGCTGAAGAACTTGGTCATGGCCGTGATGAAATAACCCGAACTTACCTGGGGAGATAACAGATGGCGACAAACACCCTCTGGACTCAACTAAATGATGATCCTCAACTGTTTCGCACAGGGGAGAAAAGAACCTCCAGGCGTCAAAAGAAAAGAGTCAATCGCTTCTTTGAATTTGTTACGGAGAAATCCAGGGGAGAGATCAAGAGGTTTGACCAGCTGAGCCGCGACCATGTAATCAGCTACTACAGAAAATTGCTATCTGAGGTTGAGAAAGGAGAGCTGAGCGAAGCAACGGTATGGGATCAGCTCTATGCCATCAATCGGCTGGGAAAAGAGATTCTGCAAAAAGGCTACACAAGGGTGGACATTCGAGTTGACGTACCCACTCTCAAAGCTCGCAGGCAAGCCAGGAGCCTGTCATCCGAGGGTAGGGTGAAACTTAAAGAAGTAGGCAGAGTAAAGCGGGGTGACCTTGAAAAAGGCTATGTCCAGTTCCAATTACAAGCTCAAAAGGCCGAAGAGAGACTTGTCGAGCTGGAAGGCCAACTGAATAAGGCAAGAAATACCCTTAAGAAGAGGGAAAACCAAAACATTGTTCAGAGCATGCTGTTAGAAGAAAGAAAGGCGCAGTTGGAAAGGGTTCAAATAGCGTTGATTGAATGCGAAGGACGCAGCGAGGGCCTGGAACAGGAACTAGTCCTGTTGAAAAAGCAAATGGAATACATCCACTGCCGGGTTGATAAGGGTTTCTTTCGTAGGGGTAAGTTTGAGGGGTATCTCGGGGATTTCTTCACGGAAGAGAGTAACAAAATGTAAGACTGTTTCTGGCGACTGCAGTTGTATGATTTCCAATAAATTATTGTCTTGAACGGGTAGACAACGTCGATATCGAGCCGACCGCCATCGTATTAGTGCGTGGATAATGTTTAGAGGCTCGGCCATTTGTCCCAGGTCTCAATAAAAAACCTTGACAGGCGTAACCTTTGAGGTTACATTCGGATCATGATAAAATCTTTCTCTCACAAGGGGCTCGAAGATTTCTTTTATGACGCTGTGAAAAAAGGCATTCAGGCAAAACATGCGAAAAAAATAGCTGCTATATTGGACCGTCTCGATGCGGCAAGTGATATCAGAGATATGAATTACCCCGGTTCTGGACTCCATTTATTGCAACCGAAAAAGGAAGGCCGCTGGGCAGTCAAGGTGTCTGGAAATTGGCGCATAACTTTTAAATTCAAGGATGGCGATGCCTATGAAGTGAATTACGTAGATTACCATTAACAACCTATAATGCCCGATATAGATTCTAATATTCTCACATTTAAGAGGGAGTTAGTATTATGAGAACACGAAAGAGGGTGCCCACTCATCCCGGGCACATACTAACGAGTCATTATTTGGAGCCGCTGTCTCTTACGATAACTGAATTGGCTAGAATTCTTGGCGTCTCGCGGAAGACCGTATCAAAGATAGTGAATGAGCGGGGATCTGTCACTTCTGACATGGCATTGCGTCTGTCCCGTGCCTTCGATACGACCCCGGAACTATGGCTAAACCTGCAAAGAAACTATGATCTGTGGCATGCAGCTCACGATTCCAAGGACTGGGAGCGGGTTCAACCGGTTGAGATGCCTGCCAACGCGCAGGTCCAGACATAGAAAATAAGAACTCGATTTTACTCTGCTCGGGTCTTTTTTGAATCGATTTGCTACGAGTTATTGTTTTCTGGTTCCAGATGGCCAGGGCTTAGCAGTTAGGGAGGTGGGAAGATCATGGAGTCGATTTCTTCAATTTTCTACTCGCTGGACACTATGCCGATTATTGGCATTGTGTACCTCGTACTCTGTGTTGTCCTTTTTTCGGGTTTTATTATTATGCCTCTGTGGGCCCTCAAGCTGTATGTACAAAACAGGCGGCTGGAAAAATCGTTGAGGGGCGAAGGCCAGGGAACAATCACTGTAGGCGGCAGCGAGGTTGAGATGGCAAAACCTCTCACTCCCTCCTGGACGGGGAAGTAGGTCACGGTCTGCAACCAAGCCCAGGTCCAAAGTTGCACGAATGGTTTACAACTTATTTGCGGCTGGCCCGCCGTATAGATTCAACCTAGGATGTACGAGTAGGCACATCTTTGTTATGCCTTCCCGTCACTTCTCATGATCAATCGTCGGATATTGCGTCTGAATCACCAGAGACAAATTGATCCGGTTTAAGAACGCTTTTGAGTTGATCATCGCTCATTCGGCGGAGGCGCATGTGAATCGCATGCCTCTTTCTTTTGACCACTTTCTCAATCTTTGCTCTGATTCTGGGATCGGCTGTATTCTTGTAATAGAAATCAATGACTCTTTTGACGAGTTCACGAGATCCTTTCAATGCAAAACTTTTGCGACCATTCCCCCGGTAGGTGACGCGGGCCGTATTGAGCAACAATTTCTCAAGGAATCCGTCCACCTTTCTCTCAGGGTCAGAGTAAAACAACTCCTGCACGGCTTTCCTCAATTCATCTTCGTCAATACAGCGTAGAAACTTCATCAGGCTGTCAAAATCCTTTTCATAGACAGCCTTGATTGCAGCTAGCACCAGCTGTTCCCTGCCGGACAAGAAGGTT
>JASFEM010000187.1:0-6536 GCA_050124835.1 Syntrophobacterales bacterium | reverse complement strand
CGGCAGACTGAGGGTAAGCGGAGCGAATAGCTCACCCCTCAAATGTATGCATAGAGTTAAAGCAATAGGTACTCTACATTTATTGATAAAGCCTAATATATCAGGATTAGGCTAACCGACAAGTCTATGCCTACAGTTTAGAAGAAATCATGTTTTTTCTAAACGCTTCTTCAAGATAAGAATGTTATTGTCACCTCGCCTTTCATAGATCATATCATCAACATATTTTTTTGTGAGGTGAATGCCGAGGTTGCCGACTTTGCGCTCTTCCAGAGGACATTCACAGTCCGGTTCCTCAGCCTTTAGCGGGTTAAAAGGCCTTCCATCGTCTTCAATCCTTATGGTGAGAGTACCATTTTCATGTGAGATGGAAATTTTGATCCAATGAACACTATCATCCAAGTATCCATACGAGATTATATTGCTGACAAGCTCTTCCATGGCGATACAGATTTCAAAAGTAGTTTTGTGAGCTAGGCCTAATGACTCACTGAACTCCTCCAAACCCTGGCACAGTCTATCTAATTCAGAAAGACTATTCCTCAATTTGAATGAAATTCTATTCCCGCTCATGAACCTGAACCTTCCATGTCCATCTAAGATTATATAAGACTCACGCCAGCTTTTTGTTTGCACGCCTCGCAGAATCCATCTTGATCAATCAATAGCCGCTCTTCCCAAGCGCGTACGCTATCAACCACAGACTTCAGAATTTTGGGCATCAGGTCTGGAAACTGTTCCATCACCTTGGCAAACTTATCCCGGGTGAGGATCAGGCACGTCATATCCGTCAGGGCCTTAAGGGAAAAAAGGCGGCGCATATCACTCAAAAGTGCCAGACTTCCGATAAACTCGCCCTCGACATACTTTTCCTGCGGTGACTCGCCGCCTTCATCTTCGCGCAAGACTCCAGCCTTTCCGGAAACAATGTAAAAGGCTTTGCCGTCATTATCATCTTTATGAAACAGGTAGTCTCCCGGCTTAAAGGTTTCTCTAATGCAAAGATAGGCGATTACCTTGAGTGCCTCGAGAGAAAGGCCCGAAAAAAATTGGATTTGGCGAAGGATTTCAAGATTTTCTTGAAACTCAGTGGCTTTAGGCTGTCGATTTTTTCCCATAGATGAGCTCATGTAACATCCCTTTCCTGGCAATCAGTTCGTCGTATGTCCCCACCTCGCCTATCCTTCCGGCCTTCATTACTGCAATCTTGTCATAGTTCTTGACAATATCTAGACGATGGACAACCGCGATCAAGGTACTCTTACCCTTCCACCTGGTGTCAAGCAAGCTCTGAATCCGCGCCTGGGATTTATTGTCGAGGGCCGAAGTTGCTTCGTCCATTATAAGGATTTGCGGAGCCTTGAGGAAAACTCTAGCAATGGCCAGTTTCTGACGCTGCCCCCCAGATAACCTGTCACCCTTACTGCCTACCTGGAACTCCATGCCGATCTCAACAATGGTCTCGAGCAAGTCTTCTTCAATGAGCACCCGGATGATGCTCTGATCGATCTTTTCCTCGGCCATCGGGTTGACGGTTTTCGTTTTTCCGAACAGGATATTGTCCAGGATAGTTTGGGTATGGATGTATTCCGAGGCCTGGTAGAAAGAGAATGCCTCCGGATCGTCTCTTGATATTTTCTCTCTGAAAAGGGCGCGCCCCTCCAAAATCAATTCTTCTAGGATGTCTGCCAATGCGACCATTTTGTGATTCCCCGGAGTAAAACGCAATGTCAAGCGCAGGAGGCTATCCACGTCTTCAGGCGAAAGCTGATGCAGCTTTCTCTTCTTCAACCGCTCAACCAGCAACTTGTATCCATCCAGTTCATCTGCACCGATGGGGCTCTGTTCAAAGAAAACCTTATCAGGTGGTAAGTTGCCCAGAATGTCCACCGTTTGTTCGCATAGGTCAGCGCCCAGCCGCAAAAGCGGTCTTGTGAGGTCGGCCTCGTTTAAAAACTCTAGAAAGTACCTGTTTGCGGATAAATTTTCTAGCGCAAATGACTTACGGTTGGGCGAGCCGAAGGTAAGATTCGCCGCCACGGTGGAATGAAATAAATAGTTGTTTTCATCAAAGAACTCCACATATTCTGCCAGTTCCTCACCAAAATTTCGCTTGAAGTTCTCGCGGACGCGAATGAGTTTCGAAACCAACTCAGTATGTTCGTCATGCAACAGGATGGTTTTCAGTCCGAAGCGCAAAACATCCACAAATATCCCTGTCTGTTGCAGGGCTTCGATCGTGTCGTCAAGACTCGGCATGGCCTCGCCGCCATTAGCTTCTTCCCCGTCGAGCTTTGCGGCACAGGAGTAGACGAGATTTTCTTTGATGGTTCCATCGAAAATAAAGGGCGCCTGAGATACAAAGCCCATGTTATGGATCATGTCCTTTTTGGAAAGATCTGCGACTTCCTTGCCACCAATCAGGAGATGTCCGCTAGTGTACTTGTAAAGCTGTCCGACACAGAGGGCCAGCGTAGTCTTACCACTGCCGGAAAACCCTACCAAAGCGAGTTGCTCCCCGGGTTTTAGCGAAAGATTGATCTGATCTAATAACTGGATGCCGCCCTCAACCACGAACGATAAGTCTTTGATCTCGATGGCGCCCTCCAGTTCGTAAGGTTGGCGGCCCTCAGGTTCAAGAGCGTGTTCAGGCATAGAATCAAAGTATTCCATGGTCCGCTTATAGCGCACGCTTCCATCCTGATAGGCCTGGTAGAATGCGATCAGCTCTCTCCAGGGGTCAAACAACTTTTCCTGCGCTGAAAGAAAAGCAACTAGTGCACCCAGATCTAACCGGCCCATGATGGACAGATACCCTCCTACTATAAAGACGAGAAACGGGCTCAGGTTGTTGAAGAAATTGTTTAGTGACTTGACCCCGAATTTGTAAAGATTCCATGTGATTCTAATTTTTAACAACGCCTCAACCAGCTTACTGTATCTGCGGTTTTCAATGCGGTAGGATCCGTTTCCGTGAATCTCATGAATACCGGTGATGGCTTCGCCGATTTTACTCGAAAGGGTTCTGGTGGTGTCTACCCGCCGTTTGTTTTCCCTATTGGCGCGATTCTGCATTCTGGGCAGCAAAAAAAGAACCATGGGGTAAATGCTGAGCGATATGAGCGCCAGGAGAGGATTTAACCAGAACAGGTAAACGGCAAAGGCGACCAGGGTCAGAATGCTGGTTGCGGGAACGGCTATGGCCATACCCACGAAATTACCCGCCGCGGCGAGCTCCGTCACCAAGGATGAAACCACCATCCCAGGCTGGATTTTTCTGAAAGCGTTCAAAGGTAGCGTCAGAATGTGATGGTAGAGGTCTTTTCTCATCTCGGCGAGGGCTCGCTCGCCAATCAGGGTCTGAAGAGCGCTGATGACGTATTTCAGCCCAGTGGCAAGTAGAACAGCGGCAAGATACAGCCCGCAGTAGGTGAGCAGCAGTTGGATCTTACCAAACCGAATCGCTTCATTGATAATCCGCTTCTGCATTTCTAGGGGCAAGACCCTGGTAAAAACCGTAATCATAATAACCACAAGAAGAAGTGCTTGGAGTTTGAGATTACTTGATAAGACCCATGAAGATAGGGACCTTTTGATAACCGGGGTGTTGACTTTTCTCATGATGGTTACTTCCTCCCACTTCGTAACATAATGAGATTGGACTTACGCCGAAACCAGAATGTATCAACCACTATATCAAACAATGGGATGAACGTTGTTAGTATACAGGATTATTTCTTGAAAAACAGAGGCTTTCTACGATGGAGCCAAAGACATTTTCTCTGAAATAGCCTTGGAGGGTATGGCGTAGTAGGGCATTTGGAGCTCCAGAAGCAAACGCTATAGGACTGGAACTCGGGTAGTGTCATTTTGATCGGCGCTGATGGTATTCGCGAAACCCGCAAGGGAAGAAAAGAGATGTTCGGCCACGACCGTTTACCTAACGCAAACACGCTGCAAAACTAGCCGAGGCTATTCAGAAGGAGGTCATAACAAATCTTCACACTTTTCAGGGTGACGCCACACCATAAGACGACATCAGTCTGGTTGTGGTCAATCTCAATGCAGCATCTCACATCTCATAACTGCCAGCTCACTTCTTTAGTTTTGCCAATTGTTTTTCAACCACATCTTGGATGCCTTCGAGCTTCCAATTCCTGAGTTGTCTGCCATTAACAAAGACGGTCGGGATTCCGCGCAGCTCCATTTTTCTAGCTTCCCGGATGTCCTGATTGATTAGAGCCACTAGCTCGGGATTCTTAATGTCTTCTTGAAACCTCTTTATATCTAAATTCAGTTCCCGGGCAATTTCCTGAATCTTCTGGTCACTGAGCTGATTGTGATTCTCGAAAAGACGATCGTGGAAATCCCAGAATTTTCCTTGTCTGCCGGCAGCAAGGGCAGCGATAGCAGCCTGTACTGCGAATTTATGGTTTTGGAGAGGAAAATTTTTGAACACAAGCTTCACATCTTCGGGATTTTTCTCGAGCACCTGCTCGAGTAGAGGCGCAAGCCTCGCACAGTAGGGTCATTGAAAATCGCTGAAGACAGCAATGACCACAGGAGCATTAGCGGACCCCTTGAAGGGGGAACCCGAAATATTAATTTCCTGGACAAGATCAACAGTGACGAGTTGGACTACCTTGTCCTTCTTGCTGGTGAGGAAAAGTATGTCTCCCCGTGGGCCAACATCGATTCCATCCACTTGTTTTCCGACACCAATTTTACCTTTAAGAGCGCCATCACGGTAAATGTGGATATTTCCCTGTTCCGTGAGGACGTAGAGCCATCTCCCGTCCGCAGAAACTGCCACATCAAGGGGTCTTTTCTCAAGCTTAAATGTTTTCACCACATCCCATTCCACCCCCGCGTTAATGTGGGAAAAAAGGGTCAAAACAATCAGAGGTATTAGCAGGAAAGCAACACGTTTACTGTTCATTCGAAGTCTCCCTCTTGTTCATTCAAAACGTTGCCAGTCCACCAGACCATTCTTCGCGAGAATGACAAACACCGATGACGGTGTGCCGATACTGGCGTCTCAACTCTCAGCGTCAATTTCTGAATTAGCGGGACCTTAGCACAGGACAGGAGGTTTGGTCAAAAGGAACCAACCGAATTACTCCTCTGCTATCCTGGAAATCTCGAAAAGCACGGTGCCACCACCCGTAATTTCGCAAGGGTCGAGACATTGTACATAGGCTTCCTCTGACTGCCCGCGGGAGAGCCCCAGCTCTTTGGCCGTCACGCCCTTAGAGAGGGCGACATAGTACGGCAGGATCGAGGTCAGTGAATGCATACAGACAACGTCAGTCTCTTCCGGATCCAGAATATATCCCTCATTTAGGGTGACCTTGTGGTCAACCTCATATACGGGACAACTGCCTTTTATCTCCACTACTCTTATGATCAACTTCATTGGTGTCTCCACGTGTTCCTGAGGATTATCCCATTTGCCAGAGACTATCGTCAGGGGTGATCAAAATCAAGGGATTCACCTTGAAAAATCTAATAGGGCTTAAGCTGGATCTCAGCAGGGTAACGCTGTCTTGCTGTGATGGGGCTAAGATATATTTCACTTGTTCAGAGGGGGGACGGATTTTTCCTGTTTCATCGACATCATGACCGCACTGGAGATAAACCATCTGTGATGATCAGCAATATCGGTAAAACGAACACCCATACTGGGCGTCTTGAGCTCGTCATCCGAGATATCAGCGCTGGACCAGACCACTTCGGCTCCAACCACCAAAGAACTTCCTGCTTCTGGAATCCGAATGGTCATTTCCAAAACTTCATCAGACTTTTGTGGTTTTTCACACCGGATTGTGGCACCCCCTGCACTGATATTAAGCGTGACTCCCTCCATAACGGCTCGCTTGGTTTTGATGGTAACCGGCCATTCTATTAATGCTCGAGGATGTTTCCTTCTTTCTCCAATGTTCGGGGTCATACTTCTGGCACCTCAATCGGTAATCTTCTCCTCTTGCCAATGACTATCCGCGGGTTTAAGGTGATTTGAAACCAGTGCCGAAATCAATTCCAGGTCCTTGTCGGCAATTTTGATGAAGCGAACACCCATACCACGAGACTCGGGCTCGTCGTTGTGCCTGGAGGGATTTGACCAAATCACTTCCGCGATAGCTTTAACTCGCGGATGAAGCAGGGAGACACTGATGGCCAATTCAAAGACCTCCTTGGGTTTTAGCGGCTCCCTACAAGAAATGAAAGCTCCACCATTGCTGACATCCTTGGTTTCTCCTGCCATAAATCCCTGGGTGCTTTTCATGATAACAGGCCAGTTCACCACAACTCTAGGGTGTTGACGCCTTTCTATGCCTGTTGTTCTATCCATGGTTCTCATCCAAAGAGTGCAGCTTTGATTGCCGCAGATTAATCCTTGAACAGAGGAAAACAGCTAAAATGAAGATTTTGCGACAAGAGGAGACAGACCAAATCGTGTGTTGATTGATGCAACGACTGTGCCACGCTTGGGTCATGGGGCAACACTTTTACAGGATGATCCATAAGATCATAAA
>JASFEM010000186.1:0-6583 GCA_050124835.1 Syntrophobacterales bacterium | reverse complement strand
ATGAGTTTCTCCAAAAAAGTGGTTTTTCCCACTTTCGATCTGCCTACAATTGACAGCACTACCGGCATAGCCTGCTCCCTCCGTCCTCATTTCTTGTAAAGCAAAATCGCCAAAGGCATAGGGGACAGGCTACGAAACAACGAGCATCTGAGCAACCTTTCTGTACAGATCTCCGTCGGGCTAGGGTCTGCATGAAGATTTGGTGCTTTCTTAACAGGAACACTGCCATAAAATGGCGCGAATTGCTCGTTGTGGAGTAGCCTTGCCCTATGCCTGCATCGCAAATAAAAATTCCTCCTACTACGATGGTTGACCGATTTCACCCTCTTGTGATACTGCTACTGGGGCCAAAAACAATTTAGAACTTTCACCACCCTCTGGTCATTAAAACGCTGCCTTTGGGCAGTACCTAAGAGTATGTTGCCATACCCCAAGATAAACCCCAACTTGATCGAGATCGGTCCGTTCAAACTGCGCTGGTACGGACTGATGTACGTGCTCGGGTTTCTCGCCAGCTATTTCCTCATCGGCAGACAGCGAAAGGCCCAGCGCCTCGGTCTAATAGGCGCCCAACTCCAGGATCTCATTTTTTCCCTGGCCATTGGCCTGATAATCGGAGCCCGCCTGGGCTATGTTCTTTTTTACCAATTTTCCAATTTCACTTACTACCTAGAACATCCCCTCGAAATAATCGCAATCTGGCACGGAGGCATGTCTTTTCATGGGGGGCTCATTGGCGCCATACTCGCGGGCATCATTTTCTCCAGACGGCGTAAGATCCCCTTCTGGGAGGGCGCGGATGTGGTAATCGTGACTGCCCCCATTGCTCTTGGCCTGGGGAGGTTGGGGAATTTTATTAACGGCGAACTCTACGGCCGCCCCAGCACCCTGCCCTGGGCCATGGTTTTTCCCACGGGCGGCCCGGAACCGCGGCATCCCTCCCAAATTTATGAGGCCTTGCTGGAGGGAGTGCTACTTTTCATCGTGCTCTGGCTGCTCAAGGACCGGTCTTTCAGACCCGGAACCATGGTTTGCCTGTTCCTCGGTGGCTATGGAATACTGCGATTCCTGGTGGAATTCTTCCGCCAGCCAGATCCACAAATCGGTTTATTCTGGGGATTGTTCTCCATGGGACAGCTACTCTGCCTGACGATGATCACCACCGCGGCTATCATCTGGAAACTCCTACCCCAGCAATCAGCGGCTGGCTAACCCCGCGCAACTCACCCATCGCAAACCCATGTGGTTGACACAGCCTTGGACCGGCCATAAGATTATTGAGAATTCAACTAGATGTCAACAACAGCCAAGGTACTCAAGAGATGAAATCGAACCGGACGCACGGCAGCGTCTTAGAAACTGACAACGGATTAATGCAAAAAAGTTTTTCGGACTGGCGAGCCGACTACGAAAAAAAGATCAAGAGTGGCGAAAAAGCCATGCGACTTATCCGCCGTGGCCACCGCGTATTTATTGGCTCCGGCTGTGGCGAACCCCAACACTTGGTTCGCGCCCTAGAACAAGTAGCCATCCAATTAGCGGATTTGGAAGTACTCCACTTGCTCTCCCTGGGTGAAACTTCCTACACTGATGACACTTTTCGAGATAAAGTCCGACTCAAATCCCTGTTTGTGGCCTCTGGATCTCGCCAAGCCATCGCAGAAGGCAGAGCAGATTACACGCCCATCTACCTTTTTGACGTACCGGCGCTATTCCACAGCGGCCGAACTCCCATTGATGTCGCACTCATCCAGGTTTCCCCCCCGGACGAACATGGTTTCTGCTCATTCGGCATAGCCGTTGATATTGTTAAGGCCGCAGCCGCCAATAGTGAAGTGGTCATCGCCCAGGTCAATCCACGTATGCCAAGAGTCCTTGGAGACGCTTATATTCACGTCCGTGATATCGATGTTGTTGTAGAATATGAGGAAGAACTCCTGGAAATGTTACCACCGCTCATGAACGAAACTGCACACCAGATCGGCAAACACGTGGCAAAACTTATAGAGGATGGATCCACCATACGTGCCGGTGTTGGCAGCGTTTCCAACGCAGCCCTCTATTCACTGGGAGAAAAGAAAGATCTTGGTGTACACACAGACATGCTCACCGACGCTTACTTGCACCTGGTTGAGCAAGGGGTCATTACCAATCGTAAGAAGACATTTCATCCGAAAAAGATCATTGCCAGTTTCTGCATGGGGTCCAGAAAGCTCTACGACTTTGTTCATAACAACCCGATGGTGGAATTCCATCCCATTGAGTACACCAATGACTTCTCTGTAATTAGCAAGAATGAAAAAATGGTCTCAATCAACTCGGCCCTCCAGGTGGATCTGAGCGGTCAGGTCTGTGCCGATTCCATGGGATATACAATCTACAGTGGTGTAGGAGGGTCAGTGGATTTCATCCGGGGTGCCACCCTTTCAAAAGGTGGCAAGAGTATTATCGTACTACCATCGACTACCTTGGATGGGAATGAGTCTCGAATCGTATCCCATCTTAGCGAGGGAGCTGGGGTGGTCAACACCCGAGGCGGCGTGCACTACGTTGTTACCGAATTCGGTGCTGTGAATCTACATGGTCAAACGGTGCGCGAACGCGCCTTGGCCTTGATCAATCTCGCTCATCCCAAATTCCGTGAGCAACTTCTGCGCGCTGCCAAAAGGCTACACTACCTCCATGAGGATCAACTACTGCCTCCATCTGACGGCGAGAGCTATCCGGACCAGTGGGAAGTGAGTCAACCTTGTGGTGACGACGAAAGCGTTTTGTTCAGACCCGTTAAACCCACTGACGAGAGAAGCCTGCAGGAATTCTTCCATGCCCTTCCTCTTCATGGTGCATACGTCAGGTTTCTCTCTGACATGCGGGTGTTTCCTCGTCGCAACCTCCAGGCCTTAGTCAATATTGATTACCAAAAAGAGATGTCAGTTGTTGGAGTTACGGGTGATATCGGTGCTGAAAAAGTAATAGCCCTGGGGCGCTACGTGCTCGATGAAGAAACCAACTTGGCAGAGGCGGACTTTGCTGTGCGCCCTGAATGGCAAAGGAAAGGCGTAGCAAGTTATCTCCTCAACCATCTGGTGAAGATCGCCAGAAGCAAACACGTCACTGGGTTCATTGCCTTCGTTGATCCCAATAACCAGGCAGCGTCTGCTGTTTTTCACAATACTGGCTACGTGGTGCACCGCTCACTCAACAGGGGTATCCATCAAATCGCCATCTATTTTAATCAACCCGCACAACAGTGCTACACTGATCCGGTGAAACCGGGCTAGGAAGTGTCTACATCCCACGTTCGTTGATGAAATAAATTGATAGATTGAGGAATTAGGAAATTCGCGATCACAAAAACTTAGCGGATAGCCATCTAGATAATTCCAAAATCCCTGAATCCCTAAATTCCTAAATCTCTGCTCTTTAAAAAGAGGAGAAGCAAGTGACAGAAAATACTTATGATGTCATTATCTTGGGGAGTGGGCCGGCTGGACTACAGGCTGCCATTCATGCGGCCCGTGCCAAGGTGTCGGTACTAATCTTGGGAAAATCCTCCAAGAGCAGTCTGTACCGGGCCCACATCGAGAACTACTGCTGTATGGAAAGAACCAGCGGCGAGGACTTGCTCAAGCAGGGAATTCAGCAAGCAGAGGCGGCCGGTACTAGCTTCATCCATGAGGACGTCGTAAATGTCAGACAAGAGGAGCAGTGGTTCGTTGTGGAAATCGAAAGCGGACTAGACCTCAGGTGCAGAACGCTTATTATGGCCATGGGAATTTCCCGCAATAAGCTCAGGGTAACCGGAGAAAAAGAGTTTCTGGGGCGTGGCGTCAGTTATTGTGTGGACTGCGATGGTGCTTTCTTCCGTGGAGAGCCAGTGGCGGTGGTGGGCAATGAGAGTGCGGCAGCCAGCGGCGCTCTCACTATGCTATTCTACGCGAGCCAGGTCCACCTCATCTGTGACAAACTCGAGGTCTCGGAAGCTCTGGCCCATCAAATTGAGCAAAGTGGTATCCAATTATACGAGGGGCGCAAGGTCACCGAAATCATTGGACAAGATGAAGTAGACGGTGTGACTCTCGACAACGGCTCGCGTCTGGATGTCAAGGGGGTTTTCATCGAATTGGGAGCCAAAGGTGCCATCGAGATAGCCAGTGCGCTCGGTGTTACCATGGATAGCGAAGCGCCTCAATACATAGCCGCCGACAAGAAACAGAGAACAAACATCCCAGGGCTCTATGCTGCCGGCGACATCTGCGGCTTGCCCTGGCAACTCGCCAAAGCGGTGGGTGAGGGCTGTGTTGCTGGGCTTGAGGCGGCAGCGTATGCCAAAAAGTTTCGCTAGTTCTGTCCGTTGCTCAAATCGTTAAAACCGTTGAAATCGTTAAAGTCGTTTTCATCGTTGAAAGCGACTGGTCATCCGGCTTCGTCGGATTCATTCAAATCGCAACACGATAATTTCGAAATCCGCAATCCGCAATCTATACATCCGCAATTCTGCCCTATACTCTATGCTCTATGCCCTATGCTCTATGCTTTCCCCGCATTCTCTCTTTGACTGGCGAGTGGACTTATACTTTGACTTCACGGCCAGTTCAGGTAGAATGTAGAGCTTTGTAATTTCAGGTTAAAGGCTTACGCAAAACTTCGTTCTTCTGGATTGTCTCAGTGGAAAAAAAGCGATTTGTCAAAGAGCTTACTGAAAATGAGAGCCTTGTGAGTAGCTTTCTGGTCAAGGCGAAAACCTTGGGGAATACCCGCAGCGGTAATCCTTTTCTTAAAATTCGTCTCACCGATCGCACCGGGGAGACCGAAGGGAGGATCTGGGAGAGAGCTCGGGAGCTGGATGACGATTTCAGTGTCAACGACGTGGTTCGCGTTCAAGCAAGAGTCGAGCGTTATCAAGGCAAGCTCCAGCTCAACATCAGCGGTTTGGAAAGGGTGGACCCGGCAGAAGTTGATCCCGCTTTGTTTATCCCAACTGGTCCGGAGGATCCAGACCGGCTATTTCAGCAACTGAAGGATCTCGCGGCTAAAGTGCAGAATTTGCACCTAAAGCGTCTATTGCAGGTTTTCTTCTCCGACCGTAGTTTTGTTCAGCAAATGAAACAGGCCCCCGCCGCCAAATCAATCCATCATGCCTATTTGGGCGGCTTGCTTGAACACACGGTCTCCGTCACTCGGCTTCTTGGTCGGATATGCGACCATTATCCTCGGCTGGATCGCGATCTGCTCATAACTGCAGGTATTCTCCACGACATCGGCAAACTGGAGGAATATTCCTATCAGCTATATATTGACTACACCGATGCTGGGCGACTTTTGGGACACGTGGTGCTTGGCGTTCAGCGGGTCCAGGAAAAGATCAACAGCCTGGAGGGTTTCCCACTGGAACTATCCCTGACCCTCCAGCACCTCATGGTGAGCCATCACGGCGAATACGAGTTTGGCGCGCCCAAACGTCCAAAGACCATCGAGGCCTTTGCCCTGCATTATGTCGACGATCTTGATGCGAGAATGAACCACCTCACAAGTCTATTGGAGGCTGAAAAGGAAAGTCCCTCCCACTGGACTGCATTCCAACGGATTTACGATCGCTATGTGTTTAAAGGAGTCTCTGAAGAAAAAGTCCCTCTACAATTGCAGGACGAGGAAAGCACGGATGATGCTGAACCAGAAAACTACAACTTTTTCGATAAATTAGTGGGATCTACCAACCGAGAGGATAACTAGCCGCCGTGTTCATAAGTTTCGAAGGAATCGAGGGCTGTGGCAAGACCACCCAAGTGGAACTTTTGGCCCAGTTTCTATCGCGGCGCTCCATTTCTTATATGGTCACGCGTGAGCCGGGCGGCACTCGCTTGGGAAAAATCATACGAAAAATGCTACTTGATCCCGACCACAATGAAATGGAACCCCTCACCGAACTTTTTTTGTATGCTGCCGACCGGGCTCAACACATTGCCCAAATAGTCCGCCCCGCTTTGAAGGCACGCCAGTGGCTCATCTGTGACCGGTTCGCCGACGCCACCGCTGCCTATCAGGGGTACGGTCGGGGGCAAGATCTCAAGCTTATCCAGCAACTCAACCATTGGGCTACGGGTGGACTGTGGCCACAATTGTCCCTGTTATTAGATTGTCCGGTGGAGATCGGTTTGGATCGCGCTCGCAAGCGGATGATGGACAATTCCTTGGACGGTCTGGAGGATCGATTCGAGCAACACGGTCTAGCCTTTCATGAAAAGGTTAGAGAGGGTTACCTGAAGCTGGCGGCACAATATCCAGATCGCTTTGAAATACTGGACGCCACTCTGGGAATTGAGCGGGTTCATGAACAGATAGTTATCTTGTTGGAACCGCACCTCACGGAGAAGAGCTAGATCATGAACCATAAAGTGGGGTTTGCTGAAATCACAGGTCAACAGCGAGTCATTCGCCTCTTACGCCAGGCGCTTGCTCAAGACCACCTGCCCCACGCCTTCCTGTTCACCGGAATGGAAGGGGTTGGTAAACGGAGCACAGCCCTGGTTCTCGCTAAAGCAGTAAACTGCAACAATGGTGATGGTGCAGACAGCTGCGGCCA
>JASFEM010000185.1:0-6639 GCA_050124835.1 Syntrophobacterales bacterium | reverse complement strand
TGGGCTCGCCGATGGGCTGCAAGCTGTCAGCTATCAGCCGTCAGCTACTAGCAAGTCAGGCACAAGGCTCAGGGCTCAGGGCGTAAGGCCTAATTTAATCTAACCATTAGGATTTCGCCGTCATTACGCTACGCTGTCATTTGTTGTAATATGAACTTTTAAATCCGCAATCCGCAATTCGCAATCCATCAGTGCCTAGTGCTTTCCCGCTTGTCACAACCGAGGGCAAGTCCTATAATTTCCTCAAGATATTGTGGGCTCGGCAAGCTGATAACATGGTGACCAGATAATGAGACCCTTTCAATTGATGACAGATTTCGAGCCGCGTGGAGATCAGCCCGACGCGATTGAAGCGTTGGTGGATGGCGTGCAGCGCAGCCTCAAGCACCAGGTGCTTTTGGGGGTCACCGGGTCGGGTAAAACCTTTACCATGGCAAACATTATCGCCCAAGTTCAAAAGCCGAGTCTGGTGATCGCCCCCAACAAGACTCTAGCGGCGCAACTTTATGGCGAATTCAAGAGACTGTTTCCCGAGAATGCGGTGGAGTACTTTGTTTCATACTATGACTACTACCAACCAGAGGCCTATGTCCCCCACACGGACACCTATATTGCCAAGGACGCATCAATCAATGAAGCGATCGATAAAATGCGGCACTCAGCTACCCGTTCACTCCTTGAACGTCGCGATGTCATTATTGTCGCCAGCGTCTCTTGTATTTACGGACTGGGATCTCCCGAGGCATACCAGGGGCTTTTGCTGCATCTTGACAGGGGTCAGGAGGTTGAGCGGGAAAAGGTGCTCAGAAAATTGGTTGAAATCCACTATCAGCGCAATGATATGGACTTCCACCGCGGGACCTTCAGAGTACGGGGAGATGTGGTGGAAATTTTCCCAGCTTACGAGGAAGAGAGGGCTGTGCGCATCGAGTTCTTTGGCAATGAGGTTGAGCGCATACTCGAAATTGATCCTCTTTGGGGTCGAAGTATGAGGGAGCTCTCGCGCCTGGCAATTTATCCGGCAAGCCATTACGTTACAACGCGGCCCATGTTGGACCAGGCCATTCAGACTATCCGGGCCGAACTCCAAGAGAGACTGAGTGAGTTGAGGGAGTTAGGAAAACTTCTAGAGGCCCAGCGACTGGAGGAACGAACCCGTTTCGACCTGGAAATGCTGCAAGAATTAGGCTACTGCACTGGAATTGAGAATTACTCACGCCATTTGACCGACCGTAGTCCGGGAGAACCGCCGCCCTGCTTGCTGGATTACTATCCTGAGGATAGCCTCTTTTTTATAGACGAAAGCCACATCGCTATCCCTCAACTCCAGGGGATGTATCGCGGCGATCGATCACGAAAGCTCACTCTGGTGGATTATGGTTTCCGGCTCCCTTCCGCGCTGGACAACCGGCCTTTATCATTTGAGGAATTCGAAAGCGTAGTGCCCCAGGTTATCTATGTTTCTGCCACCCCTGCCGATTATGAGTTGAGGCAAGCCCAGGGAGTGGTGGTGGAGCAGATTATCCGGCCAACTGGACTTATGGACCCCAAGATCAGCGTACGCGCCGCGGAACATCAGGTTGACGATCTCCTTGGAGAAATTAGATTCCGAGTAGAACGCAACGAAAGGGTCTTGGTCACCACGCTGACCAAAAGGATGGCCGAGGATCTTACCGAGTACCTAACCGATCTGGGAGTACGGGTGCGTTATCTTCACTCCGATATTAACACCATCGAACGAGTTGAGATTATTCGTGATCTTCGACTTGGCCGTTTCGATGTACTGGTTGGTATCAATTTGCTACGTGAAGGTTTGGACATTCCGGAAGTATCATTGGTATGTATTTTAGATGCGGACAAGGAAGGATTTCTTCGTTCGGAGAGATCTCTTATCCAGACTTGCGGTAGAGCGGCACGCAATGTGTCGGGAGAAGTCGTTCTTTATGGAAGCGAAACCACCCCATCAATGACTAGGGCGGTAGAGGAGACCAACCGGAGGCGTCGGCTGCAATCAGCATACAACGAAATGCACGGGATAACGCCGGAGACCATTCGCAAGGAGATTCACAATATTTTAGATTCAGTATATGAAGGAGACTATGTGACCGTGCCCACTGTCGCTGAAAAAGTAGTTGAATATCAAACTGTTGAGGACCTTGACCAGCACATTGTGGGGTTGGAGGAACAGATGAAAGAGGCTGCAGCGAGTCTTGAGTTCGAGGAAGCGGCCCGCTTACGAGACGAGATAAGGGAGCTCAAGAAACAGAGGTTGGAAGTTTATTAGGGCGCAAAGCGCAGGAACCAGCGGGCAGGCTGAAGCGACACGGTGACACGGGGAAACGGAGACGCGGTGAAAGAAAATTGGCCCATTTCGACTCCTGCAGAGAAGCAAGAAGTGCCTAGTGTTTAACGGTATTAAAAAAACGAGATTTGGACACGTCTGGATGGCTGAGAATTCAAAGTTAAAGGACAAATTGGACAACCTACCTTCAAGCCCAGGTGTCTATTTGATGAAGGATGCCCAGGGAAAGATTATCTATGTCGGTAAGGGGAAAGATCTGCGCAAACGGGTGCTATCCTATTTTCGTGAGAAGAACCACACTTCACCGAAGACCCGGGTGCTGGTTTCCAAGGTGGCGGATTTGGAGATTATTCTTACAGCTACAGACAAAGAGGCCCTAATTCTCGAGTCCAACCTTATCAAACAGCACCGCCCTCGCTACAACGTGGTGCTGCGCGATGACAAAAGATATTTGGTTTTGCGTCTGGATCAAAAGGAAGAATATCCCAGGCTGGCATTGGTGCGGCGTATTCGTAAAGACGGTGCTCTCTACTTTGGTCCCTACGCTTCGGCGCAGGCAGTGCGGCAAACTCTTAAAGTGCTGCATGGCATGTTTCCCTTGCGGCAGTGCAAAGGGCGCAAGCTTCAACAGCGGGAGCGTCCCTGCTTGAACCATCAGATGGGTCGTTGTATGGGATTGTGCACCGGTACAGTATCTCCAGATGATTACGGACCAGTGGTTGAGCAGGCGGTGCTTTTTCTCAAAGGCCGGACGCAGGACCTGCAAAAAAGATTGCAAGAGGAGATGGAAAAAGCTGCCGAAGCCCTGGAATTTGAGAAGGCAGCCATGTACAGAGACAGGCTAAAGGCTGTGGAAAGAACCTTGGAAAAACAATTGGTGGCATCTTCCCATTTTCGAGATCAAGACGTGATCTCTACTTACGAACAGGAAGACAACCTGGCACTTGCAGTGTTATTTATCAGAGGCGGTCGCATGGTGGGTAGTCGTGCCTTTACATTCATCATCCCCCAGGGCGGCGCTTCCGAGGCGGTGCGTGCATTCATTCAGCAGTATTATGAAAAGGGGAGGGCCATTCCGGAAGAAATACTGATCAGTGAGCCCATTTCAGAACAACAATTGCTGGCTGAATGGCTGGCCGATTTGAGAGGCCAACGGGTGAACGTGCGGGTTGCCAAGAGAGGAGAAGGCCGCCAGTTGCTGGCTATGGCAGCTCACAATGCGGCCAATCATCTCCTGAGAGAGATGGCAGGGGCCACCGATCCCATGATTGGCCTGGAGCGGTTGCGGGAACGTCTGGGATTGGACGTTTTTCCGCACCGGTTGGAGTGTGTGGATATTTCCAATATACGCGGTCAGTTTTCGGTGGGCTCGCTTGTGGTCTTTAAGGATGGTGAGCCGGAAAAGTCCGGCTACCGTCGCTATCGAATCAGGGATGTGGATCAGATAGACGATACGGCTATGATGGCAGAGGTGCTCAACCGGCGTTTCACCGATGTCCGGGACGCCAAGATACTGCCGGACGTGCTGGTGGTAGACGGAGGAAAAGCACAACTCAATCAGGCATTGGCAGTTCTTGAGGACCTGGATTTGGACGGACTCATTCAGGTGGTAGGTTTGGCTAAGAAACCGCGGTCCACATCAAAGGCTGACCGGAATCTGGGTGACCGGCTCTATTTGCCGGGCAGAAAAAATCCGCTGCTGCTCAAACATGACCCGCCTTTGTTTTCTCTGTTGGGCCGTCTGCGTGACGAGGCGCACCGTTTTGCAATAACTTACTACCAGAAGCGACATCGAAGGGAAGCGCTCCAATCTCTCTTGGATAGGGTCTCAGGCATTGGGCCTAAACGGCGTCGGGATCTGATGCAGCGGTTCGGGTCCGTAAAACGTCTGGCTTCCGCTTCGGTCGAGGAAATAAGCCGGGTACCAGGCATCAGTCGGAAGTTAGCGGAAAAGATTCACACCACGCTACAACAAAGTAAAGAATAGGAGTCAGGAGAAACCATAGGAATAATGGAAGATTGGAATAATGGGGTTAAAAGCGAAAAACATATTAATTGCCATTAGTTCCGTAGGGTTGTATCTATGCGTTTAAACCCATTGTTCCAACATTCGAACATTCCAGGGTGTTCTTTGGCCAACAAAGCCATTTAGAGTTGATCTGGCTTAAAGGACCAGATTTTCGGGATCTTGATGAAAGCGGTTAATATTTAGTGGAGAGCGGATTCTTGGGTGTTGATCAACAACCAAGTCAGTTGAAATGCGATTCACTGGTGCAACTATCAGACGAGACACAGGTCAGAGGAATTTGGAGGCACAGCGAAATTGCGATAAACTAGAGTCAAAAGAAATGATGCGGTTGGTATAATAACCAAATAACAAACGTATTAAGTTGGCGCAAAGGCAGCATTAATGGGCGAACAAGACGAGGTAAGAGTTCGTTTTCCCCCCAGTCCGACGGGATACTTGCATATTGGCGGGGCCAGAACCGCCATCTACAACTGGCTCTATGCCCAGAAAACCGGGGGCAAACTCATTCTCCGGATCGAAGATACCGATGCCGAGCGGTCCACGCAAGAATCCATTCAGGGAATCGTGGACGGGCTGAGGTGGCTGGGTATCACTTGGGAAGAAGGGCCCTATTTCCAGACGGCCTATGCCGAGGAGCATCGCGAGGCGGCACAAAGGCTGCTGAAGAGCGGCCATGCTTACAAATGCTTCTGCACCCAGGAAGAACTGGAGCACAAGCGGGAAGAGGCGAAAAAAAGAAAGGAAGACTTTCACTACGATGGCACTTGCCGCAATCTTTCCAGTGAGGAAATTACCAGGTTGGAAGCAGAGGGAAGACCGTATGTGATTCGGTTCAAGGTCCCCCGGGGTCCTGGTGGGGTGGTTTTCGAGGATGCGGTCTATGGGGTTATCGAGAAGAAATATCGTGATCTTGAAGACTTCGTTATTGTCCGCTCAAACGGCTTACCCCTCTACATCTTATCCAACGCCGTGGATGATATCCGGGATCGAATCAGCCACGTGATTCGAGGGCAGGACCATCTGGCCAATACGCCAAAGCAGGTTCTTATCTATGAAGCATTGGGGGAAAGGTTGCCGCAGTTTGCGCACATGCCGCTTACCCTGGATCCCCAGAAGCGTAAAATATCAAAGCGGGCGCACGGCGAGGTGGTGGCCGTACAGTACTATCGGCAAAGAGGTTTTTTGCCCTGGGCTCTGGTCAACTTTCTCGTACTACTGGGCTGGTCTACCTCAGACAACCGGGAGATTTTCTCCAAGAGCGAACTCATTGATGCATTTTCTCTCAAGGGTATCAACCGTGCCAATTCGGTATTCGATATCCGTAAAGATGATCCCAAGTTCTTCACGGATCCCAAAGCATTGAGCATCAATGCGCATTACATTCGAACCATGCCGCTGGAAGAGTTGCTGCCTTATGTGGAGGCAGAACTGGAGGCGGCAGGGCTGTGGGATCCAGCTTTTGCTGGTGACAAACGGTTTTGGTTTGCGTCCACCGTGGACCTGATTCGCAGCCGGTACCACACCACCAAGGACTTTGCAGATCTGGGACGGGCCTACTTTGCAGATGAGTTCCCCATTGATGAAAAGGTGCTGGTGAAGAACATTCTCAAGCATGAAAGCCTTAAAGATTGGTTACCCTTGATGGCGGAGCGGCTGGAATCAATTGGAGAGTTCACCTCCGAGACGGTGGAACAGTCAATAAGAGGACTGGCGGAGGAGTTGGACATCAAGGCCGGGATCCTTATCAATGGTGCGCGGGCTGCAGTCACCGGCCAAGCGGCTGGACCGGGCCTCTTTGATGTGCTTACAGCTGTGGGTAAGGAAAGGGTGGTGCAGCGACTGCGAACAGTCTCCGAGCTATTCGCTTGAAACGTCCTGAGGACAGGAGACAGGAGATAGAGGACAGAGGACAGCAGTTAAAAGTCAGGGTAATTTAAATACCAGTTATTAGGATAAGCGCTGAACGGAAATCCTCAACACGCTGGATCTGAGATACCGGCTACTGACCTAATAGCATAATCATCAAGACCCCCCTCGTTGGTCGACAAATCCCTCGGGCGTGGCTTCCTAAGTATCCGGGCATGCTGGCACGTTTCTTGTATTGTTTGAACTTCTGAGGTGTTTAAAAATTTTCGAGATCTGCCTGATGTGGCAAGGTCTGGTTCATTGACAGATACTTGTTGACTGTGTCACATTACCGACCGGTTGTTTGCACAGATGGAATAAATTGCTGGTTCCGCATCACCTCCATCTAAGTGGTAGAATCTCACCTAGCCGGGTGATGCATTTTCTTGCTGTTCTCCAGCTG
>JASFEM010000184.1:0-6713 GCA_050124835.1 Syntrophobacterales bacterium | reverse complement strand
TGGAGAAGCTTCTGACCCGGGTGGAAGAGTTGATTGGCGTCCAGCCCGGCACCATCAAGATCAAAGTCCTCTATGAGGAGGGGAATGCGGGCCGGTTCTTGCCGGTGATCGCCTGGGTCTTGCGACGTAGGCTCCTCGGGACCAACGTCGGCCGCTGGGACTACCTCGCCAGCATCATTGAGATGTGGAAGGAAGACCCCCAGGGCGTGTTTCCGGATCCACAGTCCATCGGCATGGCCACCCCGAACATGATTGCCTACCAGCGGTATAACGCGCTGATGATGCTCATGGCTGGCATGAAGAATGGCGAACTCAGCCAAGGGGCTCCCATTGGCGGGATGGCGGCGGTAATGATCTACCAACCGGCCGATCCCTATGGCCGCTCGCAATATAACCCTCTGGCCCTGCGGGCGATGGTCATCGACAAAATGCGAGAGCGGTTGCTGGGTCTCATCTTAGTGCCCGAGGAGCCGCTGCCCGCAGGTCAACAACCCACCCTGGAAGAGATCCTTGCCGGAGGGGTCAAGGGACGACTCTACGATGTCTATCGGCAAAGCTGGGTTGCCAGCCCCGAACCGGCCTACGTCGCCGCTGGCAATGAACCTTTGCAGGCTCCTGTGACGAAGCTCCAGGCGATCCTCGATGCGAAGCGTGAGGATGTGGACGTGAAAGGCAAGCCGGTGCCGACGGTCGCCAGTGGTCTCTCGGACGCGGAGCGGCTCCTGCTGCAATCCCGCGGCTTGTTGAACCCGCAGGGCAGGATCACACCCTGGGTCATCACTAAAGACATGTTCAGCGAGCCGGAGAAACTCTTCACCCAAGAACTCTGGGACAGTATCTACTCCGTGCCGAAGGGTGATATCACCATCGAGCACATCCAGCATGCCTTTTACATGGCGGCAAACTACGGCTTCCAAATTCTCAACGGTAACTTTGCGGCCGCCATCGACGACTACGAGCTTTGCCTGCGTTTCATGAATGATCTCGCAACCTACCGGATCGATGTGTCGTGGCTGTGGATCCTCCTTCATCACGAAACCGTGATCACCCAGAACGGCTTCCTTAAAGGGCCGGCGCTCACTGAGGATGGCCTGGTACCGGCTGAGAACGCTTTCGAGGTCAAGGCCGGGACCCGCTTTACCAAGGAGCTGTTCCTGAGGTTGTGGGAGTACCACAACCAGTGGACGTCGGAGTTCTTCGCCGAACTGGACCGCCAAGGCAACCCAGGCCGCTTTGACCGCGCCAAGGCGCCAGTCATCATGGAGATTCTGAAGCGCCAACTACTTTCGCCCCGCTACATCCAGCACAGCGCCCGTGTGCTCTTTGTCGTGGCGAAGGCGAACGAGCAGGAGCGCGAGCAGCTTTTTGAGGCGATCTTCACCCTTTCCCGCGACGAAGTTGCCAAGCGCGTTCAAGCAGGCACGCTGAACAAATCCGCGTTGGATGCTCACGATTATGTCTATGACATCTTTCCGGGGATCGAAGGAGAATAGCGATCGGCGGTAAGACAAAATGAGGAACTGAGAAGGGGGGAGGTTTTGGTATGGATAGGCAGCAGCAGGCTGAAGCATTGGCACGTTCCTGGGAGAGCGAGCCAAGGTGGGAGGGAATCACAAGACCCTTTTCCGCTGAAGACGTGGTGAGGCTCCGCAGCTCAGCTCAAATAGAATACACCCTTGCCCGCATGGGTGCTGAAAGGCTGTGGCATTTGATGCACACGGAACCTCACGTCAAGGCACTGGGAGCCCTGACCGGCAATCAGGCCGTGCAACAGGTGCTGGCCGGGTTAAAGGCAATTTATCTCAGTGGTTGGCAGGTTGCGGCAGATGCAAATACGGCGGGGCAGACATATCCGGACCAGAGTTTATATCCAGCCGACAGCGTCCCAACTGTGGTCAGGAAAATAAACAATGCCCTGCTTCGGGCCGACCAACTCCAACACCTGCACAACAGGGGCGATATTTATTGGTTCGCTCCAATTGTCGCAGATATCGAGGCCGGTTTTGGTGGACCCCTTAACACTTTTGAATTGACGAAGGCGTGCATTGACGCCGGGGCGGCAGCCGTTCACCTGGAAGATCAGATTTCCTCGTTGAAGAAGTGTGGTCACATGGGTGGAAAGGTTTTGGCGCCAGCCTCCGAGTTCCTCCGCAAGTTTGTGGCTGCCCGGCTGGCTAGTGATGTTTTGGGCGTGCCCACGGTACTGATCGCGCGTACAGACGCCAATGGCGCCAATCTGACTCGAAGCGACATAGATCCCATTGACCAGCCATTCTTGACTGGAAATAGAACCGTTGAGGGTTACTTCGAGATAAAGGGTGGCCTTCAACTTGCTATCGCCCGAGGTTTGGCCTATGGCCCTTACGCGGATGTGATCTGGTGTGAAACCTCAACTCCGGACTTGGGAGAAGCCCGAGAATTTGCCCAAGCAATTCACGAGAAATTTCCAAACAAGCTGCTGGCATACAATTGCTCACCGTCCTTCAACTGGAAACGCCACCTGGACGAGAATACCATTCGACGCTTCCAAGAAGAGCTTGGGTCTATGGGTTTTAAATTCCAATTCGTTACCCTGGCTGGTTTCCACACTCTAAATGCGGCCATGTTTGATCTGGCTGATGGTTATAAGGCTGAGGGTATGGCTGCATACTCGCGCTTGCAAGAACATGAATTTGAGATGGAACGGGAGCGAGGCTACAGTGCCGTGAAGCATCAGAGCTTCGTTGGCGCAGGATACTACGACGAAGTTCAAATGATCATCGCTGGCGGTGAGACTTCGACCGCGGCACTGAAAGGTTCAACTGAAGAAGAGCAGTTTGAAGGGTAAGTGAAAGGCAGAAGGTAAAGGGTGAACAGTGAACGGTGAGCAGATAAAGACATACGTTGCAACTCTTTACCCTTCACCCTTCACCTTGCTTAACCTCTTGCCTTTTTCATACGGGAATATATCAATAATCTTTCCAGCCCTGATACGTTCCTGGACCTGCTGCCAAAATTCTACCTCAAACAAGTCCCCATGGTGCTCTACAAATACATCTTTTAGAATCCCATCTAGCCCCAAGAAGTACTGAAACTCCTCGGGGAAAATGTCATTATCGTCAACTGTATACCACACCTGGTCAGACAACTCCTCCTCGTAGCTTCTGGGCTGAGGCATCACTCTGAAATTGCAGTTGGTCAAAAAACTGAGCTCGTCGTAATCGTAAAAAACGACCCTACCGTGGCGAGTTACCCCAAAGTTTTTGAGTAACATGTCACCTGGAAAAATATTGGTGGCAGCCAAGTCTTTGATAGAACGGCCGTAGTCGACAACGGCAGCCCGCGCTGCGGCCTCACCAACTTCACGTAGATAGATGTTTAAGGGAACCACACGCCTCTCCACGTAGGCATGCTTCACGACCACATGATCTTCATCCACTTCCACACTACGGGCAGCATCGCGCTGGAGGTTGCTGAGTAATTCCTCTGAAAAACGACCGCGGTCAAATTTCAGGTGCTCAAACTCTTGTGCATCCACAAGCCTTCCGGCCCGATCGTGCTTGAACACTAAATAGTACTTGTCCATGACCGCCTTGCGGGTGGTCTTCTTGGTGGTTGAAAAGTGATCTTTGATTACCTTGAACACCACGTCGTAGTCGGGCATGGTGAATACCACCATGACCAGGCCTTCTTCTCCCTCGGCGATTTCAAACTTGTCCTCGGAAGAAGCCAAGTGTTGAAGTAAGTCGCAATACAGTTCAGACTTGCCGTGCTTATTGTAGCCGACTGAAATGTAGAGTTCGGCAATCCGCTTCCGAGGCATTAGGGTCTTCAAGAAGCTAATTAGCTCTGAGGGTCTGTTCACATCGACATGGAAATAGGAACGCGTGAAACTGAACAAGATACTGACTTCGTTCTCATTTAAAAGCACCGCATCCACAGCGGCGCCCCTGGAGGTATTAAGCATGGCAAGCACCAAGGGGAAGAAACGCTTACCACTGAAAATCCGACCCACCAGATAAGCGCCTTTACCTCGGTAGAGAACTGAGGCGAACATTTCTGCTCGCTCCATTTCCTCCGCACACCCCGCGGCCTGTAGATGGTTATCTACTTCCTTAGCAACGAGCTGAGCATCACGCTTTATATCCTCGTAGTCTATCTCGAACTCATAATCGGCGAGGATCGTCTCAATCAGCTTCGTGGTTGATTCGGCGTTGGTGTGCGTGTGATAGGGAAATTGCCTGACCTGAAATGGTTGGGTCCGGGAGCAGGTATCCACAAACTCGATCTGGGGGTTAACGCCAACAGTGGCGAATACTCTCCGGGTGACTGAATTAAAAAAAGTTTCACCAAGCTCCCAGAGGTCCAGGCCGGCAACCAAGCCAGCATAATTCACTTTCGCGGTCGCCCATACCCGAGTGTCCTCTAGTCGCGGGCCCAGCAATTGCCTGACTTCACCTACAGTTTCATCAACAACTTTCTTGTAAAGGTCCAGTCTTTCTGCTGAGTCGGCCTGCATACCATGCCAGTCCCGGTTCTTGAACCGCACTTTGGCCCGCAGGGTAATGTCTTTAAAGCGAGTTTTGTATGTATCAAAAGCCCTGCGTATAATGTTTGCTGTTTGCTCGGCCAGCTTGTGTCTCATTTAAGCCCAATGATCTGGTATATACGATCCATGTCCAGGTGGCCACGCAGGTGCGAAGCCAGTTTGTCGTACTGTTCCTCCTTCCAGCGACGGAAGGATACCAAGCCCTCCTTTGTGGACTCTACATCACCAGTAGCCTTAAGGTGACTGATAAGACGGTGCCGCAGCCCATCGTTATCAAACAGGCCGTGAACATAGCTTCCCCAGACGCGACCGTCATCAGACACTAAGCCATCTGAGACACGCACCGGTTGGTCGTTGCGCTCAACAATTTCCAACAGGGGAGTGGTCGGTCCCAGCGGTCTACTCCGTCCCATGTGGATCTCATAGCCATGCACCTGCTCACCAGGATCAGCCAGTTCCTCCCAAATGATCCTGGCCTTGACCTGGGTGGTTACTTTTTCCCCCAGCAGCTCAGTTTCCATGGCAAGCAAGTTCAATCCTGCAATTTCGCGTAGGTCACTCTCCACACCCAAAGGATCCAGCACTCTGGCGCCAAGCATCTGGTAACCCCCACAGATGCCCACCACATTGCCGCCCTTGCCATGAAAAGATATGATTGCCTCAGCAATACCTTGACTGTGAAGGTATTGGAGATCGTCGAGGGTATTTTTGCTGCCGGGCAAAATAACCAAGTCCTGATCGAAGACCAGTTCCGGAGAGGTAAAATAGGAGAGGCTTACAGAGGGCTCCTGCTCCAAGCTATCGAAATCGGTGTAATTGGAAATGTGTGGTAGTCTAACAATGCCTATTCTCACCTGATCTTTTGCTCTTGCCTGGGCCAGTCGCATCTTTAGATCCAGAGCAACACTGTCCTCTTCGGGAATTTGAATATCGGTGAAATAGTGAACCAAACCAAGGACAGGTTTGCCGGTGCGAGCCTCGATGAACTCCAAGCCGGAAGTCAGAAGGGAAGGATCGCCCCTGAACTTGTTGATGATAAAACCCTTAACCAATTCTTTCTCTTCCGAGGTGAAAAGCTCCATGTGGCCAACGATACTAGCAAAAACCCCACCTCGATCGATGTCTGCCACTAGCAATACGGGGGCAGCCACACGTCCGGCCATTGAGAGGTTGACCAGATCTTTGTCTCTCAGATTGATCTCGGCAGCGCTGCCCGCCCCCTCTATCACGAGGACCTCATATTGCTTTTCCAGGCGATGATAGCTTTCCATGACTTGTTGCACCAGATCGACCTTTTTCTTGTAATACGCCTCGGCCGTGAAATTGCCGAGTACTTTGCCGTGCAAGATCACCTGAGAGCCCACGTTGGACGTCGGCTTCAACAAGATGGGATTCATGTCCACGTGTGGTTCTATACCGGCGGCCTCTGCCTGAACCACCTGGGCCCGGCCCATCTCCCCCCCTTCAGGGGTAATGAAGGAATTTAATGCCATGTTCTGAGCCTTAAAAGGAGCTACTTGGTAACCATCTTGCTTGAGAATGCGGCAAAGCCCCGCGGCCAGGACACTCTTGCCCACATCCGAACCGGTCCCGAGAATCATGATGTTTCTAGCTTTAGCCATGGTCTTTCTTCCTCGAACTGGAAAGTCTCTCACAGAGATCGAGTCTACCGCAAAACGGTTATGGAACTAGGCACTACGCACTAGGCAGCCTAACTGCATTTTTTTAACGCTTCCGAAATCAAGTTTCCGATAGTAAGAAACTATCTGCAGGTGATTCCTTATCACTCCAAGCCCTCTGAAAACATCCATTTCTGTAGTGCTCAGTGCTTAGTGTCTAGTGCCTAGTAGGCTTCTAAAGAGCAGTTAATAGGACATATGCTGCCCCAACGATAATAACACTGATTACTCGTAACGTCTGCCCGAGGACAATGAGTAGAACCCCAAGCTTTGGCCTGAAGATACCCATATAATAAGGGAGCTGATGCCTGAGGGCTCGTACGGGAGTCGCCACTACATTTCCCAGTAAAAGGGCAATCACGGTCTCCCTGACAGTGAGGGCACCCGCCTCCAGCAGAGCACCTGCCGCGGCAAAACCGGAAGTGAATTCCGCCACCAGGCTGAAGATTACAACACTCATCGACTCGATCGGTACCAAAGTAGTCGTAATCCCGCCGGCAAGCTTC
>JASFEM010000183.1:0-6734 GCA_050124835.1 Syntrophobacterales bacterium | reverse complement strand
CAAGAAGTCCACAACGTAGTTGAGAATGGTGTCATCGGCGAAAGGTAAATTCTGGGCAAGGATCAATTTCTCTTCCTCGCGTTCAGGAAAATCGATGAACACTTGTGGTTGCAAGCGAGAGTGAATGTACTCCGGTAATTCAAAGGTGCTGGCATCGTCGTTCATGGTCGCGCAAATGCGGAAATCGGGATGAGCTTGAATCTTGATCCCGGCGACGATGGACTCCACATACCTCCGGCTATCCAACAACGGGGCAAGTGAAGCCCAACTCTTCTCACTCATCCTGTTACCCTCGTCAAGGATCGCTACCCCACCGCGGATCATGGCGGTGACAATAGATGAGGCGACATATTGAATCTTACCTGCTTCGGAGATAACCGGAGTCACTAAAAGGTCCTCGGGACGGGTGTCCATGGTGGCCTGAAACATGAAAACTTCGCGGTTGAGCTTTTTGGCAGCAGCGTAGGCCAGGGTGGTCTTGCCGACGCCGGGTTTGCCAATGAGACGAGGATTGAGAGGCAGATCATCTGCGTTGACTACCAGCCAGGCAGCCAGAATCTGATCCATGAGTTCCCGCTGGCCCACCCACTTCATGGGCAGTTCATCGGGATGGCTCATATGGAGGACGACGTCATCGATGGTTACTTTTTTGCTCATGTGGCTTCCTATCATTTCCAGGTTTAGACCATTGTATGCAATGCGTAATGTTAGTTCAAGTCGGTGAGAGGTGTTTGACAATCTGCAACTCGAGCCCTAGAATTGAGGTATCTAGCCGACAACATTAAGCCTTTAGTGGCAAAATTTTTTCGGTGATGTAAAATGGTTAAACAAAGTGCTACGGCTAGTTGCCGGCGTTATTACTAAAACAGATAGGAGGATTCAACATGCCCATTTTCGAGATGATTAAAAAAAGTATGTTGGCCAGTTTGGGAGCTGCGGTTGTGACCAAGGAGAAAGTGGAAGAAGCCACCAAACGTTTTGTGGATGAGGGTAAGATTTCCAAAGAGGAAGCCGAAAAACTGGCTCAAGACCTGGTGGACAGTGGTCAACATCAGTGGGACGAAATTCAGGCGAAAATGACTGAAACAGTCAGGAAAGGGCTGGACACTTTTGACATCGGCAGCAAGAAAGAGTTTCAAGATCTAAAGCAACGGGTAGAGAACCTGGAGAAGCGGCTTTCCCTGTTAGATGAACCGACCGGAGCAAAAGAAGAGGAGTAGTGAGTGGACATCAAGGCGGTAAAACATCTGGGCCGTTTCAAGGACATTGTCGTAACTCTTTTCCGGTACGGCTTCGACGACGTGGTGGAGCGTCTGGATTTGCCGGGTAAGATTCTCATCGAAAAGATCCGCAAAGTTGATCGGGAGATGACTACCTGGGAGCGGTTCCGTCACATGTTGGATGATCTAGGGCCAACATATATTAAGTTTGGCCAGATAATGAGCCTGCGCCCCGACCTGATTCCCAATCCTCTCATTTTAGAGTTGCGTAAACTGCAAGATGAAGTTGCTCCCGTGGGCTACGACACCATCCGCAATCAGGTGGAGAAAAGCTTGCAACTGCCACTGACGCAAGTTTTTTCTCGTTTTGAGGAGAAGCCGCTGGCAGCGGCCTCTCTGGCGCAGGTCCATCGAGCTGTGCTTCGAGACAGCGGCCAGGTGGTAGCGGTTAAGGTGCAGCGGCCCAAGATAAGACAGATGATAGAAACGGATCTCTACATCTTGGAACTTATTGCCGGTCAGCTTGACGATAGGATGGAATCCGTTCGCATCTACGACCTGCCGACCTTGGTCCAGGAGATCAAGAAAACCCTTCTCCGGGAGTTGGATTTTACCCGGGAAGCCCGCCACATGAAAATCTGTCGGGGCAACCTGTCCGAAACCCAGGAAGTTTACATTCCCCAAGTATATGAGCGTTACAGCACTGACCGGATCCTTACCATGGAATTGGTGCAAGGTACCAAGATGAAGGAGTTGGCCCCAGACGACCAGTTTGACCGTGAGATCCTGGCGAAAAGAGGTCTGCGTTTGACCATAAAACAGGTGCTTGAAGACGGGTTTTTCCACGCCGATCCCCACCCGGGCAATGTCATTATCCTGGACGATAATGTTCTTTGCATACTGGATTGGGGAATGGTGGGGCGTCTCACCCGCAGGGCCCGCTATGAACTAATCGACCTGATCAATGCTGTGGTGGACAAAGACAGTGAGAGGATACTAACCATTCTCGTCAATTTAACTCAGGTTGACGGCAGTGTCATTCCGCGCCGGATGGAGCGAGAGATTCTAGACATCCTAGATATCTACCACAGCTTACCCATTCAGGAGCTCAATCTCGGCCAGCTCCTTCTTGATATAAGTACCATGCTGCGTGAGAACAGACTCAAGGTTCCAGTGGATTTGGCCGTCATGATCAAGGCTCTGATTACTGCTGAGGGCACTGCGCGGCAACTATATCCCGAACTTAATGTGGTTAAAGAAGCCGAACCTTACGTGAAAAGGTTAGCCCTGGAACGCTGGAAGCCGGAGGTGCTCTGGCGGGATCTTCGTCGTAATTTGTCCACTCTATTCACTCTCCAGAGGGAGCTTCCGCTAAGGCTGAGCCAGATCGTCGAAAAGATTGATCGCGGTGAACTGAACATCCGCTTCCAGCACGCGAACCTGAAAGGGCTCCGCTCTACCCTCGAGAATATTAGCAATCGGCTCACCTTAGGCATTATTATCGCAGCTCTGATCATTGGCTCTTCAATGATCATTACCACCGGTGTGAAACCGTTACTTTTTGGTTTCCCTGCCCTGGGCATCATAGGCTATATGGTCTCTGGCGTCCTGGGACTCTGGCTGGTCTTCAACATTCTCCGCAGCCGCAAGTTTTGACCCGGTGGTTCGGAACTTATGCAACTCTGCGGCAAAGCCACCTGGAAATCTTAGCCTATCATAGGATTTTGCAATGAAACAGGTGGTGGGCATTATGATTATCTATTTGACCCAATATCCTCTAGCGACTTATCTTATTTAAAGATTTCACTGGCAAAATAGGTTAGAATTCCCAAGAATTGATGAGGGATAAAGTGCGGTCAACCTGGAGATGTTGAGCTTCAAACTAGGTTGCGCCAATGGGAGATGCAGGGTGAAGGGTGCATCAAGTAAAGGCGTTATAGATCGTCTGCTTGCGGGGCTACGCGGTTCACTGGAAGAACCGCAGCTGACTCGCTTCGCAGGGAAGGGCGGTTGAGCCTGCAAAATCGGGCCAGAGGATCTGGCCGAGGCTCTCAAAACTTTGCCCCCTGTGCATGATCCCAATGTACTCGTGGGGGCGGATACCGCTGACGACTGCGCTGTTTATCGGGTTAATGAGACCCACGCCATAGTTCAGTCGGTGGACTTCTTCACGCCCATTGTGGACGATCCCTACACCTTCGGGCAAATTGCTGCAGCAAACTCATTGAGTGACATTTATGCCATGGGCGCCGAGCCCCTCTTTGCTCTGAGTATCATGGCTTTTCCCCAACACAGTCTGCCGCTCAGCGTCATGTCGGAAATTATGCGAGGCGGAGTGGATAAGGCGAAAGAGGCCGGAATTTCGGTGCTTGGGGGGCACACCATTGAAGACAGCGAACTGAAGTATGGCTTGGTGGTCACCGCTTACGCGGAGATTGACAAGATTCGTGCCAACGATGGTGCCAGGCCAGGGGATGACCTGGTGCTGACCAAGCCCCTGGGGGTGGGGGCGATTTCTTCTGCGATCCAACGCCGCATAGCAAGCGAAGCTCTCATAGAAAAGGCCGCGATGCTCATGGCTACCTTAAATCGAGATGCTGCCCTGGCCATGAGAGAGGTAGGCGTTCATGCTGTTACCGATGTCACCGGATTTGGGCTTCTGGGACATCTCTTGGAGATAACCCAGGCCAGCAAGGTGAGCGCGGAAATATTTGCCGGTGAGGTTCCAGCCTTGGAAGAGGCGTGGGAATTTGTCCGAAAAGGAAAAATTCCTGCGGCCAGCCATACCAATTTGCAGTATGTCAATCCGCATATCCGCTATGCCAACGGCTTGAAGCGGGATATAGCTCTGATGTTGGTGGATCCCCAAACCGCCGGCGGCCTGCTAATCTCTGTTCCAGCTGATAGGACGGAGCAACTCATAGCTCGCCTGCAAGAGATGAAGACTCCGGCTGCCTCCCACATAGGCCGGATTACCGAAGAGCAAGAAAAGCGCATCATCGTCCATCTATGAAGAAATCCCTAAGCCAAGTACTAGCTATTGTAATCGTTTCTGGACTCATTGGTATTGGCGTCAATGCTTTCAGGGCAGATGGTATTCCTCTGGTGGAGCACTGGTACGCTAAAGTGCTCAATGAGCAATTGGCTGAAGGGCTTCCTGCGGTTTCACTGGCTCAGGCCAAAGAGGCGTTCGCCTCCGACGCTGCTGTTTTTGTGGACGCTCGTGCCCCTGATTTTTTCGAATTGGGCCATATCCCAGGAGCGGTGAATCTGCCGGTAAGGAAGTTCGATCAGGTTTTCCCGAGGGTGAAACAACTATTGCTAGCCGCGCCGCGGCTGATCATCTATTGTGATGGCGCCAATTGTGAGATGAGTGTCGAGCTTATTGACAAACTACTCCTGGCCGGGATAGCTCACGTAGAGATCTTTCCAGGTGGTATAGAGCAATGGCAGTCAGAAGGGCAACCGATGGAGGCAGGGTTAGGAGACAGCGGAGCGACAGAGCTCCCCGCGACCAAGCTCGGGACAGGCGGGCAGTAGGCAGTAGACAGCGGGCAGCAGGCAGTAAGCACTAAGCGTAGGCTGGAGGCAGCGCCGAGCGACGCGATGGCTCGGAGACACGGCGACGCGGCGAAAAAGAAAGAATGAAACGATTGACGATTTTACGAATTAAGGTGCCCCAGCGAGCCATGCGCCAGGAGTTTCACAGGACCGTATGTGTCAGCAAGAGGCTGTCATGGTGTTGACGGAAGAAAAACGAAAATCGACTTCCTGGCTGAGTCATCCCACAACTGGGCTGGTCGTCCGGGTTGTCCTGGCGTGTGTGTTTATTTTCGCTAGCCTGGATAAGATCAAACACCCCGATTCCTTTGCCGAGGCTGTTTACAACTATCAGCTCCTGCCGGATGTGGTGGTGAACCTTGTTGCCATTTGGCTGCCGTGGTTGGAGCTAGTGGGCGGTGTGTTGCTGCTCCTTGGGATCTGGGTCCAGGGTAGCATCGTGGTTCTGGTTGGATTGATGGTGGTTTTCCTCGGAGCCCTGGGTGTCAACATGGCCCGGGGTTTGGATATTCACTGCGGCTGTTTTATTAGCGACAGCGCCGATCCCATCACCGTTCGTACTCTTTTCCGAGACTCCTTTTTCCTCTTCCTCGGCCTCTATCTCTTGTGGCTGTATCAAATCAGGAGGGTTGAAGCAAAATTTTCACTGTCAAAGATCTTCGGACGGGATTAAATCCGCTGTGGTGCGATCTGAGTCAGCTTCATTTCCGGGCGGGCAGTTTGAGGGTGAAGGTTGTGCCCTTTCCTGGCTCACTTACCACGTCGATACTGCCTTTATGACGGTCGATAATTCCTTCGACCATGGAAAGGCCTAGACCCAGACCCTGGCCTTCAGTCTTGGTGGTAAAAAAGGGTTCAAAGATATGAGGTAGGTCTTCCTTGGAGATGCCGCAGCCAGTGTCAGTTACCCGGATCAATATGGTGCGGTTGCTGGGGCTGTACGAGGTTGCCACTGTTAGTTTTCCCCCTTGGGGCATGGCATCGATGGAATTGAAAATAAGGTTGATCACGCATTGTTGAATCTGGTTGTAGTCCCCCCTGATTGAGGGCAAGCCATCCTGCAGCTGTCGTTCCAGGGTAATGTTGGAAAGCTGGAGTTTGTGTCCACTTAACATCAGGCACTTTTCCATCAGCTCGTTGATCGACACAGCAGCGAACTCCAAATCTGACTTGCGGGAGAAGGCCAACAAGTTGGAGACAATTTTGGAGCAGCGATTGGTCTCATTCTCCATGAGATTCAAATAGTTGGCAAACTTATCCTGGTATTCTTCTGTAATTGGACCTTTTTTCATAATCTTGAGCATAAGCCGTGCATAATTCAAAACGCCCGCCAGTGGATTATTGATCTCATGGACCACACTAGCCGCCAGCCTCCCCAAAGAGATCATCTTGTCTTGATGGAGCAGCCTCGCCTGATCGGCGAACTGTTGCTCGAGACGGCGGATCTCACGGAGATCACGAAAAAAAGCCACAGAGCCGATCTCTTCCTCACCTTCGAGTAATACAGCACCAGAGAATTGAGCGGGGATTAGCTGTCCGGATATTGCCACCAGGCTTGTTTCGTAGAGAGTGAGTCGATTTATGCCGCCATAATCGCTGCTGTAAATTTTTTCTTTCAATTCATCATATTTGCCGGGGGGAAAGAAGTGATCGATGGTCAATTTGCCCAGCACAACTTCTCTTGGAAAGCCGAGCATGGTCTCGGAGGCCTTGTTAAAAATGATTACCTTGCCATCAGGGTCGCAGCCAATGATGCCATCGATGGAACTTTCGATGAGATTTTTCTGAAACTGGTAGGTTTTGGCCAATTCTTCAGCTGTATCCAACCACCGCTTCTCGATCAGCTCCGTGTACTCACGGAGTTCGCGCGTCAGGTCCAGTCTATCCTCAGCCCTTTCCAGGGCCACTTCCAAAGCCGGCGTACTAATGGGCTTGGTGATAAAATCGGAGGCT
>JASFEM010000182.1:0-6826 GCA_050124835.1 Syntrophobacterales bacterium | reverse complement strand
CTCGAATGCGTTTTCCCTTATAACTAATAACGTATAACTCTTAACTAATAACCGAATTCCCACTTCAGTGCCTACTTGCCCTGCCCGCTGACTGCTGCAAGCTGCCAGCTGAAACTTCTCCGCGTCGCCGCGTCTCCGTTTCCCCGCGTCCCTCCGATGTGCGCCATGCTCACAAAGAAAGTTAAAATTTCACGGACGTCCCTTATTTTCCTTAGTGCCTAGTGGTCCACTACCATCTGGCTCCCTGGGTATCCACAAGATATGGTATTTCTCCGATTCCACCTCATTCAAAAGTTCTTTAGTGGCCCTGCCAACAAAGTCGGTTTCTGTCTCATCTGCCTCCGCTGACAGCTCCACTAGGCCGACTGCTACCCTAACCGGAATGCTCTGGTCGGATTTCTCTTGCAGAGGCTCCCAGAGCCGTTCGATGATCTGTTGAGCCTCTGGCGCCGAGGTGTAAGGAAGAATAAGGCCAAACATATGGGTGTCGACCCTGCCCAGAGTATCACTCTTTCTTACATGCTCTGAAAAAATCCCAGCCAGATACTTGATCATCCAGTCTCTATCATCAAAGCTCAACTCCGGGTTGGCGGCATCTACGGCCACTCGCATCAGACAAAGTGAAAGTTTGGACTCGTACCTTTTTGCCCTCTGAATATCGCGTTCCAGGAACTCCACAAAGCCTCTTTTGTTGCACAAGTCGGTAAGGTCATCCACGCGGATCTCTGCCGTGAGGCGGTCGGTGGATTTCTCCAGTCGTTCGCAAATAACGGTCATGAGGTTTATAAAAAACCTTTGCGCTGTCGGAGGATACAGCCACTGCAGCCGCTTTATCATCTTCCAGTTGATCTGCAAGAGCTCCCCTGCCTCGGCTCCAATTACCGTAGCCGAACGCTTCACAGCTCGGATGAAGCCCATTTCTCCAAACATGTCACCGGCCTTCAAGCGGGTGATGTGTCTCTGCATGCCGGGTGACTCGGCCGAATCATCCTCAAACAGGGGATCCACCACATCCATCGTCCCCGAGAGCAGAGCATACATGAAATCGCTGGGGTCTCCTTTGCTAAACAGGACCTCTCCGGCTTCGAATTCTCTTAAAGCCCCGGCCGCAAGGATGTAGTTAATTTGTGTGCGTGACAAGCCTTCGAAAACTGGAATTCCTACGTGTGGCTCCCTTCCTAGTTTTAACCGCAACAAATCCCACACGGTCACGAGCTCCACATGGAGCATCAAGGAGGGGAGGACTATCAGGTCCGCCACCAGGGCCGAAACCATGGTGATTACCATCATAACCCCGAAAATGGCGGTGGGTTTAAAGCTCGATAGGGTGAGGATGGAAAACCCCACGCTAATGGTGAGCGTGGTGAAAACGATGGGCCTGCCCACATGTTTCAGGGTCTCTCGCAGCGCCAGCTTGTCGTCAAGATGGTTCTTAAATTCCCGGTTGTAACGGACCAAATAGTGGATCGTGTCGTCAACGGCAAGACCGATGGCAATACTGGCAATGAGGCTGGTTACCATGGATAGCTCTACCCCGAGCCACCCCATGATGCCAAAATTGATAACAATGGGAAACAAATTGGGGACGATGGCGATAAGCCCCACTTTGGTGGACATGAAGAGCATGAACATGATGGCGAAGATCAGCGCAATGGTTAGGGATAGACTCTTGACCTGTCCCTTGGTGAGAAGGTGGCTGCTTGCGGAGATAACCATCCCGAGCCCCGTCACATCCCATATCAGATCTTTGGAAAAATTTTCTTGAACGTGGGAAAAGATCAAATCCCGTGTCTGAAGGAAATCACTGGAGCTGGATATGTGGGTGAGAAGAAGGATGTTTGCCTTGGCGAAGTCAGAGCTCATGAACCGCGAAAACATGTCGTCGCCGAGCATGATTTTGTAGCTGTTCATCAGCATCCTCACCTCGAAGTCCTCTTCGGGAAGTGCGTAGTATTTTGGCTCGAATTGGTTTGAAGCATAGTTGACCAGTTTCAGGTAATCGGCAAATGACACCGTCTTGTCCACCCCAGGCAACGTTGTGAGGAATTCCTGGAGGCGGGCGATGTCACCAATGTGCTCGGCATTCTCGAAATGGTCTTCTTCCTCGCTTGCCATGACCACATTGATCGGAAAGCTTCCGGAGAGATCTTTGTATATGTCATGAAAGTGACGGCTTACCGCAGTGTCTTTCTTGAAATACTCCACTGGACTCGTCTCCACTCGGATGCGAAGGATTCCGATTAAGCAGAACAAAACCAGTAGTCCCAGGAGCGGTAGGGTAATCCTTTGTTTGTTGAGAACCAGGTTAATGATCCAGTCCAGGAAACGGTCGAGGATACGAAACCCATTTTTCTCATCGGTTTCTTTTTTCTGTGGTAGGCGAAAAAGGGCGAGAGCCGCCGGAAAAAGCGTGAGGACTATGATCAGCAGACTGAACATGCCAAAACAAGAAAAGACGGCGAATTCCCGAATTGCCACGATGCGGTTGACCAGGAGAGAGCCAAGGCCAATCACTGTGGTGAAAACCGCAAGGACCGTGGGAAGGGAAATGGTGGAAAATGTCAAGAAAGCCGCTTCTGCCCGTGACTCAGCCACTTGGGCGCAGGATAGGTATTCAGAGCCGATATGAAGGCAGTATGCCGTACCAACGGCAATAATGAATACGGGAACTATCATGGTAAGCATGGACAGGGAAATCTTTAGCAGAGACATGAACCCAAAGGTCCACACCAACGAGCACCCCACACAGGTGAGCGGCAGGAGCAGACACGCAACATTGCGAAAAAGAAAAAGAAGAATAACTGCGATGAGCAAGAAGGTGAAAGGCGGGAGTTTGAAAAAGTCCTTCCCTGTGAACCTGGCCAGCGCTTGGGAGACCAGAGGCATGCCGATCTGGTAAAGGGAGAGTTCTTTGTCCGCCCCGTCAATCATCTCCTTTACATTTTGGATCACCAATTCCCTGTCGGACTTGTCCTCCAGCACCAAGTTGAGGACGGTGGTCTTGCGATCGTCCGAAATAAGGTTTTTTTGGAACAGATCCACCGGAGCCACCATCGTGGCAAATTCAGTGAGGCTCGACTCACCTCGAATGTCCACATCTTTTTTGATACTCGGAAGACTGATAACTCGGCGCACACCCTCTATTTCGGCGGCGGTCTCGGAAAGCTGTTGGATCTTTTGAAAGGTAACCGGATCAAAGACGTTCTTGGCTTTGATCACGACCCGGATGATCTCGTCGGAGCCGAACACTTCTTTGAACCCGTCATAGCGGGCTGTTTCAGGCAGGTCCTCGATCACCAGGTCATAAATGGAGGTGCGAATGGAAAGTTTAGGGATATGCCAGGCAAAAAAACAGGTAACCAGAGCAACGGCAAGGATAATCCACCTAGGGCGGTGGACTATCACCTGCATTATTTCTCGCGGAGACAGGCTGGTAAGTAACCGTTCTGACATGGATGTAGATTTAGAGTGTCATTGTTTAACTGCAAGAGATTAGAGAATTTAACAGATTTTATCAAGACTGTACAGGAGGAAAAACCAGCAGACAGCTGGCAGGAGGCAGCCGGCAGCCCTGACAGCATGTTTGGTTTAGGGGAACACTGCAAAATATCAAATTCAAAGCACCAAATTCCAATATCCAATGACCAAAACAGGTTTGGAATCTTGAAACTGGGGACCCGCCCGCAGGGCGGGGAGTCCAAGCGAAGCGAGGACAATTTTGATCATTGTGATTTGTTTGGAATTTGTGATTTGCTATTTGGAATTTTTAGTCACTCCACTAATCCAATACTCCAACACCCCATGAAACAAAAAAACCCCCAACCGTACATGCGTACAGCTGGGGGTCATGACTAACAAACTAACCCTCTATGTTGCTCTCACCTTGTAAACCTGATTGGAGTCGGGGTCGATGACGTGCACGGCGCAGGCAATACAGGGATCGAAGCTGTGCACTGTGCGCAAGACTTCCAGCGGCCGTTTCGGATCAGCGATGGGGGTCCCGATCAGTGACTCTTCCACGGGACTCTTTATTCCTTTAGCGTCCCGGGGACCGAGATTCCATGTGGATGGGACCACGTACTGGTAGTTCTTGATCTTTTTGTTTTCTATCTGGATCCAGTGGCCCAGGCTTCCCCTGGGCACATCATTCAACCCGTATCCCATACCCTTGTCGGGCATTTCCCATTTCTGGTAGGTCTTATCGTTTCCGTTTTTCAAGTTGACCACCAGCTCATTGAGCCATCCCTCCATGGCCTGGCCGATAATCACGGTCTCCAGACCTCGGGCAGCCGTCCTACCGAGCGTGGAGAAAAGGGCGTTGGTCGGGATGCTCAAATCCGCCAGTGTCTTGTTCACCAAAGTCTGTGCACCCTTGTCTCCCTTGGCGTACGCCACCAGCACCCTAGCCAGTGGACCCACTTCGCACGGGGCACCGTCATATCGAGGTGCCTTTAACCAGGAATATTTGCCCTTTGGGTTGTAGTCAGTATAGTTGGGGTCGGTTTTGCCCTGGAAGGGATGCCTGTCCTTGCTTCCTCCATACCAGGAATGGGCCACGTGTTCCGTCACCATTTGCTGTTTGGCCATCTGCACCCCAGCAAGGTCACGCTTCATGATCACCCCTCTGGGCATGAGAAGGCTTTCCGGTTCCTTGTCGCTCTGGGGGAACTCACCCCAGGCCAGGAAGTTGGAGGTTCCACCGATGGCTCCCCAGTCCTTATAGAAGCTGGCAACAGCCAGGAGATCGGGGATGTACACTTTCTCAATGAAGTCCTGGGTCTCCTGCCACAGATATTTGAACTCAGCAATCCTGTCAGGGGTCAGATCCTTGACACAGGTCACCCCGCCTATTGCCAGGCTCTGGAGATGTGGATTCTTGGCCCCGAATATGGCGTGCAACCTGGCTGTTTTGGCCTGAAGGCGAAGTGCCTCAATGTAGTGTGCCGCAGCACAGAGGTTCGCTTCAGGCGGCAGTCTGTAAGCAGAATGTCCCCAGTAGCCATTGGTGAAGGGACCTAACTGGCCGCTGTCCACAAAGGTCTGCAGCCTTTGCTGTACCTGCTTGAAATATTTAGCACCGCCCCAGGGGGCGTTACTCAGGTTATCTGATAATGCGGCCGTCTTTTTGGGATCTGCCTTCAGGGCGTTGACCACATCAACCCAGTCCAAAGCATGCAAGTGGTAAAAGTGGACGATATGGTCATGCTGAAACTGGGCTCCCATGAGTAAATTTCTGATAATACGAGCGTTATCGGGGATCTTTACTCCAACGGCACTTTCAACTGCCCTCGCCGAGGACAGATAATGGGTGTAAGTTCAGACCCCGCAGGAGCGTTGGGTAAACAGCGGCGCATCCCTAGGATCACGCCCTTGCAGAATGACCTCAATGCCCCGGAACATTTGTCCAGAGCTCCAGGCATCTACGACCTTGCCGCCTGCCACCTCCACCTCAATGCGCAGGTGGCCTTCTATCCTTGTGATCGGATCGATCGTGATTTTCTTAGCCATGGTATCTCGTCTCCTCTCTATTTCGGCATTCTAGGAATCGATTCATGCTTGTCTAAGTGGACTCGAAAAATGGACTCATCTTGTCCCAGAAATCCGGCTCGCTGCAACCGATGCATGGATGGCCCGCCTCCACCGGCCAGCTGGTGCCGTCGTTGAACTTGGCAGTAGGGCAATTGTTGTAAGTATCTGGGCCCTTGCACCCCATTTCATAGAGGCAGTAACCCAGTTTGGCCTCTTCAGAGCCGAATTCTGTTACAAACTCACCATTCTCGAAATGGCCGCGTCGCGGGCACTGATCATGAACCGTTTTTCCGTAAGCAAAGAGGGGACGGCCCAAGCTGTCCAAAGCCGGCAGTTTGCCCAAAAGCAAATAGTTGACAACGGTGCCGACAAAGTTGACTGGGTTCGGGGGACAGCCGGCAATGTTGACCGTCTTGATCCCGATAGCATCGCCTACCCCCTTGTAACCGCCCGGGTTGGGAGCAGCGGCCTGAATACCGCCATAAGTGGCGCAAGCACCAATGGCTATGGTGGCAGCACTCTTCTTGCAGACGTCGTTGGCAATCTCCAGGAAGGTGCGCCCGCCGATCTTGCCGTAGGCCCCATTGTACTTGGTGGCAACAGCACCTTCCACCACACAGATGTACTTACCTTGGTATTTCTTTACTGCCATGTGCAAGGCGTCCTCTGCCTGTTGGCCGGCGGCGGCCATGACCGTTTCGTGGTACTCCATCGATATGATTTCAAGCACAAGTGTATCGATCCACGGGTACATGGTCCGCAAAGTCGCCTCGGAGCATCCGGTGCATTCGGCGAAATGGAGCCAGATGACAGGCGGACGTTGTCTGGGAGCGGCAAACACCTCTGCTACCTTTGGTACCCATGTGGCATTCAGCCCCATGGTCGCTGTCAGGAAGGTACAAAACTTCATGAAGTCTCTCCTCGAGACCCCTTTCTCCGACAGCCTTTGGTAAAACTCCTTTTCTTTTTTCATCGCGTCCTCCACGCTCACGCCTTGGGGTTAAGGTTTTTTCGGGGTCATAAACGCTCACACAGGTTCCAGCCTGTGCGGGGTAGATCGATTCCGAAGCAACCAATTTCGCAATCGATATTTCCCTGCTTGGTGAAACAAATTTCAGACCCTACAACAATTGTTTTAGGACATTTTCAAAAAGAAGGAGAGATAAAACGCACACGTTGCCTCTGTACTGGAGTCAGATCTTAATATTCTTCCAAGAAGTTCACAGCAAAGATCTGACGAGAATTTTACCCTGTGTTTGGTTCCGCTTAAGACGGGAGGTGTGTTATGGCCTGAGCA
>JASFEM010000181.1:0-6829 GCA_050124835.1 Syntrophobacterales bacterium | reverse complement strand
TTCAAGAAACGTGGCATAGTCGTAGTGGCTCCTTCAGATGAATCCCTTCGGGTCTCATGGGAGGAAAGCGGTGAAGCATTCTCAGTTGTAAACCAGAGGCTTGAAGAATTGAGCGAGGACAATATGCATGTCCTTCAGTTTTTTCACAGGTAATACCAAATTGGACGCTATGAATAGTCGTTTTTTACCTAGTCTTGGACTGTTATTAGCTTCCATAGCTTTCACATTTGTAAGCTGCTCCGCGAAACAAGCCACAGTACCCCCCTCTGCAACAGATACCATCAAGTTCTACCAGCGTGTAGTCGTACGCGCCAAAAGTCGGCCGTGGACCAGAACCAGTATCCATGTTAGCCCCGGCGATCCTGTTCTGATCCTGAGTTCAGGTAGAGTGACAATAGCACCAGGGCGTTGGGAGAATTTACCGCCAGATCATGTGCTCTACATGAAGATAGGCAAGCATGGTTACCCCAAGCGACTTATTGAATCCGACAACGCCGCTTTTTTCCGTACCACAGAGGCGGGACGGCTAGTGTTTTGCGTCAAAGATTGGTCTTATCTCACTCCCAAGGGCACACCAGTATGGCACAGCAAAAGATCTGGGCGAAAAAGCACGAATTTCGACGAACTCGGCAAGTACTGTTACGCTGATAATTCAGGTAGCTTCAGTGTGGATGTTTTCGTTTTCAAGACTGCTGACGAAGACCGCATCGCCCCGGCCCTGGATGCGGTTACCCAGGCCAACCCTGCTGATAGCGAACTGTCGACCCATTTAAGCAAGATCGTGGAATCTATGCGGTTATTTGGATCTGCCACCGAGAGTCTCGGCAGCACGGAAGCAACCTCTACACATGTTCACCGTGGAGAAAGTGGCCCGACTCGGCAGAAAATGGAAGCGGTTGTTCAGATCGGACACCTGGATGAGGTTTTTTCTGGAGCCATTTCAGCTGACGGCCGCTATCTCTTGTCGGGCAGTCTAGACACCACTATGAAGCTGTGGGAGATTTCCACTGGCAGGGAAATAAGAACCTTTAAAGGACATCCTGAATCTGTGAATTCCGTCGCTTTTTCACCAGATGGCCAATTCGCCTTATCTGGGAGCGGAAAGGCTGTGAGGCTGTGGGACGTTTTTACCGGCAGGAGCATCAGAACCTTCGCTGGACATCCGGATACGGTTAAGTCTGTCTCATTTTCACCCGATGGCCGTTTAGTCTTAGTAGGCTGCGGCCTTACTGTGAAGCTCTGGGATATCTCTACGGGGCAAGATGTCAAAACTTATACAAAAAGAAAGTACAAAAGACCGGAGATGTACAGTCCCGTATCGTTTTCGCCAGACGGACGGCATATAGCTTCATCTGGGGGCTGGGATTATACCGTCAGGCTTCGAAACATTTCGAGTCACTTTGGACATGTAACTTTTCACGGGCATTCAGGGCTGGTCACTTCCGTTGCTTTTTCATCCAATGGTCGTTTCCTTTTGTCTGGAAGCATGGACAGAACAGTGCGGCTTTGGGACATATCCACGGGAAACGAAATGAGAACCTTTAAAGGCCATACCGGGCCGGTCAATTGTGTCGCTTTTTCGCCTGACGGCCAATTCGCTTTGTCTGGAGGTGAGGATGGCACCCTAAAAATCTGGGACATTTCAATCACTGACGGCGGGAAAACGATCGAAGGCCATAACGAAGCTGTTCGCTTTGTTGCATTTGCTCCTGACGGTCGCCTTATGGTGTCAGGAAGTGAGGATAAAGTCATAAAGCTATGGGATGTCTCCACGACTCGCGAAGTTAGAACTCTAAAAGGGCAAGCAAGTGTTGATCTTAAGATTTCACTAGGCAAATTCTTTAGCTTGTCTGGGAGTGGAGATAAGCTTCTGAAGCAGTGGGAAGTCTCAACAGGTAGAAAAATTAGGACTTTTACAGGGACCTCAGAAGCTAAAGTGGCCTACTCACGCGACGGCCGGTATGCTTTATCTGGGGGTGAAAATACCGTCAAAGTTTGGGACCTTTTCACCGGCAGGAATCTCTCTGCATTTACTGGACATTCCCACAGCATCGAGGCGCTTGCCATCTCACCTGACAATCGGCTCGCCCTGTCATCGGAGAGTTGGAACAAATCGATAAAGCTATGGGACCTTCCTACCGGTCGCGAAGTGAAAACTTTCCACGGACACCATCAGCCGATTAATTCAGTTACCTTTTCGCCGGACGGTCGCTTAGCCCTGTCGGGCAGCTCGGATAACACCATTAAGCTCTGGGAGGTGGCGACGGGTCGCAACATCACAACTTTCTCAGGACATTCGCACTTCGTTAATTCCGTTGCCTTTTCTGCTGATGGTCGTTTCGCCCTATCAGGCGGTTGGGATAACACTATTAGGCTTTGGGAAGTTGCCAGCGGTAGCGAGATTAGAGCTTTTGAGGGACATTCTGATACGGTTAATTCTGTCGCCTTTTCCGCTGACGGTCGATTCGCCTTATCGGGTGCGTCAGACGACACTCTGAAGCTATGGGACGTTTCCACCGGTCGTGAAATACAAACATTCATGGGACATGCCGATTCAGTTTATTTCGTTTGCTTTTCACCAGACGGTCGCTTTGCGGTTTCTGAAAGTAGAGATTCAACAACACGAATTTGGGATACTGACAGTGGCAAAGAAATCGCCAAACTAATTAGTTCCCCCGACGGAGAATGGATCATTGTTACTCCTGATGGCTATTATCACAACAGCCTGGAAGGGACTCAGTTGATTCATTGGGTCTTTTCAGAAGAAACCGGGGACGAAACATTTTCCTTTGAACAATTCGAATCTCGTTTCAAAAGGCCGGATATCATCAAGGCCAGACTTTCCGGTAATCTCGAGGCGGGCGTTCCGGCTCCATCCATGACGCGGCCTCCTCACATTGAAATGGCGGATCATCTCGCCATCAAAGAGACCTCAGCTAGGAATTATTCACTTAAGCTATCAGCGTCCGCTCTGGAAGAGGTTAAGTCCGTGAGAGTGTTTGTGAATGGCAAACCTACCCTGGAAACTCCAGTCAATGCAAAAGAAAAAGAGCTTTTCGTGGATGTCCCCCTCTTTGCTGGTGGCAACCGGATAACCGCTGTTGCTTATGATGAAAAGGGTTTCTCCAGCAACCCCAAGTATCTTGATGTGAACTGCAAACATGCGGGCTTGGCAAAACCCAATCTATACATCTTCGCCATTGGCATCAGTGACTACCCCAGGCTTTCCTCCAGGTGGCAGCTGGAATTTGCTCACACAGATGCCAACGCTTTGATAGAGGCTCTCAAAAGCCAGGAGGGCAAGCTGTTTGGTGAGGTGCGCTACAATCTTCTCAGCAATGAGATGGCTACGGTGGACACCATCACTGAGGTGCTCGATGCTCTAAGCGCGGTTGATGCGAATGACGTTGTGGTGATCTTTATGGCCGGCCATGGGGTCAGGGCGAAGGACGGTACTTTTTACTTTCTCACAGCTGCTGGCGACTTCCAGGAGCCCCAGAATGGAGGGGTGAGTTGGACACTGCTTGGCGAGTATCTTTCAAGGATAAAGGGCCGGGTGATTTTGCTCCTGGATGCGTGCCACTCGGGCAGTGTTGTCACCGAGACTGTTGTACCCAATGATGAATTGGCGCAGGAGTTTTTCACTGGCGGCCATGGCGGAGTCATGGTCTTTTCAGCATCAAAAGGCCGGCAGTTCTCTATGGAGAGCCCTGACATCGGCGGTGGTTTTGGCATTTTTACTTATGGTCTGGTGCAAAGTCTTGGCCCAAGGGCAAAAGTAGTTGACACCAACAGCAATGGCTTTGTAGAGTTTATGGAGTTAGTCGATTCCGTGTCCACCTATGTCAACAAAAAAACAAAAGGGGAACAGACGCCGTGGCTTTCCCGAAAAGAGTTGTTCGGGGATTTGCCAATAGCAGTGGTCAATTGATGGCCAGGGAGGTGAGTTATGAAAGGAAGCTTAGTCATAACTCTAATAGCATTATTGGCTCTATGGACCGGCTCTGTCAGCGCAGATGATCTTGTTTTTCCCACCACTGAACAGGAAATTATCGAAGCCTTGAGTTTGAAAGACGGAACGACCGTTTACCAGGGTACAGAGTATGTGTCTGAAAAGGGCAAGGTCTACAAGATCATCGATGGCAAGCGCTATCGGTTGAGAGGCCTTCAAAGCATTGTAGATTCCAAGATCGTTCCAAGAGCAGGTGCGCTGATCAATTTTGATTTTGACTCAGCTGAAATCCGTCCAGAATCTTATCCACTGTTGGATGAGTTTGGAAAGGCCCTGAAATTCGGCCTTGCCGGCGGGGTCTTCATGGTTGCCGGGCACACCGATAGCCAAGGATCAGAGGAGTATAATCAAGACCTTTCCGAAAGACGTGCCAATTCCGTGGCAAATTACTTGATGGCCCGTCATGGAATCAAATCCAACCGATTGATCATGAAGGGATACGGAGAGACCAAACCCATCGCATCCAATGACAGCGAAAAAGGACAATCTGTAAATCGTCGCGTTGAATTCATTCGGGTTGAGTGACTTTGATTCCTGTTTCAAGGCCTAACCTAATCGGAACAGGTCCCGATGCCCCGTATCTGCGCATTTAAGAGAAACCTTCACGAAATCATTTCGAGAGTCAATTACTTATGATGAAGTGAGGGAGCTGGACATGAAGCATTTTAGTCGCACTCTTCTTATCACTCTTCTTCTCTCCGTGTTTCTATTCCCACCATCCCACCTTTTTGCCGCCACCCGGGGTATCAGCGTTGTTTCCAAAAAGGGTAAGACTTTCTATCTGTACAAAGATTACTACGCCCTGGTAATCGGAGTGAGTGACTACGACAAGTGGCCGGACCTGCCCAACGCGAGTAAGGATGCCAGGGAGGTCGCGACCACTCTTAAGGATTTCGGCTTCGACGTAAAGCTCGTCCTCAACCCCACATCCAGTCAGCTCAAAGCAAGCCTCAACGACATGGCTTTCCGTTTCGGGAGTGAAAAAAACAGAGCGTTACTCCTTTACTTTGCCGGCCATGGTGAAACTTTGGAACTCGCCGACGGCACCCAACTAGGCTACCTCGTCCCCTCTGACTGCCCTTTGAAAAACCAGGATCGTATTGGATTCGACGACAAAGCAATATCCATGAAGGAGATTGAAGCTCTGGCACTCAAAATACAGGCCAAGCATTTCCTCGCTATGTTTGATTCCTGTTTCTCCGGTTCTCTTTTCAATATGGTAAGAGCTGCCCCAGTGGACATTACGGAGAAATCCGCCCGCCCCGTGCGGCAGTTTATCACTGCGGGTGAAGCGGGAGAGCAAGTGCCTGACAAATCGGTTTTCAAAATTGTTTTCCTGGAAGGCATCAGGGGAGACGCCGACCTCAACAAGGATGGCTACGTCACCGGTTCCGAACTCGGAATGCACCTGCACGACAAGGTAGTGAATTACAGCCGGGGGGGACAACACCCGCAGTTCGGTAAGATAAACAACCCAAAACTGGACCGGGGTGACTTCATATTCTCCACGAAATTTGCCAAAGTAGAGGCTTTGCCCACTTCTACTGATGACTCAACAAAGCAACTCATGGAAGAGCTTGAACGACTTAGAGAAGAAAAGACGAGGCTGGAACTCGAAAAGCAGCTTCAGGCGGAGAGAAAGTCTCTTGAGGCGGAACGTCATCAATACGAAAGTGAAAAGCAGAAATTGGCCTATATTCCTGATAAAGTGAAGAAACCCAACACCGAACTAAAGCTGGGCCAAGGTCCCTTTCTGATCGATGATTTTGAAGACAATGACCTCTGGTCCCCATATTGGAATGAAAAGTGGCTGGAGTGGACCGGGGGGCCCGCAAAACTTAGCGTCTCTATTGATGCAAACCAAGGAGCCAACCGCAGTTCTTCATCGATAAAAATGGAGTATAAGTTGCAGCAGGGTGGCGCAGCCACGATCAGGATGGGTGGTCCATTTAAAGCGCGGCTAAAAGAAGTTGAACTGGATAACACGCTCGCTTATGACTTATCACGATTCAAAAAGATAAGCTTCTATATGAAAGGCAGCAAAGATAGTACATTCTTTGGCAAGCCACGGAGAATCCTTGTAACGGTCTTTTGTTATGATGACCAGGTTAAGAATCGAAAAGGCAAATTCAGCGCCTATTTCAACAAGACAGTAATAAGGCCAGACAAGGAGTGGATCAAGGTAGAAATTCCCTTCGACGACTTTGTCCCTTCATCATGGACAAAGTATCATGTTGTTGGTTATGCCGCGAAACCTGATCTTCATAAGGTTTTGATACTGGCCTTTGGATTTTCAAATCCCAAAAAAGATAAAGCTATGACCGTGTCCAACACCGTTTGGCTCGACGAAATAGTTTTGGAGTGACGGATAGACTGAATTTACCTTCATCATTACATGAAGCTAGCCATCTCCATCTCAACATCCTTTCAAAATGGTAGCCTTCCTGAATAGTTAGAATCCACCGGTCTTGCCTATTCGATAATAGGATCCGGTGCCGGTGGTTTTTTTTCACCACTTTATTCCTTTGTTGTCCTTTTCCCCACTTAACAGTTGGCCAAAAAGCCAAAACGCTAATCCAATGTAAGTTACTGTAGACACTTGATTTCTGCTGACATCAACCGATCAAGTTAATCTTTTGGCCAATTCAGTTTTGGCCTTTTGACCAAATTTGCCGAAAAGCTTAACAAACCAATACAAAGCTAACGATACAAAATACTGATTTTCCTATGTATTTAGATATATACCATGTCTGGTATTGTTTTTGCTCTAATGTCAAAGGGGGCAAAGCAATCAACATTACACCAAAAAAGTTATCT
>JASFEM010000180.1:0-6888 GCA_050124835.1 Syntrophobacterales bacterium | reverse complement strand
TACCACTGTCAGCAGAATATAAATAATCGTCCACACAGCCGAGTGTCTCAAGATGCCCACGCAAGCAGTGACTATCGGCACAATAAAGAAAAGATTCCAGTAAAGGCAGTCACTCAATCTATGACTCACTTTCAATTGTTTCTCTCCAACCTCCATCACCTCTCCTTTCCAACATCCGCAATCAAAGAATACAGCAGCCAGCGGTAAATGGTAAACGGTGAACGGTAAACGGTAAAGGGTGAACGGTGAGTACTAAACAGTTAACAGAATGACATGTTATTCGTTAACCATTATTAGTTATTCTCTACCTTGTATCCTCTGACCTCTTTCCTCTGCCCGCCTTGGGCGCCGAAGCCGTGAGGCGAAGGCGGCTGCCCGCTGCAATCTGCCTGCTGAATTGTCGCCGCGTCTCCGTGTCTCCCCGCGTCACCCTGTCCCTTCGTTGGTGTCTAGTCCCTAGTCCCTAGTGCTTACTGCATGCTGCTAGCTGCAATCTGCCTGCTGAATTGTCGCCGCGTCTCCGTCTCCCCGCGTCACCCTGTCCCTTCGTTGGTGCCTAGTCCCTAGTCCCTAGTCCCTAGTGCCTAGTAATCCGCTGCCCGCTGTATTTCCCTCTGCCCTTTGCTTTTATTGGCTTAATCCAACCAGCGATTCCAATTCTCTCGTCAATTTTCTTACTTGCCTTGGAACCAGCGAAGGCACACCTCGAAATTTTGTTTATTCCCTATCTCGATGAGCAACCTTTCACCCCCAGGCGCGAATTCGGGTTTAAACTTGGGACTTACCTTGAGATCGGGCCCCCAGACAATCCCAACAGCGCCGCCTACCTTGATAGACTTGTACCCTCGGTCTCGCATGGCGCGGGCCAGACGCTCCGCGTAAGACTGGACGGTCTGGTACTCCTCCTCGCTTAGACCAGCACCGAAGCATTGGACCATTTGTATGCTCTTGTGAGCCTTCGGAAGTCCCTCATCAATAAGCAACGAGGCGAGAGTGACTGGATCGACCGTCCAGAACACCCTGTGGGACGAGGTGCAATTCTTCTTGCCGCAAGTTTCAACCGTAGAAGTACGGAATCCTAGTGAACCGCCGCGTGGATTGCCGTGCCCCAGGATATTCAGCATGTCCTTCGTTCCGAGGGTTTTAAGCGCCCTCTTCCCTTTGATATTTATGGGCATAGGCTGGGCAAGCATTTCCTTGACGTGGCACCAGGGGGACCCAATATCAGGATGCTCTAATATACCCAATTTACGCGGCGCTTTTGGCTGTTGACCCACTTTCCTCGAGAGAATGTTGTCGCTGACAGCTCCCATCTTTTTGAATGCCTTCGGCATCTTGGAGGTGTCCAGCCATTTCAGCTCCTTGCCACAGTCGATCCCCTTCGCCCCCTTCACTTGTAGCGCCTTGACCCCACTCTTTATGAAGGGATCACCTGCAAAGTAGTCAGCGATCTTCTCATCAAACTTTTGTTTCGAGCTCAGACAGTCCTTGTGAGCTAGACCCGGGACATAGATATAGTGAGCCATATCAGACCTCCATCTTCGAATAACTGCTTCATGTAAGAGATCACCTGCTGGTTAGAAAGCCATGCCCAGTTTCAATTCGCTCTCTTGATTCGACCACCAGTCACAAAATCTCTAAAGCCAATCGTTCAGCATCACACCGATACCGATACGGTTTACGCTGTGGTCGTAGTCAACGAGGCTCTCGCCATAGCCGTTAAAGTACTGCGCGTATAGCCTCAGGTTGGTCGTGAGTCCATAGCTCCATCCGAGTTCCACAGCTCCCTTGTTACTTCGCCGCAGATTGTTTCGGAGCATGAGCGAAAAAACATGCTTTTTCAGCCGATATGCGCCAAGGAGTTCACCGTATCCCATGTACTTTTCAATATTTGGATTGTCATCGTCATCCTCAGGAATACGATACCAGGGTTTCAGCGCGACAACAAAGTTTTTTCGGTCGGCCGCAAACACGGCAAATATACGGTTCCAGCTTCTCGAAAGAGTTCCACCCCTTCCGTTTGATTCGTGGTCAAATCCGATGGTGATGAGTCGGTTCGTGAGCCCAAGAACATTGAAATCCGTATCGAATTTCAAAAATATCTCAGGTTCGTAGTTGGTCTCTCTGAAGGGTGAAGACATTTCTTTGTCGTAAAGCTGCCAGAAAGAGAGCTGCGTATAAGCAAAAAAAAGGTCACCGTTTCCCCAGAACATTTTCTCCCACAGTAGCACCTTGAAGCTGATCTGAAACTTTACCTCAACATAATCTGGTTCATTTTCTCCGGCAGCATCATAGGGTTTCCTGTTCAGATGGTTGTTATAGGTGAGAGGAAGAATGTAATTTTGCCGATGCGTGCTCAATGAAAACTTGCCGGTTCCGGCCCTTTTCTCCTCTCTTTCACGCCGTCTGATGGCAGACTCTTCCTCATTTACCGAGGTGTCTTCTGGTGTGGAAACTGCCTCGCTAGGTTCATCGGGTGTGGTATCTGTTTGTTCGGCTCGACATGGTGAACAAAGAGAAATCAGAGTAAGGGCCATTGCAAAGAAGGTGGCAAGAAAGGGCAGCAGAATTTTCAGCCGTAGCATAAATTTCTCCTTTATGCTAATCGCTTTACCGTGAATGCTTTCCTATTTTCCCCTCTCGCATTCCGTGGTCGGACTGAATAATCACTCTGTTTGGTCGGTTGAGCCAGTTTTGCCGGTTTTATCAAGCCGTCAGCTACCAGCGTTCAGCCGCGGCTAAAATTCCACAATCCGAGCTACCAAATTTGAAATGTGCCTTTTACACTATGCTCTATGCCCCCCAAATCCGCAATCTAAAGTCTACAATCTAAAATCTCCTCCCTGCTTTCCCTTGCAGCTGAAAAGTAATCAGGTAGGTGTACGGTCCTGTTTCCGCTATCCGTTCTTTGGCAAAACCGTAACGAGCCACGTTCTTCTCAACCTCTTCGGGCGCCAGCCTGCTGCTCAGAGGTGGTCCGGGTGTACCATCGATCTTCTTGAACTCGAGGATTACCAGAAATCCCTCCCTTTTCAGCACCCTGACGACCTCTGCCAGTGCCCCGTCCACAACATTGGCCAGGACGAGATCGTGAAACACCGAGGCCATGAAGCACACGTCAACGCTATTGTCTTCCAGCGGTACCCTTTGCGCCACATTGGCAACCATGGGTAACAGATTCTTTAGCCCCCTGCCCTTAACCTCTTCTGACAGGGAGGCAATTCCTTCTTCCCACACGTCGATGGCGTACACCAGACCTTCAAGCCCGACTATTTCTGCAAAGACGATGGCGTATTCTCCCCGACCGCAACCCAAGTCAACAAAGGTGCTCCCTTTTTCGAGCTGGAGTTCGCCGAAAACCTTATCTGTCTCAATGAGCCCGAAGCTGCTTCTTCCAGCGCCCACGGGTTTCGCTCTATTTGAGTTTTCCATTTCCACTCAGCCTCAACTGAAAAAACAAATGACGTTAGTGAAAACTCAAGATTCCATAAGCGACTTTTACTATCAATTTCAGTTTTTTCATAGAGGTTTCATTTGTGCTACTCAATGGTTGCGGTCGACAAAGAAAAATGTCATGAAGAGGAGAAGAGGTTGATCGGGCAAAGTTCACCATAATTGCCGAATTGGATAGGCGCAATAAAAAAGAGCTGTATGGTAGAACAAAAAATGAATGATAAGAATAAGAAACTGGAACTCCCCTGGCGGATTGTCATCCTCACAGCTTTGGGACTTACAATTTTATGGTTCTACCTTATGCCAGAATCCCTCCTGTTTGATGAAGAATCGTTCGGTAACTGGGGGTGGGTGGTTGAGTCTGTAGTCCGATTTGTGGCTTGCCTGGGGGTAAGTGTTGGGGCCTTCGTCCACTGGAGATAATGGGTGTACATCTAATATTTCCAAAACATCTAAATAGAAAAACCTGACACGGCCTGTCTTTGTACCATTATCGCTGTAGCCTCATCTCTACAGGTCCCCAACTACAGTGAATTCACCACCTTCCTTACGTTCAGCTTCCAGGGCTTCTTTAAACTCTTTATGCGCTTCCATGATTATTCTTTGGATTAGGTTCTCCGGCTCCGGATGGCCTTGCGCAATAGTGTGGAACAGTTTGCCGAGTAGCGGCACATAAAGTCGATACGGAGACGGAAAGCTGCTTGCTACTTTGGCACTAGTTGTTATCTGATAATCATCAGCGAGTCCTTTAGTGCAATAGGAGGCCAGGTAGCCCACTATCTCGTCTTTCTCTACTTTGCTCACCATAGTTTTTATCAGTTCTTCCATTAGCCATCTCCTTCCATTTCGATTGAATCACGTTTGAGTTATGGGTGGCCGTTGGAAAGTCACAGGCTACTGTATCGGGGTTGAGATTTTGTAACTGGTGCCACCGCTAGATCGACCGCCAGCGGCTATACACAAGCGAACGAGTTCCGTGTATGGGTTAACAGCCTCTCGACCTCGTGTACTGTAACAATTACCACCAATATCTATACTGTAAGAACGTTTTCTAGACAAACGGAGAGGCCTGCGCACCTGATAGTGTAAGTGCGGGCAGGAGCTTGCACAAAGCCCCGTTTGACCTAGTAGGCCGATTACCCGGCCGGCAGGAACCCTATCACCTGATCTTACCAGCGGCGGTCGATGGAGGTGTGCGTAATAATGTACGTATCCATAATCATCGACAAGTCGGACATAATAGCCGCCTCCCTCACTTTGCCCAACCGCTGGACCCGATGATCTGGCAACGCTTTGCTGCCAATGCTGCGCAACGGTTCCACTCGTGGTAGCCACGATGTGCAACCCTATCGCTCCGAAAATGTCTATCGCGTGGTGTAATCTTCTCTGATCTTTGGGAGTATCGAAGTCGTTTACGAACGTAATCTCCGTCGGACAGTCGCCACTCTCCGGGCTTGATACCCGGAACGTTCTCCCAATCTGGGTTTGCGATGGATAACAAACCGGAAAAAAAGAAAGCGTCAGAGACATGTTTCCCCTTCTGCTGCAAGAAAGATTTCTACGTTGCATTTAGGTTTCTTAAAGAACCGCATGGAGCAAAACCCCTTGCAGCTCTCGATCACAAGGGCACAGTCCAGGTCATTGAGTTTATGTGATCAAAACAAGGCCCTATAAAATCACCATACGCCCAATCCAGAGAGCCCGTCAAGCCTTGTGAACAACTTCAACGACTTCAGCCGAAGAAGAGATGTTTCTACCGTTCACTGTTCACTGTTCACCGTTCACGACAATAACGACTTCAACGCCTTCCCATGCCCCTTTCCAGGAAGATATCGTTTGATATTGAGTTATTTAAGAACGTCTTCTTCTACTGCCAGCTGCCTCCTGCTAGCTGATTTGTCCTTGCGCCTTACTTGTCCGCCATAGTCAAGCCTTGGCGTGACGACGGCGGATGCTCTATTCTTTCCCAAATCCGCAATCGCATTGTTCCTGGTTGAATCAGAATGCGGCAAAGCCGTACGCTTATACGCCATGACTTTTGCTATTCGGCAGAGCTTTTAAAGCGCTCAGCGCTCCTTTTCCATGAATCCGGCTGTGATTTTGCTTCAACCGCTGACGGTGGACTGGTGGGTCTTGCGGTTGGTGGAGCTGCCCTTTCGGTCTCAGATGTTTTTTTGGCGTCAGCCCACAAAACAAGACCGAAGATGATTGTCAGGACAAAAATAATAATTGTTGCCAGCATACCCGTGTTCATCGCTTCTCCCATATCGCTCTCCTTTCTGTGAGAGGAAAGGCTCTTGAGAAAATAAAAGTATCTCCATGTGACACAATTCCGCTATTCTTTTTTCTTCTGCCACTCATCGCAGCGGTCATAGTACCAGGTGGAAGGCCATGTTGTTTCAGAATAGAATTTTTGCTCAACGGGTTCATCATCAAAAAGGTCAGTATAGCCAGATCCCCAAGCTCCAGGAGCATAACGATGACAATAACCAGCCTGATTGTTCGATTCAGGTGCAGGCCTCCAATACCTACAATTTTCACACCTAATCGTCATTGCCCATTTTCTTTCTGTTTATTGATTAATACAAGACACGGTAGCTCTATGTCTAGAGGCAAAGTTTAGATTGAAGTATGTAATTCACACTCGGGGTAGGTTAGCCTCGACCGGTAGGTGGTCGATTCACCAGATAGATACCGATACCCACCAAAGCCAGCGCAAGTAACAATGCGCCTGTAATCGGCTCGTTGAGCAGCAGACCGCCGGCAAGCACTCCGAAAAGTGGCGTCAGAAAGGTGAACGATGCTAAACGCGAAGGGGGATAATGGCGGATGAGCCAGAACCAGGCCAGATAAGTAATAAATGCGACCCAGACTGTTTGATAGACCAGACAGCCGGCAATCAAAGGTGTCATCAGCACAATACCGGTTTCACCTCTTGCCAGAGACGCCAGCGGTAGAACCACCGCAGAGACCGCAAGCTGGTATAGCAAAACTTTGCTCGGTTTGACCCGGACAAGAGGACTGGCCTTTATCAGAACCGTGGTCGCTCCCCAGAAAACAGCAGCAACTATTAGCATGGCGTCACCGATCAGCAGTCGATATGTGGGAAAACTTAGCGACTCTCTAAAGGCGACGATGATGCCGACAAAGGCACAGCACAGTCCCAAAACTTGAATTTTCCGAAGGTGTTCGCCTGGAATAAAAAGCTGGGCCCCCAAAGCGACAACGAAGGGTGACATATAAAGGAAGATAACAGAGCGGGATGCGTTGGTAAATTCGAGCCCCCAGTATATCAGAATGAACTCTGCTGCAAAAAGAATACCGGCCGCGAGTCCCCACCACAAGGAGCCGTCTTTTTCAAGCACAGGTTCCCTACGCACTGCCATCAGGATCCATAACAAAACGGTTGCACCCACCGACCGGATACCGGATTGC
>JASFEM010000179.1:0-6951 GCA_050124835.1 Syntrophobacterales bacterium | reverse complement strand
AAGAGCAAAACCGAACATGCCGTTCAAATGGTGCAAGAACTCGTCACCAAATTCTTCGTAGGCGTGGATTATGGTCTCGGTGTCACTGCGGGTGTAGAAGCGATGCCCACGCTGCTCGAGCGTGCGGGTTAGGGCTGGGTAGTTGTAGATCTCGCCGTTAGAGACGATCCAGATCGTCTTGTCCTCGTTGTGGATGGGTTGTTTTCCCCCTTCCAGGTCAATGATGGAGAGCCGGCGGGATCCTAGCCCAACATGTCCCTGCACGTAGATGCCTTGCTCATCCGGGCCGCGATGGACAATGGTCCTGCACATCGCGTCAATGAGATGTGGCTCTAAGGCTCTGGCAGGCTCGGCGCGGACCATCCCACAAATTCCACACATTTAACACTACTCCCGCCGATGGATAACCTGGCGTACCACGTAGGTAGGTTTGTTTTGAGATTCGTGGTAGGTCCGTAACAACAGCTCTGTCATCAACCCCATGAACACAGACAGAAAGCCCAGGATGAAAAGCATCACCGTCATCAGCAGTAACGGGCTTTCTATGAGTGAGCGTTGCCGCAGCAGTTTATCCAACACCAGATAACCCAAAATTGCCAGACTGCTCCCTATTAAAAGGAGTCCCAGACTGCCGAACAGATAGATCGGTTTACTGGCGTAACTGCTGAGGAACTTGACGGTCAGCAGGTCCAACACCACCTTGAATGTGCGCTTGAGGTTGTATTTGGATTTTCCGTAACGTCGGGGGTGATGACTCACAGGGACTTCGGCGATTCGAGCTCCTACCTGAGCAGCGTATGCAGGGAGAAAACGGTGCATCTCCCCATAGAGCCGAAAGCCGTCAAATACCTCCTGGCGATAAGCCTTGAGCGTGCAGCCATAGTCATGCAAGCGCACACCAGTAACCCATGAAATCAAGGAATTCGCTATCCGCGAAGGCAACCGTCGTGTCAGCCATGGGTCTTTGCGATTGATACGCCAGCCACTGACCAGATCGTAACCTTCTTCAAGTTTGTTCAGAACGGTGGAAATATCGGCAGGGTCGTTCTGGAGGTCAGCATCCATCAGGACAACCATTTTTCCCTGCGCATGATCTACTCCGGCCGCAATAGCTGCAGTCTGGCCAAAGTTACGGCTGAGTTGGATTACCGTTACACTTTCATTATTTTGAGCAGCGTCCTGTAGGAGATCAAAGCTGGCGTCAGTGCTGCCATCGTCCACATAGATGATTTCATATTCACGTCCCAACTCGGATAGGGTGACGGTCAAGCGTTCGTGAAGAAGTCTTATATTCTCTTCCTCGTTGAAAACTGGAATTATGATAGAAAGCGGCAAATCAGAAGAAGCGTCCATTTCTTCTCTCTTAAGAACACTTGCGTTCAATTTAGACATGTCTTCACACTCCTGAGATCGTTTCTATCGCAGTGTCTTAATACAAATTTTTCTTATCTTTCCCTCTATTGATGTGAATACAAGATCCACTAGCAACTTCCAGGCCGCAAAATTATTTTCTAAAATGAAACGAGCAAATATTCGATCCTAATTTCTTGACAGTTTAGCTAATAGTCTGGCCAAATGGCCAAATTAAAAATTTCAAGTAATGTAAACCCAGATCCTAAGATTGTCTATAACAAATAACTCACATTCCTCCTGCAACCCCTTATCCCTCCCCTGGTGGGAGGAAACAGAGGGGAGGGAGGAAAGAATAAGTAGTTGAATCAACTATATTTATTAGCCCCCACCTTCATTCTCCACCATCAAGGAGGAGGAGTCTATTTAGTTGCCGCATAGCCATTACCCAAGCAAGACCCGCCCGCACGTACCCCCCTGCGAACCTGGCATATGAATTGCACAATATGAAATGCGGTAAGTTGCGGGAAAATCTATTAATAGGGACTGTTACCGTCAACAGACAGTAATTCTTGTGGCGTATGATTGATGCAAAAAACACAATGATCCTTGAGCAGCGAGTTAATTACAGAGACAACTTCCAGGTTGCAGCTGATTCCAGAGGTTTCACCATAGTAGAGCTCATCATGGTAGTGGTTCTCATTGGCATTCTGGCGGTGAGCGTTGTGCCGAAGTTATTGGATACGACTGCCATTTCACTGCAGGGTGGGGCAGCAATGGTCGTAGCTGACATTCGGTACACGCAGGAACTGGCCATGGCTACCTACGCGCCCAAAACCATTACTTTTACCACCAACTACACCTATTACACGGTCAATTCGCTGACTATGAACCTTCCCTCCAATGTGTCCATTTCCAGCGGTGCCACGTTTACCTTCAATTCATTGGGAGAACCCACCACCGGTGGGGGCAGCTCTGTAACCCTTAGCGCCGGAGCCGACACGAAAACAATCACGGTGGATAGTTACACGGGGAGGGTGAGTAGTTCATGAGATTTCGGATTTCGGACTTCGGATTGCAGATTTCCCGCGATGCGGCGGGCTTCACTTTGGTTGAAGTCGTCATCATCATCGTGATGGTCTCTATTTTCATGGCGGCCATTGGGCTGCCTCTATTGAATGCGGTCCGTGAGAGTGACGTGCCGGAGATTGCTACCATCGCCTACTTTTTGGCTCTGGAAAAATTGGAGGAACTTGGTGCTGAGACAACCGGTTCTATTACTGCGGAGTCCAGAAGCGCAGTGAGTGGGTATGGTGACTACGAGCGAGAGGTGGCTGTGACGGACGTTAGTTGTAATGATCTTTCCACACCCCAAGCAGGCTCGGGTTGCCGCAAGATCACGGTCACCGTATATCACAGCAAAATACCGGATGGTGTGAGTTTGGTAGGTTTGAGGACGAGTTACTAGGCGAGACGGTAGGTCGGGCGAGACGAGCGAGACGGTCAGATGACAGAGGACAGAAGACAGAGGGCAGAATTGCGAATTTCGAATTGCGGATTGCCAAATTACAGACTCGCGATTGGCGAGGTTTTGACGATTTTAACGGTTTAAACGATTTGAACGGCTTGAACGATATGAGCAACGGAAGACGGACAACGGACAAAAGGAGTAAGCCTTTTTGCAGGATGGTTCCAATGAATGACTTATTATATCGACATAATAAATACCTGAAATACTTGCTTGTTCTAAGCTTCATTACCTTTGTGATCCTATTTGCCGCTACCTCAGCGCAGGGAGCTTGTTTGAGTATTGATGCTCAGACTACTGGTACAACCGCCACCAATACAGATAGCAGTATGACCGTATCTCACACTACTGGTTCAGACTCGGATCGCTTGATGCTTGTAGGTATTAACGTGAATGTCAACGACAACGAGACGGTCACGGGGGTCACCTACGGTGGCACCGCCCTCACCAAAGTGGGGGAGCAGGCCAATGGCAATGATGCCATGGTCTATATCTACAGTCTTGTTGCTCCGGATCCTGGCACTGCTGATGTGGTCATAAATTTCAGTAGTGCCCTCAACTACGGGGCGATTGCCGGGGTCATGACCTTTACAGGTGTTGACCAGACCACGCCCCTCGGAGCCTTCGCCTCTGCCATCGGTGACGACACCACACAAGCCAGCGTGGACATTGCCTCAGCTCCAGGAGAGCTCGTCTTTGGCGTCGTCACGTGTGAGTACGACCCAATTAATGCGGCAGTCACTGGACAGGATGTGCAATGGAATACCACTACCGCCAATGGCAATTATGGGGCGGGAGGGACCGACGCGGGCGCATCACCATCGGTCACCATGACGTGGGGTTTTGAAGTGGCTTCCCCGGTTTACAACCACTGGGCCATTGGTGGTGTTTCCATCAAGCCGGCAGGAACAAAAAATCTGGTGATGGTGACCGGTGATGGTACCACTACAACTGACGTTGATGATACCGGCAAGAGGGCACTTTTCGAGAGCTGGGGCTGGACGGTAACTTCCATAGCCGCTGCTGCTGCCCAGGGAACCTATGATACCGCCGCGGCCAATAACGACGTCATGTATATCAGTGAATCCTGTTCAAGTAGCTCTGTGAGTACCAAGGCCACGCTCCTGGACATTGGCATAGTAAATGAAGAGAACTACACTTGGGATCAGATGCGATTTACTACCACTGCGGATCAAGACCTCCTCCACACCACCATAAACATCAGTAACAACAGCCATTACATCACCAGCGTGTTTTCAACTGGCAACATGATGATTTTCAGTAGCCAGGACGGTATAGGTAATATGGTGGCGGGCTTGGCCTCTGGAGGCCAATTGCTGGCTACTGAAAATAACTCGGGCAGTCCAACGCTCTTTTACTTTGAAACCGGCGCTGCTCTTACGAGTGGGACCGCGCCAAACCGTCGCGTGGGCATTCCCACTAGCTATTCTACCTTCACAAATTGGAATGCGGACGTGAAAACCATAGTGCAGCGTTCCTTGGACTGGGCTTCCGGTTGTGGAGGAGGTGTAATCTCCAGCTGCGGGACAAACCTGGTCATGGTAGTGGGAACTGACACTTCACAGCCGTATGATGCAGCCAAACAGACACTCTTTGAAAGCTGGGGGTGGACTGTTAGTACGATCAACGACTTCGATTCTCAGACTGTCTACGATACCGCCGCGGCCAACAATGACGTCATGTACATCAGTGAGTCGGTGAGCAGCGGTAATGTGAATACCAAGGCTAGGGACCTGAATATCGGTATCGTCGATGATGAATGCTGGTTGTGGGATGAGATGGAATATGGGTCCACGGGAAATGGTGGCGCTGATTGGGGAACTACCATAAATCTCACGACCGAGAGCCAGAGCCACTACATCACCGAAAACTTTTCCACCGGCAGTCTGACCATTTACAGTACTGGTGCGAATATTAACAATTTGCCCTCGAGTCTGGCTTCCGGAGGCCAATTGCTCGCCCAAACCCCATCCGGCGGCGACCCAACGCTCTTTACCTTCGACACCGGTGCCACCCTGGACAGCGGAACTGCGGCCAACAGACGCGTGGGCTTTCCCAGCTTCGATTCAAATCCCTCAAACTGGACTACAGACCTTGAGACCCTGCTCCAGCGTTCCCTGGAATGGGCTGCAGGGTGCGGTGCAGGAGGCAGCGGGTCCACAAACAATTATCCAGTGCTGGACCTCATTGGCAATAAAAGCGTAGACGAAGGTCAGTTGCTGGAATTCACCATCTCGGCCACGGATCCGGATACTGGTGACACCCTCACCTATAGCGCCAGTAATCTGCCCACAGGAGCAACATTCGATCCAGCCACCCAGACCTTCAGCTGGACTCCCGGCGTTGGGGATGCTGGCACTTATACAAATGTTACGTTCAGAGTAGACGATGACGGTACGCCCCCATATTTTGATGATGAGGGGATAACCATCACGGTGAATTCCTCGGGAGGGGGAAGTCTAGGAACGCCCATTACTGCGGGTGACGTTGCTGGTTATTCCTGCAACATGAGGATAACCATCGATCATACCAAGGTGGCTTTCGCCTCGGAAAACTTCCCTGTTCTCATCAGTCTCACGGACGATTCCCTGACGACATCCGGCTGCGGTTTCGTCACGGATCCTGACGGTGACGACATTGTCTTTACCAACTCGACCGTAACCCTTCAGCTTCACCACGAGATTGAGAAATATGATGCAGCCACAGGGGAGCTTGTCGCCTGGGTGTTGGTTCCCTCTCTTTCCGGATCCGCCGACACAGACATCTACATGTATTTTGGCGATAGCAATGTGACCAGTCCCACAGAGAACCCAACCGGGGTTTGGGACAGTAATTACGTGGGTGTATGGCACTTAGACGACACCAGCGGTGACACCCAAGATTCGACTTCATACAATACCGACGGGGTTGTGACCGGAACAGTAACACGAAGCGCAACTGGTAAGATGGACAATGCTTTCGATTTTTATACTAATGGTGAAGTGGATTGGGGTGACCCGGCTGACGAACATCTAAATTTTGGTACGGGAGAGATGACCCTTAGTCTGTGGGTAAACATGGACAGCCATAGAGGAGTATGGGAGCAAATTATTCTGAAAGGAAAGAGCAGTTATCAGTCGGGTTATCAAATAGAAGTAGATTCCAGTTCAAATACCTTTTACTTTTCAATTAATGAACAGAGTGGAGAGTATGAATGGGGCAGGACTGCTGCTATACCCTTTTCATTGGACACCTGGACATACATTGTAGGTGTAGTTGATCGGACCAATAATTTGGTTCGTGGGTATAAGGATGGTGTTCAGGTAGATACAAGCGGCATCAGTTTAATTGGCAGCATTGATGTTGCAGATAATCTTACTATTGGCAGGAATACATGGGGGTGGCCGGATGCCCGCATCGAAGAAGTCCGTCTCTCCAAGACAGCCCGCTCAGCGGAGTGGATTCAAACAAGTTACAACAACCAGAATTCTCCTTCGTCCTTTTACAGCGTGGTGAACAACTGCCCCAGTACTGTTCCGCCCATAGCCGAATTTTCCTGCTCCATACCGCTCACTATAGACTCTTCAAAGGTGAGTGGCACCTCTGATCTCACTGATTTTCCTGTACTCATCAGTCTCACTAACACTTCCTTGAAAACCACAGGTAACTGTGGCTACGTGCAAAACAGCAATGGCTACGACATCATCTTTTCAGACGCGACCCAGACTACCAGACTGGATCACGAGATAGAAAAATACGACAGTGCTGCCGGTGAACTCGTTGCCTGGGTAAGGGTGCCCACGCTTTCTGCGACCTCCGATACAACCATTTATATGCACTTTGGCCACAGCAGTGTCTGCGGCGCCACCGAGAACCCAACCGGGGTCTGGAACTCGAACTACACGACCGTCTGGCATCTCAGGGAGACGAGTGGTGGAGCAGGGGCGATAAAGGATTCAACTGCTGGTGCCAATCACGGGACCGACTTCAATAGTCCAACTTTCGGGGCAACTGGAAAGATAGGCAATGCTATTGAAGTCGGTCCCGTGATTGGCACCAGCAGTTGAATCCTT
>JASFEM010000178.1:0-7063 GCA_050124835.1 Syntrophobacterales bacterium | reverse complement strand
AGACTTGGGGGCCGAGTAATCCTCTCCTGCCGACAGAGCAAATAAGTCGCACATCTGGCTTACTTCTTTCACTACAAAGCGCTATGTTACAGGCGACAGCGGACAGCTTACAGCTGACAGCAAAAAACTTTTACCGACAATCAGAAGTTGCTGTCTGCTGCTAGCTGACGGCTGGGCAATAGCGCTTCCGGACAACGGACAATTATATATCTCCTGAATAAAGTACATCCGGACCAGCGATAACCATTAGTTTGCCCAAAGAGTTCTTTTCAGGTTTGATGGGTATCCATTTTCCTGAACTGAGCCGTTCTCCAACTGAGGTGATAACCAGAACGTCTCCAATCGTTTCAGTTCTCTTCAGTAACAAAAATCGCCGGAAGTTGGAAAACCCAAAAAGCACCGATTCGTTGGCCAGGAAAAACATGTAAAGGCCGGGGTAGTCGGCCAAGAGCTGTCGAATGATTTCGCGCAGTGTCCCATATAGGCTCCCATAAGGGTAGTTTTCCACGCGTTTTAGCAACTCATCTCTCAGATATTCAAGAATCCTGGCAGCTTTGCCTTCAGCCTCTATACGGGGTTCATTGACGGTTTGGTACTGGTCAATATCCTGGTCTTTGCCGACATTAACAAAAAGCCAGGTGTGGTCTAAAAAGGTCAGGGAGAAAGGATTGTTGTGAGCACTATGACGACCACCGCTTAACGGACAGCTTATGTGAGAGATGATAATTCGGCTGTCAATGACCCGGGCCAATCGCTGGAAGCTCTCATGGATCTGATCACCTGCGAATACTTGCTCTGAGGATTTTTCCACGAAAGCAATGCCATTGCGATAAAATCCAATACCCCAGCCATTCATGTTTTGTTTGGCCTTTTCTGCGAACACAGGTAAATATTCTTGGGCCGTGTAGTTATATCCAGCAGATAAGGCAAAAATATCACACATGTCATTCCTTACGGTTGTTTGATAGGTTTACTGAACTAATTCATTCGAGGACTACAGGAACAGCATTTGGACACTATCACAAGGAGCACGAGGGCGAGTTTCGGAGATGACAGGCAATTGCCCACTTCATCCTAGTTGGAATCACTCTTGATGCGATCCGAATAACCTAGTGCGTGGTAGATTACATAGATTGTTTGCAGCCACTTGTTTCCGTTTGTGTAAAAGGAAATGGTTGGGATATTTCCCTGGCTCATCTCCACGAGAAACTGGCTGAAGATGATCCACTGCATGGCTTCGTCAACGTGTTGGAGCACGGCGGAATGATAACGGAATTCAATAGTGGAGCGATACCAGTACGAGTGGAGATTCAGCCCATGGTAGCGGGTCGTGTCATAACGCGGATGTTCTGCCTTTAAAGGATCGTAGCGATTTTCAGGCGAATACCAGATCTTTTTTAGGCGGCAGTCTTTTGGCCCACATACGGGATCGCATTGTCTCAAAAAAGCTTTCACATCAATTTCCATGGGGCGGCAGGTTGTTCTGTTCTGGCGCTCTCCCTGGATGAGAAGGTAAAAGAGGTTTTCCATGGGGTGGACGATTCTAACAAGCTCTTTGAGCTGCTCACAGCGGTACATCTCCCGGTCAACCCCATGGTGAACATGGAAGCCACACGTCGCATCAATGTCTACCCCTTCGATTTCATTGAGGAACTGGAAAGCACTATAGGCTTGGACCAGACCTTCAAGACCACGGAGTATTGGACTGACAAGTTCGGCGCCGTATTGCGTATGACGTTTACCTCTTACCGATGTGTCTTGCTCAAAGTGCCAAGAGTCTCGGTCAGTACCAAAGGTAATCTTTGCGTCTGAACAAAGCTGGTGGAAACGTCGGCCATCCCTCGCTCTGGCGGAAATATTGTATGGCTTGATAATGCCTCCATCAAGCGGAGTGACAATGTACTGCAGTCCGTAGAACTCGATTTCCACTCCGAAGGTACGGTCGGTGAGATAATGCAGCATGGGGTACTGGTTCTTGAGCCGCACCGCGAGCCAATTCGGCACATCCATTTTCGTCTATATCCTTCTTCCCAATATAACGCTTTAACGGGATCCGCACGTTTACCGGCACTGAGGCTGGCCGTTCTCAACCGTGAAACCTTGACAACCCCTATTTTACCGGAAATTTCTGATAGTTAATAGAAAAAAGAATCAACCGTCCTTGCGCATGATAATTCTGGCATCTGCCACCAGCACCCCCTGCGGATAGGCAAATACCGGGTTCAAATCGATTTCAACGATATCCGAATGTTCTTCAGCGAGTTTGACCACTGCCAGGAGGCAATCGGCCAGGGCGTTCTCATCTACTTTTGACTGTCCTCGATACCCAGCCAGGACCGGGTAGCCCCTGATCTCCCGAATCATCCCAAGAGCGTCCTCTCTGGTCACCGGGGAGTGGAGGAGTGCCACGTCCCGGAAAATCTCCACCAAAACTCCACCAAGCCCAAAAAGGAGGATGGGGCCAAACTGGGGATCACGGTTCAAGCCTATGATGACTTCCTGGCCTGGAGGGGCCATCTTATTTACTAAAACACCATCTATTTTCGCCTCCGGAAATGCGTTACTCACTCTGTCCAAAAGCTCGTGATAGCTTTTTTCCACTGCTTCTGGGGTGTCCAGGTTGAGTTGGACCCCACCAGCATCGCTTTTGTGGACTATGTCGGGGGAGCTTATCTTGAGAGCTACCGGAAATCCGTGTTGTTGGGCTATTTCACGGGCACTACTCGGGCTGTCCGCCAGGGCGAAAGGCGCACAGGCCAATCCTTTTTCAGAGATAAGTGAAAGGGATTCGTGCAGTGGTAACTGCCTTCCAGTTGCCGAAAGGGTAAGGGTTGGTCTTTGAGGTGCAGCAAGTGCATGGCGGTCCATGACCTGGGCCAGCGCCTTGACACCCCTTTCCGGTGTGGGAAATACGGGTATCCCATTTAGATGCATGAGTTCACGTTCTCGTCGCTCCACGTCTGCTCCGCCGAGAAAGATGACCAATTCATTGGCTCCCGGAGTTACAACTTCTGAAGCACCTTCCACCGGGTCTCCAAAGATAACCCCCAGAGTGTCGAAGTGATCCCGTGTTTCCCGGATAACATCACCAAACATCTGGGCCGTGGCATCGCCGGTTAGATCTATGGGATTAGCCTTAATGGCATGGGCCGGTATTAGGGGAGTGATAGCTTCAACCACTTGGGGCGGTAAGGGGGCGGCATCAAGCCCCTCCTGCTCGGCCTGATCAGTGGCGAGAATAGCGGCGCCGCCCGAGGTTGTAATAAAGAGAATGTTGTTACCTTTGGGTGGCTTAAGATAAGCGACTGCCTTGGCGTAGTCATAAAATTCTTCGATGGTGTAGGCTCGGCAAACGTTGTATTTCTTAAATAGAGAATCGTAAATGGCATCAGCACCGGCGAGGGCTTTGGTATGTGACTCTGCAGCCACCTTGCCTTTGGGAGTGCGACCGGACTTCAGAACAACCAGAGGTTTCTGCAACCTTTCCATTACTTCCACAAAGCGGTCAGCCCGCTTTATTCCTTCAATGTAAGCTGCGATAACCTCAGTGTTTTGATCTTGGTTGAAATAGTCGATAAGGTCGGCTTCGTCCACATCGGCCCGGTTGCCCATGCTGACAAAGCTAGAGACACCAAGCTTTTCCTCGGAGAACCAGTCCATCATTGCAGCTCCCACGGTGCCGCTCTGGGAAATGACTGCCACCTTGCCACGATAGGTGAGTAGGGGCCAGGAGGCGCATATCGGGTGATGGGGATTATTCACTCCCTGGCAGTTGGGGCCGATTAGCCTCACCCCGTATTTATGCGCTATTTCCGCTGTCTGATTCTGCAATTCCTCACCTTCTGGTCCAGCCTCGCTGAATCCACCGGTAATGATCACCGCACCTTGAACCCCCTTTTCACCGCAATCCTGGACTGCCTGGGGCACAAATCGAGCCGGGATGATTAGAACGGCCATGTCAACCGGCTCGGGAATATCTTTGACATTCGCGTGGCAGGAAAGATCCAAGATAGTGTCAGCCTTTGGATTGATTGGGTAGACAGCCCCCTGGAAACCCCCGTCCAAGATGTTTCTTAGAATCTCATGTCCCAGTTTATCAGGGCTGGTTGAAGCACCGATTACAGCCACACTCTTGGGTTTTAGAATGGCATCCAATCGACTTACCGGGTGAGGTGACATGATGATACCTCCTATATGATCTGCCCACTGTAACTACTGGGCACCAGGAACTAGGCACTAAACAGCTGGCAGCGAGCAGATTGCAGCTGGCAGAAGAGACCAGGCACTGCAACAAAACACTGGGAATAGTCTTCTAGGTGCCTGGTGTGAATGGCTGCCTGCTGCTTGCTGTCAGCTGCTCGCTGGATTGTATTGCGCTATGCTTTCTTGGCCTTCTCGGCCATCCTGCTGTTGAATTTCTCGGCATTGATAATAAAACGTTCGTGGGTGGCCTCACCGATCTTGTCCACCTCGTCGAAGCCTTCAACTTCAAAGGTTAGTTTCTTGCCGTCAACCTCGACCAGTTTGGCGTTGAAGCGCACTTTCATTCCAATCGGCGTGGCCGCCATGTGTTTGAATTTCATGCCAATCCCAACAGTTTGCTCCTTTTCACCAAGATGGGGCAAAACCATCGCTGCACACACTTCCTCGAAGTGTCCAACCATGGCTCGGGTGGCATAGACGTTGGGCACATGAGGAAAAACCTTCTGCGCCGACAAATCCTCAGTAACTTGCCGTTCCATTTCATGGGTCATACCTGCTTTCAATGGTTCACTCATGGTTCATCCCTCCGTAGCTCATTGATTCAAGATATTAGAAAAATATATATTCAGCGAGTTAGTATTGACTCATACTTCGCAATCACACGCACTTCAGAAGTGGGAGCGGTGAATACCTAGTCAACAAGGGGCATGGCCACAACCCCTTATTCCACATGATACGCATATGTATTCAACTCCGCTCGGCAAGGGCAGCAGACCGAGCGTAAGCGGAGGGAATAGCTCAGCTTTCAAGCGCTCTTGCGGAGTTAAGGCAATAAATGTTTTACATTGTTCCAACATTATATGGATGACAGAAAGTTATCTGATCGGAATTATTGCAGGAGGAATAGTCCCTGGCCCGAATTAATCACGAAACCAGCAGATTCGTGAACAATACAGATCGGCAAATCTAGCAGACCAGTTTATCAAGAAGTATTTTAGAAAAGCAAGCACTATAGAGCGTCGAGGCGGTAAAATCTTCGGGCATTTGCCGCAGTTAGAGCAGCTACTTTTTTTGAGGGGTATTGAAGCAAGCTCGCCAGACGAGAAACAATCGTCTCTAGAAAAGCTGGTTCATTTCTGGACCGATTGGGCTTGGGGGATAAGGCCGGGCTGTCGGTTTCAGTGAGAATGAGTTCTAGAGGTACCTCTGTGGCAACCTTTTGAATGTCGCGACTAAAAAGAAGAATAGCTGAAAATGACAGGTAAAAGCCTTGACCGGTAATTTTTTTGGCAATTTGTCTGGTCCCGGCAAAGCAATGGAACAGGACATCCGTTCGACTTTGAGTTACCACTTCCAAAGCGGCCTCTTCTGCCTGGCGGGCATGAATTACCAACGGAAGGTTTAGGGACTCAGCCTGCTCTAAAGCTTCCTCGAGGACCAAGAGTTGCCGTTGGCGCAAGCGGGAATCTTTGGTACGGTAAAAGTCAGGGCCAACCTCTCCCACTGCGACAATTTCTTCTTTGACATTCTCGATGGTCTGCCACAATTGGACTCGCTCCACTCTTTTGAGCTTTGCGGATTTTCTGGGGTGTATGCCGGCAGTTACGTAAATGAAGTCAGGATGTTGCCGACGAATGGCCAGACTTTTCCGAAGACTTGTGGGATCAACCGCAGAAATTACCACCGCGGTCAAGGACTTCTCGGCGCGTTTGATCACCGCGTCGCGATCATGATCGTATTTGTCGGAATAAAGATGACAATGGACATCGATCATGGTGCCACCATACTAGTGTGCGGGAAATAACTAAACCGCTGAGACACAGAAATCAAGGCGCGGCTAATCAGCAGCCAAATTCGAAATCCGAATATCGATCCGCCGGAGGCGGACTAAACAAATTCGAATTTCCAAAATTGCTCCTCCGGACTCCCCACCCTTCGGGCGGGTCCCCAGTTTCAAATGACCAAAACACTTAGAATTCTTTTTTGGTAGTCAGGTTTTGAACATTTGAGAATTCGGATTTTGGATTTGTTTCGTGCTTCGAATTTCGGATTTCGGATTTGGGATTAAGTACGCTTTCAGAGGTCCCGTCCTATATCTCCCAACTCACATCCCACATCTCACATCTCACATCGTTCTTTATCCCGCCTCTGCCACGATTCCAAAAAGGCTTTCTTGGAGATGGGGGTGATCGCGGAGTTGTTCTCCGGTCCCGGATAGGGTGATCTTGCCTTCCTCAATAAGATAGGCCCGCGTCGCCACACTCAGAATCCTGCGCACGTGCTGGCCAGCCATAAACAGGGTGAAGCCGTGGCGGCGAATCTGCCTCAGGGTATTGCAGAGCCTGTTCACATCCTTGGGAGCCAGACCCAGAAAAGGATCATCCAGCATGAGGAGGCGACCACCACTCATAATGCCGCGGGCAAGCGTCAGCATACGCTTTTGCCCGCCACTGAGGGTTTTGGCCAGCTGCCAACGCTTATCCGCCAGGGTAGGAAAAAGCTCGAAAACCAGGGAGAGTTGGCTAGCTTTTCGCTCCCGCGATATATAACCACCGACCTCGAGGTTCTCCATTACACTCATGAGAGGGAAGGTCTTCATGCCCTCTGGTACATACACCAAACCCCGACGCACCACCTCATGCACGGGAAGCTCATGGATGTACTCGTCCATGTAGCTGATTTCTCCCTGCACCGGCCTCAGGAGGCCGACCACGGCTTGCATGAGAGTAGTCTTGCCCGAGCCATTCGGCCCGACAATCGAAACGATCTGACCTGCACACACCGTCAGGTTAACCCGGAAAAGTGCCTGGAGATCACCGTAGAAATAACTCAGGTTGCGTATGGCCAAAAGCGGTTTTTC
>JASFEM010000177.1:0-7099 GCA_050124835.1 Syntrophobacterales bacterium | reverse complement strand
TTCATTGGCAACGTAGGTCAGCGCGGCAACAGCACGCTCGAGCTGGGCCGCAGCATCATAGAGCGCGTATTCGCAGCGGTTCGAGAGCTTTTCACTGTGGGCGTAGAGACACGCCAGGATGCGTCCCTCACCCGGAGTGACCGTCTTGCAGTAGGTGTTGATCTCTTTCTTGCAGCCCTCGGTTACGGTAGTCACCGGGTCTGATCCGGCAAAAGCCGAGGTGGCAAGCAGCAGAACTCCCATGATAACCAAGACACACGTCAAACTCTTTTTCATAACCCATCCTCCTTCCATGTTGTCTGTCATTTAAGTGTAGTGAAAAATTGGCTCAAGAGATTATCTCAACGTGAATGGCTGAGGGGGATCGGGCCAATAACGGCGATTTTGGGGGCAAAAAGAGCATTATTGGCCCAGAATATGACTATACTTACATATCTTTTCGATAAAAATCAACTAATTAACCTGGTCCGACCCTACTCCACGTGGTGGTCGCTACTCAGATTTGCTTGGTTCTGGTTGCGGCTGTGCATCCTCGTTGAGCCATGTTAAGAAAAGCCTGTAGCCGGCCGTGAAAACGATCGCGCCAACGAAGAGGCCGATGATGCCCGATGTGATGAAGCCGCCTATTGCTCCAATGAAGATGATAAGCATGGGAACGTCGACTCCACGACCCAGCAAGAGGGGTTTAAGAAAGGCGTCACTTATGCCGACGAGGATACTCCAGATCGCAAACAAAACTGCGGTAATCGTACTGCTGGTGGCGAACACGTAGACGATAATCGGCCCCAAGACCAAGATAGTGGGAAGCTGAACCACAGCAAGAAGCAGCACCAGCAGGGCCCAAAGCCCCGCAGCAGGCACGCCGACCACGAGACAACCCAGCCCTCCCAGGAGCGACTGGATTATGGCGACGCCCAGAATGCCCTGGGCAACACTTCGCACCGTTGCCCCCGCGACTTCGACGAACTTCGCCCCCCTTTCACCTGCAAGCCGGGTAAAAAATGCCAGCGCAGCCTGCTGCGCACCCTCGGCATTTGCAAGCAGAACACCGGCGATAATGATCGAAACCACGAATGCCAGAATCCCGACCCCGGCATCAGCAGCGGCGGACAACAGCGAGATACCGTACTTTTTGAATTGGGGCGCCATCTTGCTCACCGCAGCTCCCAGATCTTCTGAGCTAAGGCTCCACAACTTGTATAAAGGTTCGCCGATGACCGGCCAGGATCTGACGCTCTCCGATGGGGGAGGCACACGTAGTGACCCGTCTTTGAGTTGTGCCGAATACTCCCGTGCAGAGTCGATGAGGGAATCGGAAAGCATGATGGTCGGAACGAGCAGGAGGATCAGTGTAAGAAGTGTTATCAGGGTTGCCGCTAGGCGATCACGTCCACCTAGGGCGGACTTCAGCCGGTGATAGATGGGATGGATTGCGACGGCAATGATGATGCCCCAGACGATAATTTCAAGGAACGGCCGACCGATCTTGAAACACCAAAATATGACGAGACCAACGAGGCCTATATGGATGCTTGCCTCGAGCGCTCTCGCCACAAACAACTTGTCGTTCGAAGGCTGATTAAATGTACTCATGCTCGGACCCTCCGGGCAAAAAGTAAAATTGAATTGGCAATATTGTTAAGAAAATAAGTTTGAAAGACTCTCTGTAAATAACAAGGATACCGTTGTGAGAAAAAAAGGGTCAGAGCTTAATTATTAATTCAGGACTAACTGAATCATGATAAAAGGCTTGCACGAACTATAGAAATTCTGCATGGATTGCGACTACAGTTAATTATTAAGCTCTGACCCCTTTTTTTCGCTATTACTTTAATCTCCTTATTTCCTCGACTATTTCCCGGCTGAGGGCAGCTAAAGCGTTGCTCTGGGCCGCAACCAACCCATCGTAGTCTTTGGTTGGTACTGGTTCCTCTATGAGAGATTTTCGCACCACCAGTTCCTTCTTCCCCTCTTGCCCCACTACCGACCAGGTGACGTTCAACAAAACGTTATCATCCAACTTGCCGTCAAACTGCTCCACGTCGAGCTTGATCTGATGGGTGGGAGAGAAGGTATCATCCCAGGGATATACGGCCACTCGATTCGTCGGCAGTAGAGTGGAAATGTTTTTTGCCAAAATTCGGGAGAAATCCCCTGGCAATGATGCGGCCCATCGATGGAATTCGGACACCTCTACTTGGTTTTGGCCCTTACGGGTGACAATCTGCGGCCGGTCAAGAAACTTGGGAAAATCTACCGGCCCTACACCGACGGCAATGTCATCACCAGAAGCGGCTTCAGTATTATCCTGCTGCATGCCGGGCAGGGTGTTGAGAGTGTAGTACTTCACAGCAGGGCTGCTGCCACAACCAGAGAGCAAAAAGACAAATAAGATAAATGCCCAGACTCCCTTGACAATGCATGCTCTATTTTTCATTGCCCTTTCCCTTTCCATAAACCAGTGACTCCGGATGTCTTTCCAGGTAATCCGCCAGTATGCCAAGGTTACGCGCTGCGTCGGCAAGCTCGCCCAGGGCGCGCTTCAATTCGTAACCTGTGGGGGATTCTGCATTCAAAAGCTTGTCCACTTTGATCAGTGTGGTCTGAGCCTGCTCCAGGGTGGCGGTGGCCGCAGGTGCGACATTGTCGTCGAGCTTTATCACCAGCTTCTGCAGCTCTGCACTGGTCTTATTCAAATTCGCCATGGTGCCCTGGAGGTCTTTGCCGATCTGCTCCAGGGGGATCTTATCCAGTTTGTTGACTATCCGGGCCAAGCCGCCGGTGATCTCCTGCATGGGCGTTGGCACCGTGGGTATTTCAGGATACTTTCCTTCCCAATTGATCTTCCTGGGAGGTGCATCGGGGTGGAAGTCAAACTCAACCAAAAGTTGTCCGGTGATGAGACTCCCGGTTTTGAGCTGCGCCCTGAGTCCTCTTTCCACAAGAATGTCCATTCCGCGCTTTCTGTCCATGTCCCCTTTTGGCATGCGAATCCAAGTTATCCTTTCAGGTTCATACTCGACTAAAACCGGGATCCGTAAGGCCAACTTCACCGGATCAAGCTCCAGTTTGACATCGATGACCTTACCGATCTGGATACCTCTGAATTCCACCGGCGCCCCAACAGAAAGGCCCCTTACCGAACCATCGAAGTGCAGGAGCCAATATCTCTTCGTCACATACTGTTTTTCATAGATCTTCTCTCGGCTTTCGTACAGTTTAAATACGTGATCCTCCTCAGCCTCATCACTAGTTTCGAGGCTCACCGGGGTGTCGAAGGCAATGCCCCCAAACATCATGGTCACAAAAGATTCAGTGTTAACCCTTATACCCTCGGCGTCAACAGCAACGTCCACCCCCGATGCATTCCAGAATCGGGTATTTTCACGAACGACCTCATCATGTGGTCCATGAATGAAGATCTTGATGTCGACATGTTTCCCGTCTTTCTTGAGGTCGTATGCCACCACCTGTCCCACCTTGATCTGCCGGTATAAAACCGGGGAACCAACGTCAAGGGAGCCGAGTCTTTCCGCCCTCAGCACGAAATGACGACCGGGCAGGCCTGCGGTAATGATGGGTGGCAACTCCAGCCCCTTAAAGGATCGAGCCTTCTTGCCGGGTTTTCCGGGATCGATACCAATATAGGCGCCTGCAAAGAGGGTTCCGAGCCCAGAGACCTCGCCGGCAGCCACCCGGGCCCGTACCACCCAGAACCGGGTGTTTTCAGTTAGATGTTTCCCCGCTCCTTTAACGAGTTCTGCGGTCACAATAACGTGAGTGAGGTCCTTACTTAAAGTGATGGATTCAACCTGGCCAACTTCCACATCTTTGTATTTGATTTTGGTCTTGCCAGCCTCCAGCCCTTCGGCAGTCTGGAAGGTGATGGTGATGGTGGGACCTTTCTCGGATAAAGCCTTGTATACCAGCCAGCCACCGATCAGAGCAGCCACCACCGGGACAAGCCACACCAGAGAGAAAGAGAAGGATTTCTTGGTTTTGACGATAGCTTCCGGGGTGGAGGAAGGATTTCTGCTACTGCCATTTTCTTCATTCATAATTTGTCTCCATGGAATCCCATATGAGCCTGGGGTCAAAGCTCATAGCGGCAAACATGGTGCTCACCACCACCGCCGCAAAAAAAATTGCCCCGGGCCCTGCCTCGATGGTTGCCAAACCACCCAGTCTAACCAGGGCCACCAAAATGGTAACCACATAAATATCCGTCATGGACCAACGACCAATTGCCTCGGTAATGCGGTATAAGCGGGTGCGATCCTTTGGCCGCCACTGCCATTTACGCTGAACGGAAACAAGCAAATAGGTGAGAATAAAAAGTTTCACCAGGGGAACAAAAACACTGGCGATAAAAATGACCAAGGCTATGGGCCACATGCCGGTGTGGATGAAGTAAATCACCCCACTCATAATCGTATCCGATTGGGCCTTGCCCAAAGAAGTCACTGTGGTAATGGGAAGCACATTAGCTGGGATGTAAAAGATAAAAGCAGCGATAACCAGGGCCCAGGTTCTTGACAGGCTGTGGGGTTTGCGCTGGTGTAAGACTGAGCCACAACGGGGACAAATCATCTCTCCCCTGCCATGAACCGCTGAGGCTTGACAGACAAGATGGCAGCTATGGCAGCTAACCAGTGATTTCTCTAAAGCTGTGGCGAATCCTTCCTTCAACTATCTAGCTCCAATCTATTCCAGACAAGATGGGGATCCAGGGATGAGGCAGCCGCGGCCAAGACGAAGATCAATATGGCAAAAGAGAAAATGGCGATCCCAGGAACAACCTTTGCCATTTTGGCCAGTTTGACCATAGAAACCAGGATGCCGACCATAAAAACCTCCATCATGCCCCAGGGCTGGAGACTTCGGATGAAGCGAAAAACCAAAGCGGGCTTCCACCAAGGTAGCCGGTTGACCTTCAAGGGCAGCAGTAAGTAAAGCATGCCTGCAAGCTGGACCACAGGAAACAAAATACTGGTAAGAAAAACCAGCACCGCCAAGCTCCGCATATCCTCATTGTAGAGCTCTACTACGCCTGTTATCAGTGTAGTCTCCCGTACAAGGCCTCCACTCTTAAGGGCAAGAAAGGGAAAACTGTTGGCAACAACAAACAAGATCAGCCCGGCAATGGTCCACGATAGGGTACGATCCAGGCTGTCTCGCTTGTGGCGTTGCAATACAGCCCCGCAGCGAGAACATTTAGCCACACTACCCTCCGGCAAAACCGGAAGTTCATAAAGGAGGTCACATTCGTGGCAGGCTATGGTTGAGGCTGTACTCATCTGTTAATCTCCACTGCTAAACATAAGAGACTCAAAATTCCTTATCCGAAATCCGCAATCCTCACTCTGTCATCTCCTTGAACCTTCGTCAGCGCCTCATTGCATGCACGGTGAATATTTCCGAGTTCTGCAGGGTAGGAGGCTGCCCCACTCCAATCTCCCTCAGCCCGTACTTTTGCAACAACGTTGTTATGGCCTCGAGGCGGTGATCCAGGTCGTGCACGTCGACGACCACCTGCTGAATCTTGGGCCAGTCTTGGGCCTCAATGCCCCGAAAAATCTCCAACTCGGACTTCTCGGCATCGACCTTGAGCAAATCGATGCGATCGATCCGGTGGTCGCGCAAAAACTGTGACAAAGTCTGCATTTGACAAGTGACAGTCTCCAGATACAGCGTTCTCTTCAGCGGGTAGTGGAGGATCAGACCGCGCAGGAAACTGGGCAGCCAACGGAGACAGCGAAGGAGCAGTGGGGCCTGGTCCAAGTAGATGATGTTGTTCAGGGTGGCCTCTTTTGCCATCTTAAGGTCAGCCTCCTCATTGGGGTAGGCTGTGGACAGGGAGGTGGCGCGAGGGTAGTAGGCAAAGGAGACCGTCTCGCAACTGCTTGAGAGTCCGAAGGGGAAGGCCTTTAGCTGTTCATTCTGGTCGTAGCGACCCAGGTTGAGGCGAAGCAACTCGAAGGTGGCCTGGGCGGGCTCTAAAGCATAAACGTTAAGGTTGCGCTCGCAGTGTTCGTAAGCCCCTAGGGTGAAGAGGCCCACATGGGCCCCAACGTCCAACACAGTATCCCCTGGCTTCAACCGGAGGCCGTTTGATAGGTAGCCTTGAATCTCCAGATTGACGATTGGCACCTCATGCTTTTGAAGGCACGAAACAACCATGCCGTTGGGTAGTGTTACCTTTACTATTTTCACGATTCACCTATTATCAACCGTCGGGGTTCAGGTGTTTGGCAATGTGTTTTGACTATTACTTCGCCCCCGCCTCATTGAGTATTCGTACAACTTACTCATGGCGTGTTGTCTCGGCATATTCTAAAGCCGTGAGCCCTTCGTTGTCTTTCGCATTGATCTCAGCCCCTTTTGCTAACAGTACTATAACCACCTGGTTGCGCCCCCCATATGCAGCATACATCAAGGCAGTTGTGCCGCTGGTAGGTAGTTTGACATTCGGGTCAGCACCATTGGCTAGCAAGAGCTTGACGATCTCAGTGTAGCCGCTCCTTGCAGCCCCAAATAAAGCGGTAAATCCGATGCCATCCTTCACATTGACGTCAGCACCCTCTGCCAGCAGGGCTTCTACAGCCTTGGTATCGCCGTTGAACGCTGCGTCGAGGAAGTCTCTATTCACCCTGGTTGTAGCACCAGTGCCAATCAAGGAAGTGAAGAGGATCACCACTGAAATGAAAACCACCAGTAACGGTTGCCAAATCGCCCTACCTCTGACACATTTTCTTCTCACCATAGCAATTTCCACGCAGTCGGTGGTTATCTTGCCTACCTTAAGATCTAGGGCAAAAGAATGTCTGTCAATTCTATTCAGACTTGAGTCTGCGCGCAATGCCCTTGGCCCAGGCATTGGCCGTCAAGCCGTGGGCTAACACACACAGCATTACGGTACATGCCACGGTGTGTATGAGTACAGACTCACTAGGCAGATTCTCGTTGGCAACTATGATGCAAAATACGATGCTCGCCAGGCCCCTGGGTCCAAACCAGGCCAGGAACATTTTGGTTTCCAGTTTCTCTCCGAGACCCGTAAGGGCGATTATATTGGGCAGCATACGAATAAGCGTGAGGC
>JASFEM010000176.1:0-7103 GCA_050124835.1 Syntrophobacterales bacterium | reverse complement strand
GGCCGTTTCCAAGAAGCAGACGGGGGTAGCATCTTTCTTGACGAGATAGGTGACATGCCCCTATCCCTTCAGGCCAAACTCTTGCGAGTTTTGGAAGACAAAGAATTCTATCCGTTGGGGGGGAGAAAGCTCTGTCAGGTGGACGTGCGGATCATCGCTGCCACCAACCAGATACTTGAAGATCTGGTAAGGGAGAAAAGGTTCCGTGAAGATCTTTTCTACCGTCTCAATGTGATGCGGCTGGAACTGCCGCCTCTGAAAGAGCGGCGGGCGGATATACCTCTGCTGATCAACAATTTTGTCAAGCAGTACAACGTCACCAAGGGAGCTTCGGTAATCAGGATCGCGGAAGACGCCATGGATATTCTGCTCAATTATGATTATCCGGGCAACATACGAGAACTGGAAAATATCATTGAGCACGCCTGTGTGCTCTGTCAGGGCGAGGTAATCGAGCGAAGACATCTACCCATGTATCTTCAGAAAGCCCATGGTTACCTGGGGGAAGACATCAGCTCCAGGACTGATGTAGCTCCAGCACAGCATCAGTGGGAAAGGGAACGAATAATAGAAGCGCTGAAAGAACACCGCTGGCATCGACAGAGGGCTGCCGAGGTCTTGGGCATGGACCGTACCACTTTATGGCGCAAGATGAAAAAGTATAACATCTCTCCATGATTCTTGAGGTTTCATCGTTTGCAACAATCGTTGCATTGTGTTGCAAAAAGAATTTTTTAATAAAAAGTATATAATTATCAATTATTTAAATGAAGACATCTACAACTAGCGTTGCATAACTGCATCAACAACTCCCCGTGTATCCTGCCGATATTTCAACTCTAATCTCCTCCAAGTAACTAGAATTACATGTATTTGTTTATTTTAATTTATGTTGGCACAACCCTGGCATTGTCCTCTTAACGTCCATCAGCTGGGGAGTATGCGATATGCCCACATCAGAAAGTGTTGATACAGGCCTGAAATTTTTGAGGGCTGTCAGGCGAAGTCTCAGTTTTAAATTGGGTCTGGCGGTGGGCTTGATTTTCCTGGTGGCGGTGCTCGCCTTCACTTTTTACTTAGTATCGCTCCAGGAAGAGCAGGCGTTTGACCGAATGGTCATGAGTGTCAGCCAGTTCAGCGACACGGTGAAGCGCGGCGCCCACTACAGCATGCTAAAGAACCAACGGGAGAGTTTACACAAGATTATTGAGGCTATCGGTGCCCAGCCGGGGGTGGAGAAGATTCGGGTATTCAACAAGACCGGTGAGATCATGTTTGCCAACACAAAAGAGGATATCGGCACCAATGTAGATCTGCAGGCAGAGGCGTGTTATGCCTGCCACCGGCGGGACCAGCCCCTGGAACGGCTGAGCATGAGCGACCGCAGCCGGATCTATCGAAGCCCGGCAGGAAATAGAGTCCTGGGCATGATCAACCCCGTATATAATGAGCCCAGCTGCTGGCAGGCAACCTGTCACTACCACCCAGAGGAAAAGACAGTCCTTGGCGTTTTGGATATTGGTCTGTCTCTGGAGGCTCTGGATAAAGAAATCCTCGCTACCAAGCAAAAGATCATCTTCTTTGCCACTCTCATCTTTCTAGGGGTCACCGCGATTGTGGCCGGCTGCATCGTCTATTTCGTTAACCGTCCCATTCGCCGTCTGGTTTCAGCTACAAAACAACTTGCCAGAGGTGACTATGAGCATGAGGTGAAGGCCATTACTCAAGATGAGATCGGCGATCTCTCCCGATCCTTTGACGAGATGCGTAAAAACATCAGAGACCAGACAGATGCCTACCAGAAAAGCAAGAAGGAATACCAGACCCTCTTTGAAGAGGTCCCCTGTCAGATCAGCGTCCAGGATCGGGACTTTCGCATCACCCAGGTAAACAGAGTTTTCGAGGATCGCTTTGGCGACTGCCAAGGGGAATACTGCTACCGGGCTTACAAGGGCAGGGAGGAGAAATGCCCAGTTTGCCCAGTTGAGAGAACCTTCCAGGATGGTCAGCCCCATTACAGCGAGGAGGTGGTGGTGCGCAAAGATGGCACCCTTGCTTATGTTCTTGCTTTTACCTCCCCCATTTTTGACGAAGAGGGTGAGGTTGTGGCTGCCATGGAGATGGCAACCGATATTACCCAGGTGCGTGTGCTGGAGCAAGAGCTGAAGAGATCAGAAGAAAAGTACCGGACCCTGTTTAACAGCGATCCCAACCCCATTTTTGTATTGAGCCTTGAAACCTTGGAGATTGAGGACGCAAACGAACGAGCCTTGAAGTTTTATGGCTTCGAAAGGGACGAAATGCGCGGAAAAAGCTTTCTAGAGCTGGCTGAACCCCAAGAGTGGGATCGCCTCAGGAAAGTTCCGTGGGAAAGAGAAGGGGCAATCTTCAAGGTGAGACAGCACACTAAAGAAGCTGAATCAATAATGGTGAACATACGTTACTCTAGCCTTAAAGACATTGGTCAGGATACCGTAATTGTGACCACCTCGGATGTGACCGAGCGGGTTAAAAGCGATGAGCAGCTCATTCAGGCGAGTAAAATGGCCACCTTGGGCGAAATGTCGGCCGGTGTTGCTCATGAGCTAAATCAGCCCCTTTCAGTGATAAAGACCTCCGCCAGTTTTCTCAGCAAGAAGATAGAGCGAAAAGAGCCAGTGTCTCCTGATATTCTCCGGGAGTTAGCAGATGAAATGGACAGTCAGGTAGACCGTGCCTCCCTCATCATAAATCACTTGCGCCAATTTGGCCGGAAAACAGATATTCGCAAAGTAAATGTGCAACTCAATGATTGTATTTCCGGGACTTTCACGGTTCTTGGCCGGCAGTTGGAGTTGCATGGCATCAAGGTAGAGTTGGACTTAGAAGAGGAGTTGCCACCCATCAAAGGTGATCGGAACCGGTTGGAGCAAGTTTTTCTCAACCTCATCATGAACGCCCGTGATGCCATGGATGAGAAGGAGGAGCAGGCAGGAGAGGATGTTGAAAAAGTACTGAGGATTTCGTCAAAAACTGCAGGCGACAGGGTGGTGGTAAATGTATCGGATACCGGACCGGGCATGAGCGAAGCGGTGAAGGAGAAGATATTTGAACCTTTCTTTACCACCAAACCGGTAGGAAAGGGGACCGGATTAGGTCTGTCAATAAGCTTTGGAATTGTACGGGACTATGACGGCAGCATAGAAGTGGAAAGTGCTGAGGGTAGAGGGACCGCATTTACCATCAGTTTTCCAGCGGCGGCAGAAGAAACCCAGGAGCCGATGGAGGTGGTTGGTGGCTGAAGCCAATTTAAAGCGCGTCCTCCTTATTGACGACGAAGAAGGTATCAGAAAGGTTATGTCGATTTCCCTTAAGGACGCCGGCTATGTGGTTTGGACTGCCGAGAGCGGCGAGCAGGGGTTGGAAATATTCGAACGGGAACAGCCACCGCTTGTTCTTACTGATATCAAGATGCCTGGGATGGACGGTATCGGAGTTCTTCGGCGCATAAAAGAAATGGAGACCGATTCCGAAGTGATCATCATAACCGGCCACGGCGAGATGGAACTGGCCATCAGCGCCTTGCAGTTGGAGGCTTCAGATTTTATTACCAAGCCTATCCATGACGAGGCCCTGTTCATTTCTCTAAAACGGGCCGAGGAAAAAATCTCTCTAAAGAGGCAGCTTCGTGATTACACGGAGAACCTAGAACTGAAGGTCCAGGAGGCCACTGCTGAGATCCAGCGAATCAGCGACTTTCAGGCCAACCTCATCGACAATTCTTTGGATGGCATTGTGGCTGGAGATGCAGAGAGAAAGGTTGTTATTTTCAACGACAGCGCCCAGCGGCTGACTGGGTATGGGGAGGGTGAGGTGGTGGGACGGCTCACCTTAGAAGACCTTTATGATAAGGAGATAGTTGATCTTTGGCTCAGCCGGGAGGGAGAAGCGGGAGACCTCACAAGTGAAGAGGGTAGCAGTCATCTGGATACAACCATCCAGTCTCGGGAAGGAAGGAAAATTCCAATTCGATTAAATCACACAATCCTGCGACAAAAAGGCCAAAAGGTGGGCTGCGTCACCTTCTTTCAAGACTTACGCGAAATTCGTCGCTTGGAAAAACGGCTGGTGCAATCAGAGCGGCTGGCTGCCATCGGCCAGACCTCGGCTACTATTGCCCATGCCATAAAAAATATAGTGGGTGGTTTGAAAGGCGGGATGTTTGTGGTCAATAAGGGCTTCGAGCTATCAAACCAGGACTATCTCCAGAATGGCTGGGACATGGTCCAGCGCAACGTTGCCAAGATCTCAAGCCTGGCCATGGACCTGCTCACCTATGCCAAGGAGCGGAAACCTGAATACCGTTTGGCAGAAGCCAATAAGGTGGCGGCAGAGGTTGTGGAGCTCTTGAAAACGCGGGCAGAGGAGTTCAAGGTTAATCTGACCCTGGAAGCCACAGAGGGGTTGGAACCGGTAGCAATGGATGTCAGCGGTATTCATCAATGTTTGGTCAACCTGATCAATAATGCCATTGACGCCTGCTGGCCAGAAATCTGCGGCCATGAACAGGGTCAGGTTAGGGTGCGCACTTGCCGCCACCCGGACTGGGCAGTCTGTTTCGAGGTGGAAGATAACGGTTGCGGAATTGAGGCGAAAAACAAGGAAAAGATCTTCAGCAATTTTTTCAGCACCAAGGGAGCCGATGGAACCGGTTTGGGCTTGATGAACGTCCAAAAGATTACTCGTGAACATCAAGGGCGCATGGAGGTTGAATCTGAGCCCGGCAGGGGCTCAGTATTTCGTCTATTGTTACCCTCGGGACCCAGCAAGGATACGGAAGACCTCAATGAATATGGCGTAGAGGAGAATAAGAACCAAGAATCGCACTCGGTCGTGGCCCAAGCAGACAGGAGGAAGTCATGATTGAATATAAGAACATTCTGTATTGCAGTGATTTTTCTGAGGAGGCAGAGATGGCATTCCATCATGCTGTGGATTTCTGCCAGCGATATAACGCTAAGCTTCATCTGCTGCATGTGCTCCACTCAGGATATAAGTACATGCGCCACGTGGTGGACGAGTATGTCGACCCGAACAAGGAAGAACAGGTAGCAGACGATGAGCTCATGAATAAAGCAGAGGAGGACCTAAAGTCCAAGTATGGAAGCAGGTTGGAAAACTGCAATCAGGCTGCCTTTACCGTGCGGGTCGGGGTTCCCTTTGTGGAGATTGTTCGCTATGCCAGAGAGCACAAAGTGGATTTGATTGTCATGGGTGCTTCCGGCAGCTCTGAGTTGGATAAGCAGACCTTTGGCAGCACGGTCGAGAATGTAGCAAGGCGGGCGCACTGCCATGTAATGGCTATTCGTAACCCCGAGCTCGCCTTCAAGCTCCCCGGCTGAGTCGGCAAAGAACGGTCCTGGTCAGATCGGAAGGTGATGCTGTTTAGCAGAGTTGGTCACAGGGCCAAGCTATTAAATAAGAAAGAAATGATTCCAGGTAGAAGGAGAATATCATGAAGAAAAAGAGGATCTTGGTGGTGGATGATGAGCTGGATATGCGCACCTTCATCACCACTCTGCTGGAGACCAGTGGCTATAAACCGATTATCGCCGTCAACGGAGAGGAGGGCATTCTGAAAGCCCGGGAGAAAAAACCGGCGGCAATCATCTTAGATGTGATGATGCCCCGAGAGGGCGGGATTCAAATGTATCGGGAATTGAAAACTGACGCGGACCTCAAGGATATTCCGGTGATTATGTTGTCGGCCATAGCCAAAAAGACCTTTTTCCATTCCCAACAAGTACTGAATACCTACAGGGGACAAAAGGTTCCAGAGCCGGCCGCATACATAGAGAAGCCTCCAGAGACGGAGGAACTCCTCCAGATTCTCGAACAGTGTCTCGGCTGTTAGGATCAATTAGTCGAATTAACAGGTTTCAAGTGAGGTTAGAACATGGCAGCGAAAATTGGCGTTTATGTTTGTCATTGCGGAAGCAACATTGCCGGCAAGGTTGACGTTGAGGAAGTGGCGGAGTTTGCCAAGGGGTTGAGAGATGTTGTGGTCGCGCGGGACTATAAGTTCATGTGTTCAGACCCTGGCCAGGAGATGATCCAACAGGACATTCATGAACTGGGTCTGAACCGGGTGGTGGTGGCCTCTTGCTCTCCCAGACTTCATGAAAAGACCTTCCAGGGCACCTGCCAGCGAGCAGATGTCAACCCGTATCTTTTCCAGATGGCCTGCATTCGTGAGCACTGTTCGTGGATCATTGAAGATGAGGCTGAGGCCACGAGCAAGGCGAAAACTCTGGTGGCGGCGGCGGTGAGCCGGGTCAGTCAACATCAGAGACTGGCTACCAGGGAGGTGGGTGTCCACCCGGATGTAATGGTGGTTGGTGCGGGCATTGCCGGAATCCAGGCAGCGCTGGACATCGCCAAATCAGGCCACCAAGTCTACCTGGTGGAGAGGAATCCCTCCATTGGTGGTCACATGATGAAATTTGACAAGACCTTTCCCACGCTTGACTGCGCTGCCTGTATTTCCACGCCCAAAACGGTTGCGGTGGCCCAGGAGCCAAACATCCACCTCTTTTCCTATAGTGAAGTGGCTGAGGTGAATGGCTATGTGGGAAATTACACTGTCAAGATCAAGAGGAAAGCGCGTTATGTCCGTGAGGACCAATGTACGGGCTGCGGCCAATGCGTTGAAGTGTGTCCGGTGTCGATGCCCAGTGAGTTCGATGAATATCTGAGTGAACGCACCGCTATTTACCGTTTTTTCCCGCAGGCAGTGCCCATCACATATTGCATTGAAAAAAAGGATCGGGCGCCTTGCACCATTACCTGCCCGGCAGCCATTAATGTTCAGGGTTATGTCCAACTTGTTGGCCAAGGAAAGTACAAAGAAGCTGTTCAGCTGATCATGGAACGGCTTCCCTTGCCAGGAGTGTTGGGGCGAGTTTGTCCCCACCCCTGTGAATTTCAATGTCGCCGAGCAGAAATGGACGAAGCAGTGGCGATCAGGGATCTAAAACGATTTGCAGCCGATCAGGTCGATTTGGCAGAACTACCAAAGCCCGAGATCGAGGAGAGGCCTGAAAAGGTTGCGGTGGTAGGATCCG
>JASFEM010000175.1:0-7114 GCA_050124835.1 Syntrophobacterales bacterium | reverse complement strand
CACCAAAGGGATCGCTGCCGCGGCTGCGGCGGCGCTGGCCTCCATCACCGAGATGGGAATGTCCTTGGGGTCACGAAAAGCGCCGCACACATAGATGCCTTCCCTGGAGGTCTTCACCGGCTCAAAGCTCGTGGTCTCCGCAAAGTTGTGGTGATTCAATTCAATGCCCAGGCGGTTGGCCAACTCCACGCTACTCTTGGAGGGTTGGAAGCCGGAAGAGAGCACCACCATATCGAAATCTTCTTCTCGCGCTGTGCCCTCTTCATCCACATAAGCTATCTTCAGGTTTCCGTCCCCAGTAGGATCAACGGAGTGCACTCTGGAGCGGATAAAACGCACGCCATGCTCTTCCTTGGCACGCTCATAGTACTTTTCAAAATCCTTGCCATAGGTGCGCATGTCCATAAAGAATATGGCGGTGTCCAGGGGCTCGTGGCAGTGTTCTTTGGCAATCACCGCCTCTTTGATGGCGTACATGCAGCAGACCGCCGAGCAGTAGCCGTTATCGCAATGATGGATGTCCCTGGAGCCCACACATTGGAGCCAAGCTACGCTCTTGGGTTCCTCCCGGTCATAGGGTCGCATGAGATGGCCTTGGTAAGGTCCGGAAGCGCTCAAAATGCGCTCGAACTCCAGACTGGTGACCACGTTAGGATGATGAGCGTAACTGTAAGTATCGAATGAAGTTGGATCGAAAACCTCATTTCCCGTCGCCAAAATAACCGCACCCACCTCCAGGGTGCTCCGTCGCTCTTGCTCGTCATAGACTACGGCCTTGGCCAGACAAAGCTTCTCACACAGGCCGCAGCCGATACAGGTCTCCCGGTCAATGGCATAGGCCAGAGGAACGGCCTGGGGATATTTGATGTAGGTGGCAGGGCGCCGGTCAAGCCCCTCGTTGAATTCGTTCACAGCAGTCACCGGACAGTGCTGCTTGCAAACGCCACAACCTGTACACTTATCCGGGTCGATAAAGCGTGGGTGATTGACCAAATGGGCTTTAAAATTCCCCACCTCGCCCTCTACAGAGTCCAACTCGGTGTTAGTGATGATATTGATATTCAGGTGCCTCCCGGCATCCACCAGCTTGGGCGAGACGATGCACATGGAGCAGTCGTTGGTGGGAAAGGTCTTGTCGAGCTGGGGCATAAGGCCACCGATACTGGGGGAAGCGTCCACCAGGTGGACATAGAAACCGGATTCCGCCAAATCAATGGATGCCTGAATGCCGGCAATGCCCGCACCAACCACCATGACCGACCCAACTTTGGAATTTCCGCTCTTGGCTGCCATCTGTTGTATCCTCTCGATACCTTAAGTTTTCTCTAGGCCGAACACTGGGTTTTCAATACTTCTGCACTCCAAATCCAGGGCACAAAGGACGAAACAAATTATAGAAAGATTCCAGCGAACTTGGGGGTCCGTCCTTCGTAGCCGTGGAGTTCCACCTGCCCCCTGCCCTCCAAATCTGTTAGGAGGTTTGAGACATTTTGGATGCCAATGTTGATGCGGGAGTCGATCTCTCTGACGGAAAGGGGGCCGTCCTGAAGGCTCAGATAAATCAAGCTCTTCTGATATTCGTTCTGTATGGTCTCGTCAAGCAGCTTCATGTAACCATCTGCTTTCACTTTTTCACCGTAAACGTTTTTCTTCTCTGTGAGCTCCCGCTGCATTCCCATAAGCCAGCGCACCGTCTCGGTCTCAAGGGTGCGAAGCACTGCTTCCAGAACCATTTTGTTGGCTGCGGCGTCAAAGGACCCCTTGGCTTGGACTACCTCAGTGATTTCCGTGACCATCTCCGCAAAAAGCTGTCCCTCGGCAGCCGAGATCCAGCCCAGCTGCAACCGCTCCCGTCCGATACCTGCATAATCCAACAAATCCTGGGTAGCCAGGATCTTCTTTTCCGCGTAGAGATTACCTTCCAGGTAATGACATTCTCCCGGGTGTCACCCGAAGACTAGGGCGGCGTCGTAGCCGGACTGCAGGGCCTTTACAATAAAAACGGGATCCACCCGCCCGGAGCACATGGTGCGAATGACGCGGATGGTTGGTGGGTATTGAAACCTGGAAACTCCGGCAAGATCCGCACCCGCATAGGCACACCAGTTGCAGAGAAACGCCAACATCTTGGGTTCAAACGCTTCGCTCATATCCCCTTCTCCTACCACCTGCACTTATCACAAGGTTATTCCACTGCGGCAATGGCTGCCAACAACTGGCCGTCCTTGAAATGGAGCATATCAATAGCCTTTTGCGGACAGGTGGAAGCGCACACACCACAGCCCTTGCAAGAAGCCGGTATATTCACCGCTCGATACCCCTTACCTGCCACCTCCTCGAGCTGAATGGCTCCGAAGACACACACGGCCTCGCACAGGCCGCAGCCGATGCAGGCATCCGCATCCACTGAGGAGACAATAGGCTCCACCATGACGTACTTTTGGGAAAGTACGGTGGCAGCCCGCGCTGCCGCCGCCTGAGCCTGAGCAATGGACTCCTCCAGAGGCTTGGGGTAGTGGGCCAGACCGCAGACAAAAACCCCATCAGTGGGGAAATCCACCGGCCTGAGCTTCATGTGAGCCTCTAAAAAGAATTTGTCATCAGTCAGGGGTAACTTAAAAAACTGGGCAATGTCCTCGTGCTCCGTGGGATAGATGGCAGTGGCCAGATTGATGAAATCGGGCTCGATGGTTACAGGCCGACCCAGGATGTGATCGGTGACTGTTACCTGCAAAGCACCATTTCCGTCCGTCTCCACTCGCGGCTTATTGTCCAAATTATAACGGATGAAGATAACGCCTTTGGCCCGGGCCTCCTTGTAAAGATCCTCCCTGGGACCATAGGTGCGGAGATCCCGGTAAAGCACAAAGACATCAATCTCAGGATTGATCTCTTTGAGCTTCAATGCTATCTGTACGGAGTGGGTGCAGCAGATCTTGGAGCAGTAGGGTCTTTCCGGCTCCCGGGAGCCAACGCACTGGATAAAAACGGCAGCCTTGGCCTTTTTGACCATCTCCGGTTCGGCCTCCATGGCCTCCTCCAGCTCGTGCCAGCGGAACACCCGGTCGCTCTTGCCGTAGAGGTACTCATCCGGCTTGATGGAGTGGGCCCCGGTGGCGACGATGGCAACTCCATGCTCGATTTCCCGGCTGCCGTCCCCATTGGCCACCGTACTGACAAAATTCCCCACGAAACCATTGACGCCTTTAACTTCGGTGTTGGTGAGAACCTCGATGTTCTCATGGCCCTCCACCTCGCCCACGAGATCGGCCACGAAAGAGTGCACATCTTCACCTTTCCAGGTACTTTTGATTTTCAGGGCATGACCGCCCAACTGGTCCTTCTTTTCCACCAGGTAGCTCTTGAAACCCTGATCAGCCAGGTTGAGGGCCGCGGACATGCCGGCCAGTCCGCCGCCGATTACCAGAGCTGCCGGGGTCAGATCCACCCGAATCTCCTCAATCGGTTCAAGCAGAGAGGCCTTGGCCACGGCCATCCGCACCAAGTCCTTGGCTTTTTCCGTGGCCTTTTCGGGCTCCCTCTGGTGCACCCAGGAGTCCTGATCGCGAATATTGGCCATCTCAAAGAGGAACCGGTTCAGACCAGCTTCCCTAATTGTTTCTTGAAATAGAGGCTCGTGGGTTCTGGGGGTACAGGCGGCCACCACCACCCGGTTTAAGCTATTCTCTTTGATGGCCTCCTTCATGATTTCCTGGGTGTCCTGGGAACAGGTGAAGAGATTTTCGGCCACGTAGACCACGTTAGGCAGTGTATCGGCGTAGGCGCGAACCGCTGGAACATCTACGATACCGCCAATGTTCACGCCGCAATTGCAGACAAAAACTCCCACCCTGGGCTCTTCTGCTCGAACGGGAGTCTCTTCCTCATAGATCTTTTCTTTAATCAGTGAGCCCCGCACCTCCGCCAAAATAGCCTGGGATGAGGCTGCAGCCGCGCTGGCCTCCATCACCGAATAGGGAATGTCTTTGGGGCCGCTGAAAGCACCACAGACAAAAATCCCCGGCCTCGAGGTGGCCACCGGCGCAAAGGAGGAAGCAGTAACAAACTGGTCTTCGTCCAGATCGATGCCAAGCTTCTCAGCCAGCTCCATACTGGCGTCCGAAGTTTCCATGCCCACGGAAAGAACGACCATGTCGAAGGTTTCCGTTTCAATCTTACCGTCCTCCGTGATGTAGGTGATCTCAAGATCTTCACTATCAACTACTCGGTCCACGCTGTGCACCCGAGAACGGACAAAACGCACCCCGATCTCCTCCTCGGCTCGATTGTAATACTTATCGAATTCCTTCCCGTAAGTGCGCATGTCCATGAAAAAGATGGCGGTGTCCAGAGGTTGCTTGCTGTGCTCTTTGGCAATCACCGCCTCTTTGATGGCGTACATGCAGCAGACGCCAGAGCAATAGCCATGATCGCAATGATTAATGTCACGGGAGCCCACACATTGAAGCCAGGCGATCTTTGTCGGTTCCTTGTGATCGGAAGGCCGAACTAGATGGCCCTCGTAAGGGCCGGAGGCACTCAGAATACGCTCAAATTCCATGCTGGTGACCACATTGGCATATCTGGTGTAATTGTAGGCGTCGTAGCGACTGGGGTCGAAGGCTTGAAAGCCGGGCGCGGCTATGATCGAGCCGACATCTAGGGTGAGTTTGGTTTCCACCATACTGTGATCCACGGCTTCCGCCTTGCAGGCTGTCACGCATTCAAAGCATTCGCAACAGGACATACAGTTGAGACATTTCTCTGCCTCGGCTCTGGCCTGTTCTTCGGTGAGCCCTAGCTCCACCTCGGCAAAACTAGTACGTCTTTCGTTAATGGCCAGTGTGGGCATTTCAGCCCGAGGTTTTAGCTCCAGATCTTCTGGTATCCCTACGAAACTCTCCTGGGGGAGCTCCACGGGTTCCCGACCTGCCCTCAGGTCTTCACCCCGCAGGTAGCGCGAAATAGAGGTGGCTGCTTCCTTACCATGGGCTACCGCACCAATGGCCACCCATGGACCAGTCTGGGCATCACCGCCGGCAAAGACCCCTTCCACATTGGTGGCAAAGGTGACAGAATCAGCCTCAACCGTGCCCCATCGGCTTAACGCCACCCCCGAATCGTCAGTCAGGAAAGCGGATTCTGGAGTCTGACCGATGGCCGGGAGCACCCAATCGGTGTCCACGATAAATTCACTGCCGGGCACCGGCACCGGGCGACGCCTCCCGGAAGAATCCGGTTCCCCCAGTTCCATTTTGATACACTGAATCCCTACTACCTTGTTGTCTTTGGTGAGAATTTGTTGGGGAGCGGTGAGGTACTGGATCTCAATCCCCTCGGCCAGGGCATCTTCCACTTCGTTTTCCCGGGCAGGCATCTCATTCCGCGTACGTCTATAGAGAATTGTTACCTTTTTGGCTCCCAGGCGCAAAGCAGAGCGCGCAGCATCAATGGCCACATCGCCGCCCCCCACAATAACTGCCTGCCCATCCAACTTGTTGAGTTCGCCGAGATTGACCCGACGGAGAAAGTCAACCCCAGGGAGGACCCCGTCTCCATCCTCGCCGGGAATGTTGAGTTGTAGATTGCTATGGGCTCCGATGGCAAGATAGATAGCTTTGTTGCCCTCTGAGAACAGCCCTTCGATGCTGATATCCTTTCCGAGAGCCGTATTGAGTTTGATCTCCACCCCAAGCCGAGTAATAGCCTTGATCTCTTTTTCTAGGACCTCCGGCGGCAACCGATAGTCTGGGATACCCACCCGCAACATGCCGCCGGCCACAGGCAGGGCCTCGAAGACGGTGACCCGATAGCCTTCTAGGGCAAGAAAATGGGCACAAGTGAGTCCAGCCGGGCCGGAGCCGATGATGGCCACCTTTTCATCCCGCTTGTCGATTTTTGGCACGGGCAGATCCTCAATATCCACTTGATCGGCCACAAACCGCTTCAGCGCACAGATGGAAACTGGCGCATCCACCTCACCCCGCCTACAGGAAGTTTCGCAGGGATGGGGACAGATGCGACCGATGACCCCTGGAAATGGCAGGGTCCGGAGAATGACCTCCATGGCCTCCCGGTATTTGCCCTGGGCAATCAACGCCACATAGCCGTGGGCGTTAACATGGTTGGGACAAGCATTAGTACAGGGAGATCGATCTCGCTTGTCGATCATGTAGCCACCTGGAATCGCCTGGGCGTAAGGTTTGTAGGTGGCTTTTCGGGCGCCAAGATCTAGATCAAACTCGCTGGGTAAGGTCACGGGGCAGACCTCGGCACAATCACCACAGCCGGTGCATTTGTCCAGATCGATATATCGGGGATGTTGCCGAATCCTTACCTGAAAGTTGCCCTGTTCACCTGTGACGCTGTCCAATTCAGCGCAGGTAAGCAGGTTGATATTGGGATGGCGACCACACTCCACCAGCTTGGGGGACAAAATACACATGGAGCAGTCGTTGGTGGGAAAGGTCTTGTCCAACTGCGCCATGACTCCGCCAATGGCCGGAGAACTCTCCACCATGTGAACATAGTAACCGGAATCTGCCAGATCCAAGGCTGCCTGAACACCGGCAATCCCGCCACCCACAACCATAACCGAGCCAACCAGTTCGCTGCCTGACCGGGTCTTTTCGGCGCACATAGATCACACTCCTATGAGAGATGATTTCTGCTGAATGCTTCTAATTCGGATTATCAAGTACTTTTCCAAAACAAGTTGGGACACTTTTGGAAAGATGCCGTATTATAGCCCAAAGAGTACGTGAGGAAAAGCACAAAATAGGTCACCTGGAAACAAAAAGGATAAGTGTTAGCAACTTCAAACTGTTAACCCCATATACCTGGAGATCTGCAACCGAGGTTTCCACGGGTCTCACCGTAGTGAGGACCACACAAGCTGCAGGTATACCTTGAGGCGGGAATCTTGCCTGTTGTGGATATTTACGCGCCCTCCCCCTCGAGGGGGAGGGCAATCGGGTTTGCAACAATATCTATAGATTGTTATTGAGCTCTGCAACTCTAGACAAGCTTATTGTGTACCTTGCAAGCGTGTACCGTGTTTTTCATCAGCATAGTGATGGTCATGGGGCCCACGCCGCCCGGCACCGGGGTGATT
>JASFEM010000174.1:0-7155 GCA_050124835.1 Syntrophobacterales bacterium | reverse complement strand
ACGATACGGTAATGATCAACGTTACCCTCGGGGATCCTGAACTCGGTGAAGAAGACGTAGAATCCGCGCTCCGCGCCGCCGGGGCTTGGGAATTCGTCAAGGAAATGGACCAAGGGATACACAGCATAGTGGGAGAGCGTGGCGGCAAGCTTTCCGGGGGGCAACGGCAACGAATTGTTATCGCTCGCGCTTTGGTGCATAAGCCCAAGTTGCTGATTTTGGACGAAGCCACCAGTGCACTGGATCACGAAAGCGAGGCTGCCATCTGTGATACTTTACGGCAACTACGTGGTGAACTCACTATTCTGGCCATTTCGCATCAACCGGCTTTTTTGCGGGTAGCTGATCGCGCTTATCGCTTGGAAGGGGAAGAGGTTATTCTGGTGGCAGATCATTCCGAGAATAGCTCACCTTCAGAAGAAGTCGAGGATGATAGCAACGTTGCGCTACAGGCGGCTACCGGCCCGGGAAAACGGAGTTTACCGGATGTTTGAAAATGTTATAAACCGGCTACCTCTGAGAGCTTGTTCCTGGTCAGCACACGATCCGCTTCACCAATCGGATCGCAGCCAGAGACTGCCCAAAAATCATCTCTAGATGAAAGATTATATTAACTGTTACGGCGGTCAGGAGGCCGAGCAAAATATGAAGAGAAACGTGCTATTAATCGCCAGACGGTCTGCAAAGCCTGAAGCGCTGCTTCGTTATTGGCCAAATGATAAGTGGGATTTATATTTGTATACGGACCGCAAGGACGAATGGTACCCAGGGATGTCAGAACAATTTGGAGAAAAATGGCTCTCGCACCTCCCTGGCAGAAATCATGGGGCAGTGTCCAGCGACTTGATAGGGAACACAAAAAAACATCCCACGTTCGGGAATGCTCTTAAGACAAAAAAGAAACAGCTGCGAAAATACGTTCTACTGAATCTCCTGAGGGTATACGATCGACATTTTTGGACATGGACTCTTCCCTCATTTTCAAATTTAACGTCCATAATAGAGAAAACCCGTCCGGACGTTGTTATTAGTGTCTACGGACCTTTTGCCGCGAGCCTGATCGCCCAGCGGATTGCTCTGAGACATGGAATTCCCTGGATCGCCTATTTCCGCGATCATTGTACCACCTTCGACCAGACGGTGCGTGTGCCCATTGTATGGCATCTGCAAAGTGTCATTGACCGTCGAGTGCATGCCCCTGCAAGTTGTTTAGTGGGAGTTTCCGCTCAGTTTGTTGACATTTTGAGCAGTTTCTATGGAATCCCTAGATATAGATCCCGCGTCATCACTGGTTGTTTTGATGACCGTCATCTTCCCGAGGACATCAGAGAACGATGTGTCCAAAGAAGGAAAAAACAACTGTTACCTGCCGGTAAAGGAAGTGGTCAGCCGACGTGTTTGAAGATCAGTTACGCCGGAAAACTATATAAACATCGAGTGGAATCACTATATCTTCTTTTGAATGCTGTGAAAGTCATGCTGAACCAGGGCGTTCCTTGCGAGCTCGAGATAACGGTAAGCAACGCCTTTCATTACCTCCCCCAAAAGCTTAAGGAGATGATTGATCAATTAAAAAGTCGCGGTTTGATTGTCACCCTTCGTTCTGAGGGAGTTCCCTATGCAGAAGCTCTGAGAATGACTGATTCGGCTGACGTCAACATAATATTGGAGGGGATGCGCCCGCCCCAAAGTACAGCGGGCACCCTGACGCTAAAAATATTCGACATGATGATGGTGGCAAAGCCGACAATTGCTATATCCTCTCCTAGCCTTCCTATCGGAGATTACTTGCGGGAAACCGGCATCGGCATCGACTGTAAAGATACTGAAAGTATTGCTGCCGCTCTAAATGAAATTTGGAAATGGAAGCAAGGGGGGAGCATTCCGAATTGGTATTCTCCCGTAGCTGGTGCAATTGAACAGTACTCTAGTCGCTCAATGGCCGAAAAGCTGAGTGAACTTTCAGAAAAAGTCTACAACAGATCACTGATGGACAATTGATTGCTTAGGACCTGATCAATACCCAGAGCCGTAAGAGTGTGTCGAAATCCATCTTGGGCGGAGGCGATAATGCGACTCCCGTCGAATGGGTCCTGGAACAATAGGACGATATCAATAATATGGTAAGATATGGTAACCACGGAATCTGAAGAGATATACTTTGGCGGTCCCGATTTACCTCCAGGACGTCTGCGCGATCTACTGGCTGAGCGCGTTGCCGCAGTTCCAGCTGGTGGAGCAATTGACTGGGTTACCTATTACTTCCGCGACCGACAGCTGGCCGAGGAATTGCTCCGAGCTCATCGCCGAGGTGTAAAGGTCACGATTACGCTGGAAGGGCATCCACGTACACCAGATGCCAACGATGAAGTGATCGCAATGCTCGCCGGGCCTGACGGCTTAGATAAAGGGTTTCGCACCGTGAAGTTGCCGCGCGTGCTGACGCCGTCGGGAAAGCTGCGAACTCCGCACCTTCATTTAAAGCTCTACTGCTTCTCGCACCCGAAGCCCGTTGCTTTTATCGGCTCTTTCAATCCGTCTGGAAATGATCCCGAAGAGAGGCCGGATGTCCTTCGTGAGATCGGTGACCAGGACCGGGGGCATAATGTGCTGATCGGTCTACACGATCCAACTCTTGTTAATGGGCTTTTAAACCATGCCCGATGGTTACATCGAGCGAGACACAGAGTGTATTATCGATTCTCTCCCCGGGCGAACCGAACACTGGCGGGGCTTGATACCAAGATTTATTTCTGGCCACGTATACTTCCCCATCCAGCAATGCGCTTCCTCAAGCAGGTTGGGACCGGCGCTCGTATCCGTATCGCCGCATCGCATTTGAAGGGTCTTGGCATTATCGAAAGCATCATAGAACTTTGCCGCCGAGACGCAGCTGTGGAGATTTTGGCAGAACCAACCGTGAGACGGGTTCCAAGTGAGGTGGAAAGACTACTCATCGAAGCTGGGATCCCTTTCCAGCGAGTCACCCACCCCGAGGATCTGCCCATGCACAACAAGTTCGTCCTAGTCGAAAAGGCTAACCAGCGCTGGGTCGTCTTCGGCAGTTTCAATTGGACAGGACGTTCCTATTGGCTTAACTATGAAATTGGTGCAATTTCCGCCAATGAACAGCTTTTCGCCGCCTTTGCAGCGCGCTGGGAAGCTCTGGAGGCCCAAGTAGGGCTATCATGTAAACTAACGGATGGTGTGTCATCGGCGACAGACTCGACTATCCATTACAGCCTAAGATCAATCGCGAACTGGGTTCCTGTTCCTGCTCGCCGACAGTGCGGAACAGCGTGAATTGAGACCTTAATCTCCTATTTCCGCTTAAGCTGTTCGGGATAGTGCACGAACCCTCTGCCGCCGTAAATAGGAAGGCCGATGAATAATTCAGCTTCAACCCTTATTGTCCCGGTGGAGACTCAGGTGCGCGAGATGGATGCAAAGATCCTGGTGTCCTGCGTTGCCGCCGAACAAGGCTTTCCGGTGATAATGGGATCTCGTGCCTTCATCCATTACAAGGTCTCCTCCATCCCCCGGGGGGTCTATCTCGCCAAAAGCATGCGCACCTTGAGTATTCGCATGTTCAACATTCTGCGCAAGCTTGGCCATGAAATCGTCGCCTGGGATGAGGAAGGCCTCATGCGATGGCCCGATCCCGAGTATTATCGACAGCGCTTGTCGCCCAGCACCATGGAGCAGATAGCCCATCTTATCGCCTGGGGCCCGGACAACGCCCGCGCCTTCCGCGAATATCCCGGCTACCACGGTGCACCTATCCATATCACCGGTAACCCACGCATCGACCTGATGCGACGGGAACTTCGAGACTATTATCAATGGCAGGTGGATGCCATCCGCGACCGGTTCGGCGATTTTGTCATGGTCAACACGAACTTTGGCCTGGTCAACCACTTCTACCCCGACCTGGGCTATCTCAAAAAGGCCACCGACACCAAGGAATCTGGAAACGTAAACCCTTACGATGCTGGGAAGGGACGTCACAAACTCGCTCTGTTTAACCATTTCCAGGAGATGTTGCCTGCCCTCTGCGAAGCGCTCCCCGATCACACGGTCGTTCTCCGGCCGCATCCTTCGGAGAATCAAGAGCCCTGGCTTGCCATCGCCGAACGCTGCAGCAATTTGCGGATTGCCAACGACGGCAGCATTACCCCTTGGCTGATGGCGACGAAAGCGGTGATCGCCAACGGCTGCACCACCATGATCGAGGCCGCGGTACTCGACACACCCTCAGTCGCCTATCAGCCGGTGACATCCAAAGAGTTCGACGACGATATGCCCAATTCCCTCAGCCACCGCGTTTTCTCCACCGATGAGCTCCGCACTACCATCCGCGCCATCGTCACAGGCGACCTCGGGCCCCTAGATTATTCTCTGCGGAGGACTATTTTGGATCAGCACATAGCGGCACTGGACGGCCCTCTTGCCGCTGACCGGATCGTTGACGTTCTGGTGTCTGGTGAATATAGCGTAAAAAAGCCTCCCGCTGTGCCCGTGGGGGAGTATGTTGAGGGCTGGCTTCAGAACAAAGTGAGGACAACAAAGAAACTCATTAACATGCGACGACCTGGCCACCGCAATAACGCCGCCTTTCACGCCCACCGATTCCCGGACATTTCGGTCGGAGAGATCAGGGAACGAATCGCGCGTATTGGCCGACTGTTGAACCGGTTCCAGAACATTCGCGTGGAACAGCACTCCAAACACATTTTCAGGATCAATACTTAAGCGGCTTAACCAGTCGAAAGTATTGCGAGATGGCTCTATTGGCTTCCCTGGTTGCCTATAGTGAAAAAACCCCATACTTGCCTGCTCGATTGTAGCTTTTTCGCCACACTAATAGAGCAGATTCCCCGTCCCATGAAAGCAATAATCCAGGCGACAATTTCGATTTCTCATAAATCTCTGGCAAAATTTGCTTTATATTTGTGGTAGATAGTGTCATCATGGCGGATTGACGGACAATGGTTAAGAAAGAAACCGATATTCGGCATGCTTATTGCCTAGCTGCTAGGCTTGAGCGGGTTTCGCTCTGACCCTGCATGAGAACACTTTTGGCTGTGAGATTTTTGGGCTTGGAAGAGTTAGTCTATATAGACTTAGTATCGATGGAGAGGAGTATAGATCGTGTTCAAAGTCAAAATCTACGGGGCTGGTTCAATCGGCAATCATCTAACCCACGCGTGCCGAGCCAAGGGATGGGATGTACTGATATGCGACATCGATGCGGAGGCACTTGAAAGAACGCGTAAAGACATCTACCCTTCTCGATACGGGAGTTGGGATTCGGAAATTCGTTTGGTCACCGTGGATAATTTGCCAGACGAAAATTTTGACGTTGTCATCATTGGTACCCCCCCTGACAGCCACTTGAACCTGGCTAGAAAGGTGTTACAGACACGCCCACCGAAAGTCTTGCTCATTGAGAAACCTCTGTGTACGCCTTCACTTGAGGGAGCTCAGGAGGTTGTTGAGTTGCAAAAGGCGAGCGGCACCTTTGTGGCGGTCGGCTACAATCACACATTAACAGAAAACACCAAACTCGCGGCTCAAATCATCGCACAACAGGTCATTGGCCCACCACTGACCATCAGTGCCAAGTTTCGAGAGCACTGGGGAGGGATTTTTGCTGCGCACCCCTGGTTAAGGGGTCCCCAAGACACCTACCTAGGTTATTTTGAACGCGGAGGCGGGGCTGGAGGCGAGCATTCTCATGCCATCAACATTTGGCAGCATTTCGCCCATCTCAGCGGCATGGGTCGAATTGTCGAGGTTTCAGCCATGTTGGATATGGTGGATGACGGCAAGATCAAATACGATCGGATTTGTTGGGCCAACGTCAAGACGGAATTTGGGTTTGTCGGGGACATTGCTCAAGACGTGGTCACCGAACCGGCACAAAAAGATTTGCGCGTTCAAGGCACCAAAGGCTATCTGGAATGGTTTGTCAACCTCGATGGCGGTCATGACGCAATTCGCTACTGGGATGGAAAAAACGAGGTCCGGGAGGAATTAATAGCCAAGACTCGTCCGGACGATTTTAAAGGGGAGATCGATCACGTGGAGAGCATTCTAATGGGTGGGAATCCTGAGAACTCTCCCATATCGCTGGAAAGAGGGTTGGACACCATGATGGTGATCACGGCTCTCTACCTCTCCCACCAAAACAATACAACGGTGAAAATCAATTACGAGGCGGGATACCGGTTCGAATCCATGGAAATACTTTAACAAAGTGAGGTAGAGTCATGCACGATTTCGATTTTAATGGCCTTTTCACTTATGACCTGGCCAACAATCATCAGGGCGATCTGGAGCACGGTCTGAATATTATCAGAGCATTGGGCGACGTTACTAAAACAGCGGGCGTCCGTGGAGCACTGAAGTTTCAGTTCAGGCATCTAGAGACATTTATTCACCCTGATTACAAGGAAAAAAAAGATGTTAAGCACATTCCGAGGTTTATGGAAACGGGCCTAACCAAAGAACAGCACCAGGTGCTTACAGAGACGGTTATCGACAATGGCATGTACACCATGTGCACCCCATTCGATGAAGAGTCCGTAGACCTCATTTTGGATCTTGGCATAGAAATCATCAAAGTGGCCAGCTGCTCTGCGGCCGACCGGCCCCTTCTTGAAAGGATTGCCGAGGCAAACAGGCCGGTGATTGCTTCGACAGCCGGTTTAAGTATGGACAAGATTGACCGACTGGTGAGTTTCTTTGAGTCAAGGCACGTGCACTTTGCCTTGATGCATTGCGTAGCCCTATATCCCACTCCCAATGACAAGCTCAAATTAAACCAGATACATTTCTTGAGAGAGAGGTTTCCTCACATTCCTATCGGATTCTCCACCCATGAGGATCCTGATAACTATATGCCCATCCAAATCGCTTACGCAAAAGGGGCCCGGATCTTCGAGCGACATGTGGGAATGGAAACCAAGAAGCACAAACTTAACAAGTATTCCTCCAGGCCCGAGCAGGTTGCCAAATGGATTGAGTCCTACAAGCAGGCGGTGGCGTCCTGCGGTGGTGACCACTGGGCTCCCGCTTCACCTGACGAGATCGCTTCCTTGCATTCACTGATGCGTGGCGTATTTGCTAAAAAGGCGATTAAGAAAAGTGAAA
>JASFEM010000173.1:0-7171 GCA_050124835.1 Syntrophobacterales bacterium | reverse complement strand
GACATGGAATTGGTGGATTCCAACACAATGTTCAAAGCGTCCGTTTCCTGGACCGTATAGAACGCAAGGGGCGTGGATGGAACCTATCCCTCCAGGTTCTGGACGGTATTCTCTGCCACGATGGTGAAATCCACGAGGAAAGCCTGCGTCCCCACCCCGCCAAGACGTTTGCAGATCTTGACCGGGAAATGGACCTCAAGAGCGATGATCCCGAAGCTAATCTGACACCCATGACCCTTGAGGGTTGTGTGGTCCGTCTGGCTGACACCATCAGTTATATTGGCCGTGATATTGAAGATGCTATTAGGCTGAACCTTATCCACCGCGATGAAATCCCGGCAAACTGTGCCGCCTTACTTGGGACTACCAATGGCGCAATCGTTTACAATCTGGTAGAAGATGTCATCCAGAACAGCATGGACCGGGATGCGGTGGGTTTTAGCCCCGAAGTCTCTGAAGCTCTGAAGGAATTGAAGTCTTTCAACTACACCCGGATTTATCAAAACCCGAAAATAAAGGGAGAGGTGAGCAAGATTGGCCGTCTGTTCGAGACCCTTTTCGAACTCTATCTCGAAGATTTTGTCAGTGAGAACCGCGAATCGGATCTTTACACAGGCTTTCTTGACGGCATGTCGCCAGAGTATCTCGACCACCACAAGCCTGCAGAGGTGGTTCGAGATTTTATTGCCGGAATGACAGATGAATTTTTCATGAGGCAATGCCAGCTGAGGCTGCTGCCCCAAAGAATGCCCAGCCGCTTTTGATTTCACATTGCTCATTTACCATTGACGGGAAGCCTGTGGCGCCTTTACTTTGCCTTTTAAAGACTGCAGTCAGAAGGGTCGATCCGAGGCATCAAGTGTCATAGCTATTGGTTAGATCCGAAATCCGAAATCCGAAATTAGCAATGGGCCTGGAAATTCTTAAGGTAGCGACACTGATCCTGTTGATTCTGGCAATGCCTGCGGGTGTCATTGCAGTTGTGCTGGGGCTTCCGGGAACATGGTTGATATTGGCCACATCCCTCCTTTATGGTTGGGTTACCGATTTTGCCGTAATAACCTATCAAATGCTCTTAGGTCTTCTTGTCCTCGCTGCTGCTGCCGAAGCTTTGGAGTTTTTGGCCGGTCTTTGGGGTGCACGACGCTACGGCGGCACCAAGAAGGCAATGTTGGGAACTTTGCTAGGCGGATTAATTGGCGCAATTATTCTGTCGCCCATGCTTTTTGGTTTTGGAACTGTCCTAGGAGCTTTTTTCGGTGCATTTGCGGGCGGATTTATGGTGACCTATTTAGAACAGAGAAAGATGGACGATGCGGTACGAGTGGGATGGGGCGGTTTGCTGGGACGGGTTTTCGCGTTGGTGTTTAAAGGGGCAGCGGTCGCGACCATGATCGGGCTTGATCTATGGGCGATATTTTTTGCGCAAAGCGCCTGAAGCCATTTCACATTTCCCATTTAAGCTTGGAGCATAGGGCAGAATTGCGGATTGAGAAATTATCAGGCGTAACCTTCGACCTCTGTGGTCTGACTTCTGACCTCTCACATCTAATTACCGTCTCGCCATTTCTCCGCGTCCCCCCGTCCCCGCGTAGTCCCGATGTGCATAGTAGCTACTACTTGCTGCTCACCCCCAACTCTCCCTCCAGTTTGGCGAGACTTTCCCTGGCAAAATCGATGGTAGGATCCATCTCGAGTGCTATTCGGTAAAGGCGAATAGCTTCTTTTTTATGGCCCATCTCTCTAAAGTTTGAGCCGATGTTGGCATAGTCGATGGCGGAGCCGGGGTCAATCTCCAGGGCCTTTTCGAACTGTTTGATAGAGCGCTCGTGTTCTTTCAGTTTAAAATAGCAAAAGCCCAGGATGTTATAGATCTCTTTGAGATTAGGATCCAACTCCCTCGCTTGCTCCAAGGCCTTGATGGCGCCCTTATAGTCTCCTAGATCCTTTAGACAGACCCCTATATGAGTGTGGACGCTGGCTACATCCAGGGGGCGAGGATGCAGATCCAAAGCAGTTTGAAACTGCTGGAGCGCTTCTTGAGGTTGTCCCTGGTATTCCAGGGAGAGACCCAAAAAAAAGTGTAAATCGTAACGGTTCGGGAAGAAGTCAAGTAACCGCTTGATTGCAGTTGTGGCATGAAATCCATCTACCGTTTGGCTGATGATCTTTGCGGCGTGGAAGGGCACACTTGTATCTCGGGTACGATCTCGAAAGTGGGCTCCAGGTATAATGGTGTAGACAGTGGGAATTCCCAACTGCGGGTGAGTCACGTCAACGACCAATACCTCGAGGCCGAGACGGGATAGGGAGGCAACACAGCGCTCGATCTCAACCTTGAGATTATTGTGGCTGAGGTCTGGAAGACTTTTTATGGAGACCAAAGGTGCGGAACCTGTTATGTATTCAGCCTCTTCCAGATTCCCATATTTGGGTAGAGTTGGACGATAACTTGTGCGATTTTGAAAGTCTCCTGCCAGCTGTGCGATCTCGGTTAGAGCGCGCACCAGTGATTTTTCCGGATTGGTTGTTGTCCCAGCAGTAAAGACGATCTCACTGCTTTCAGGGAAAGTGCTGGGATCCCAGGCCAAGGTGCCTATGGTGGGAATTCCAGTGTCCAAAGAAAAGTCCTTTATGAAGAGTTGAATTGACTGTGCGGCGAATTTGTTGAGGATTTCCCTGGCTGCCGGATCTTGGACACTGGCGGGATCGATACTGGGAACGAGCAGTCGCTCGTGGCTAATCACTGAAGAGACGTGACGCTCAACTACCTCACACAAACTCTGCAAGATGGCTTCCTCTAGTGCGTTTCCAGCAGCAGGTCCGTTGTACTCATGGATCGTATAAAACCAGTCAATGGGAATTATTGTGTCCATGTTCCGGGTGAGATTATAGGCCCGAGTCCAACGAAAAGGTATTTCAGCTAACGCAGCATTTCCCGCCTCAATGTCAGTCTCTTCATCATATAGGGCCTGCCAGAGCATCTCCATGGGAAGCGTGTTGCCATCCGTCTTCTCATATGTGGCCATAAGAAAAGGAGTATTCTTGATGAAGGAGAAAAAGCTAAAGCGCTCGGCCAGTTCCATGAGTGCGCTTGCCTCCGCCTGAATCGGTGTGCCGCCTTTTCCCATCTGTTTCTTGGTGCCGGTGAGAACCAACGTATCCGTGCCGCAAAGGCTTATATAGACTGGTATGTCTAAACGGCCGCTGTCAATGCGCATGGTCTTGTCCAGGATGTCCATGTCCACACTGGCAAAGCGCTTCCGCACATGAGCCACGGTCTCTTCCGGCGTCCGCACCTTATCCTGATCGTATGTGTAGGTTTTGAAGATATCCCGCAGCTTGATGCACTCGTTCATCAGTATCCTTTCCTAGTGAAAGTGTAGGATTATTGGTATATAGGCCAACGGCAGTCTGATGTCAAGAAGCGTAAGCTGTGAAATCTCGAAGCACTGCATCTGCAAGGGAAAAACAGGGATCTAAGAATTTCAATTATTGGCGATGCACACTGCAGGCTCTCACCATAGTGCTTAGTGCCTGGTGCTTAGGGTCTAGTTTCTCTCCAGGTGACAGAAACTGCGTTTGCTAAACGGATAAACTGGGATTGTATCTCAGAGGGCGAATGTTGAGGGAAAGCGATTCGTTGTCGAATCGAAGGTAATTGTGGCGCACCAGATTATCAATATTCTTCTTGAAGTCTTCCTCTCTCAGATTCAGGAAATGAGGGACGTAGCTGCCATATTCATCTAGTTTTCCTTTGGAATCCAGATAGTAGAGAGTAAAGAGGACGAACTTTTGGTGCAGGCTCAGTCTCTGGTCTGTGAGTATTCGATCCTTGAGATCTTTGGGTAGGTGTAAAGCAGGTTTAATGTCGAGGGGGGTTTCCATTATTAAGATTTCCGCTTCCATCGGGTTATTTTGAAATAACGATAACCTCTTTACGTTACCCGATAACATATGAATTTACAATAGTTTTTCCTGCAACGCTGTTCTCGTATCCCGCATCCTAAATCAAAGAATCCAGTGGTCAGTAGTCAGTAGCCAGTAGGTGAGAGGAATCAATCTTAATTCTTTTTCCTGTCTTCTGTCTCCTGTCTTCTTGCTAACGACTCACTCAGGCCCTGGACCCTTAGTCCTTATGATTTTGATCTCTTGATAATTCGGAGCAGTTTCTTGGCTCCCTTTCCTTTGAAGCGCGAGGGCAATCCGCGTAACTGTAACAAAGAAGGTATGTCCTCGGGCATTTCCCGTGCCAGTCTCAGCAAAATTTCGTTGTTTATAATTCGGAAAGGCGCTTTGTTGGTCTTGCGGGCGAGATATTCTCGATAGGAAAACAGCTCCTTCAGGGTTCGGCGGGAAGCAGCAGATAATTGCTGGGCTCCCTTGAGACGCAGGTAGTCGTCCGCTTGCCAGATCCTTTCAGCTTTGAAGCGAATCTTCTCCAATCGAGCGAATCGCTCTTGTGCTAGACTCGCAAGATTCCTCTCCTGCAACCGTCTGTGGAGCCGATGCCTCAGCCGAATGAGAAAACGGGTGTCCAATTGAGCGTAGTAAAGTTGCTCGGGGCTGAGAGGCCGTTTTTCCCAATTGCAGCGCTGATACTTTTTGTCCATATGCACTCCAAACTCCTCAAATAGGATTCCTGCTAGTCCCAATCTTTTGCGGCCGAGCAGACGGCACGCCACAGCAGTGTCGAAGATGTTCCTTACCCGGAATTTAAAATCTTTTCTCAGGCCGATGAGGTCATTTTCAGCGGCGTGAATAACCTTTTCCACAGCGGGATCGGCAAGAATGCGACCAATAGGTGATAGATCTTTTATTACCAAAGGATCGATGATGTAGTCGCCATGTTCAATGGAGAGTTGAATAAGGCAGATGCGTGGTTTGTAGGCGTAAAAGCTGTTTGATTCGGAGTCTAAAGCCAAATGGCTTGAACTATTTATGTGTTCGACCGATTCATCGAGCTCGAGTTGACTGGCGATCAGTTTAGGAGCAGGCATGGGCGCTTTCATAACACATTCTCGTATGCTATAAAAGAACAATATTTGTGCGAGTTAACAATGAAAAAGAGACGCAAGAAGAAAAGTTCTTCAGCTCCCCCTCGTGCGAGCAATGTGAGTTTTAATACACCCTTCGCCGGGCTGGATGAAATACTGAAGCCGATGGAAGTTGAACCACAGCCGGAGAGTGAAGTGGATGAGCCAGGAGGAGCTGTGGCAGAGGAAAATGGCTCAGAACTCCAGTCTGGCTCCAATCGTGAGGCAGAAGATGATATGTTCCGGGAGGCAATGGCCGGTGTAGAGCCTCTAGAGAGCACCAGGATAAAGCCTAGACAGCCAGGGCCATTGTCGCAACCGATAAGGCGTCCCCTGTTAGAGGGAGAACTAGAGGCATATGCGGAACTGGTGGATCTTGTGAGCGGTGAAGGGTGCTTTGATATCCAATATACTGATGAATATATAGAAGGTGCTATAGTCGGGGCTGATTCTGCTCTTCTCCCAAAACTTCGGCGCGGGGATTTCTCCATACAGGCCCATCTCGACCTCCACGGCATGACCGCCACAGAGGCGCGGCAAGCTGTGGAGCGCTTTATTCTAAACAGCGTTATTAAAGGGTTACGTTGCGTCCTGATCATTCACGGTAGAGGACTCAACTCGCAGGATCAGATCCCGATCCTGAAAGAACGCATGACAAGCTGGCTCAAACGTGGTCGTTTGAAGCATTTGGTGCTTGCATTTGCTACGGCGCAACCCTGCGACGGCGGTGCTGGAGCGCTCTATGTGCTCCTGCGCAAGTTCCTGCCCATGGTAAGCCGGTAATCCTAAAAGAGGTAGAACCACGAAAGGCAGAAAGATCACAAAGAAAAAAGAGCAGCCAGCTAAGGAGAAACAGGTGGTTGGGGTCTCCATAAAGGATACAATTACCCTTGTCTCGCTGCGAGCTGCGGTTCGCATTAAAACCTGAAAGCAGCTACAGTCTGCCGGCGACGGGCAAGGAGAGGGGAGTATACAATGGTTAACGAACTCATCGAACGAATAGCTTGGCTTGGACACGACAGCTACAGGGTTGCTGGCGATCCGGTTATTTACTTCGATCCCTATGAAATAGGGGCAGGCGATGCCGCCGACATTATCTTTATATCCCACGAGCACTTCGATCACTGCTCGCCGGCAGATGTGGCAAAAATCCGTAAGGATGACACGATAATTGTTACTGATGCGGCTTCAGCGGCAAAGCTGGAGGGGGATATCAAGACCATGCAGCCCGGTGACCGGTTTACGGTAAAAAACATTGAGGTGGAAGCCGTCCCCGCTTATAACGTGAACAAGGAGTTTCACCCGAAAAGCGCTGGGATGCTCGGATTCGTGGTGAACATTGGTGGGGTTCGGATTTATCATGCAGGCGACACAGATTTCATTCCAGAAATGGGTAACATCGAAACCGATATCGCCTTGCTACCGGTATCCGGTACCTATGTGATGACGGCTGACGAGGCGGTTCAGGCGGCGCTAGCCGTGGGGCCCAAAGTGGCTATTCCCATGCATTATGGTGCCATTGTCGGCGGCAAAAATGATGCGGAGCATTTCCGCGACCAGTTGGCCGGAAAAATAGATGTGGTCATTCTCGAAAAAGAGGAATAGGTGACGGCCTGTTACTCAAAACGAGCTCGTGATCAGTTTCGCGAGTACTAAGGGAAACCGCGAAGGACACAAAGAACACAAGGCACAGAAAGAGTTTAATATCATTGAGGTGATCTCGAATGGATGATCCAAGCTTTTATTTCTGGGTTGGTCTAATTCTCGGGGCTGTCGTGGGTGCATTGCTAGCATTGCTTTACGGCAAAATACGTGGTTTATTCGCTGGTTCAGAACTTTCAAGGTTGCGGCAGGACAACCGGACTCTTAGACAGCGGTTGGAGAAAAAAGACAAGCATATCCAAGAGATGATGTATCATACCGAAAAAATTGCTGCGGGTCTTACGGATAAGTCAAATAGGGAAAAAACCAACGGGCAGTGAACTCGGTGATAGATGATTGCTTGCATCGGGCTTGCTGTCTGGACAGCTCGGGAAGAATTTTTCAGCAAACCTCCTCTTCTCCTCAGCTTTCAACGCTCTTTTTAAACTGCCGGACGACAAAGCGACCCAGATTAGATGCCTCTGTTTTTGTGA
>JASFEM010000172.1:0-7171 GCA_050124835.1 Syntrophobacterales bacterium | reverse complement strand
ACGAGCTGCTCGGGGAAGAGCGCTATCGGCAGTTGCGCGAGCAATACGGCAGCAGCTTCAGGGTGGGCATTGGTGCTGAGGCCGTCAAGGAGCTACTGACCGGCTTGAATCTGGAGGAGCTTGCGGAAGAATTGCGTCAGGAAATAAGCAAGACCAACTCTGTGGCCAAACGGAAAAAGTTGGCCAAGCGCCTCAAGGTGGTCAATGCCTTTAGGGAGTCGGGTAATGAGCCCGAGTGGATGATCCTGGGAGTAATTCCAGTGCTGCCGCCAGATTTACGCCCACTCGTCCCACTTGACGGGGGGCGATTTGCCACAAGTGACCTCAACGATCTATACCGCCGGGTGATTAATCGCAATAACCGTTTGCGGCGGTTGCAAGAGTTGAATGCACCCGAAATCATTATCCGCAATGAAAAGCGGATGCTGCAGGAAGCTGTAGACGTTTTGTTTGACAACGGCAGAAGAGGCAAGACGATCACCGGTCCCAACAAAAGACCGCTGAAGTCGCTGTCCGATATGCTCAAAGGTAAACAGGGGCGCTTTCGCCAGAATCTCTTGGGCAAAAGGGTGGATTACTCCGGACGCTCGGTCATCGTCATTGGACCCAATCTGCGGCTGCACCAGTGCGGTATACCAAAGAAAATGGCTTTGGAACTTTTTAAACCATTTATCTACAACAAGTTGGAGGAGCGCGGCTATGTGACCACCATTAAAAGTGCCAAGAAGATGGTGGAGAAAGAGACGCCCGAGGTATGGGACTGCCTGGATGAGGTGGTCAAGGAATACCCCGTACTGCTCAACCGTGCGCCAACTCTGCACCGGCTGGGCATCCAGGCCTTCGAGCCCATTCTCATTGAGGGTAAGGCCATTCAGATCCATCCGTTGGTCTGCTCCGCCTTCAACGCCGACTTCGATGGAGATCAAATGGCCGTGCACATACCGCTCTCCATTGAAGCGCAGATAGAGGCGCGGGTTCTGATGATGAGTACCAACAACATCCTCAGCCCGGCTCATGGAGAACCCATCATCGTGCCAAGTCAGGATATTGTGCTCGGCATCTACTACATGACCAGGGAGAAGCCCTTCGCCAAAGGGGAGAACAGAATTTTTGCCAATGCGGAGGAAGTGCGCTGTGCCTATGATGCGGGAGAATTGGATCTTCATGCCAAGATATCGGTGAGGATGAACGGGACCAGGGTGGAAACAACCACCGGCCGGGTCTTGCTCTCCGAGGTGGTACCAGCCGAGATTTCCTTTGACTTTATTAATAAGGTGATGAACAAGCGGGCGCTGGCCGAGCTCTTCGATCACAGTTACCGCAAGGCTGGCGTAAAGAACACGGTGATATTGGCGGACCGCATCAAGGATATCGGCTACAAATTTGCCACTCAGTCCGGCGTTTCCATAGCCGTTTCAGATATGGTCATCCCGACGCGCAAGCAGGACATTCTCCAGCAAGCTTCGGAAAATATCCGGGAAATCGAAAGGCAGTACAATGAAGGTCTCATAACCGACGGAGAAAAATACAACAAAGTGGTGGATATCTGGGCTAAAGCCACCGAGGACATCGCCGGCGAGATGATGTTCGAAATCGCCTCGGAGACCGTCAGCAGTCCGGACGGCAAGAGCGAGGCGATGCCGTCTTTTAATCCCATCTTTATGATGGCTGACTCGGGCTCTAGGGGTAGCAAGGACCAAATGCGTCAGCTTTCTGGGATGCGCGGGCTTATGGCCAAACCATCGGGTGAGATTATCGAAACCCCTATAACCGCCAACTTCAGAGAGGGCCTCACCGTGCTGCAGTATTTTGTTTCCACCCACGGTGCTCGCAAAGGTCTTGCAGACACGGCGCTTAAGACCGCCAACTCGGGCTACCTGACTCGGCGGTTGGTGGATGTATCTCAAGACTCTATTGTCAACGAGGAGGATTGTGGCACCATTGATGGTATATGGGTGGAGGCACTCACCGAAGCTGGTGAGATTATTCAGCGGTTGAGCGAGCGTATTCTGGGCCGGGTGGCCCTTGAGGAAATCAAGGATCCCATTACCGACGATGTACTGGTGAAGGCCAACGAGGAGATCGACGAGGAGGCTGTATCTCGCATCGAAGAGTCAGGTTTGGAGCGGATTCCCATTCGATCGGTCCTTACGTGTCAGAGCAGGCGCGGAGCCTGTGTCAAGTGCTATGGTAGAGATCTAGCCCATGGCCGGATGGTGGAGATCGGCGAGGCGGTTGGCATCATTGCTGCCCAGTCTATTGGCGAGCCTGGAACGCAGCTCACCATGCGGACATTTCACATTGGTGGAACGGCCAGCAAACGTATCGAACAAACCTCCATTCAGAACCGTCTCCCGGGCACGGTGAAGTATGTCAACCTCAATACGGTTAAGAATGTGGAAGGTGACTTGGTGGTGATGAACCGCAACGGTGAGATCACAATCGTTGCTGAAGAGGGCCGCGAGCGCGAGCGCTACCAGATCATCTACGGCGCAAAACTGAAGGTGAACGACGGCCAGGAGGTCGAGGGGAACACCTTGCTGGCTGAGTGGGATCCCTTTACCACGCCCATCCTCACTGATGTAGGGGGCAGGGTGAAGTTCGGCGACATCGTGGAAGGTGTCACCATGCAGGAGAAGGTTGACCCGGTAACCGGCAAGGCTAGCAAGGTGATTGTCGAATACCGAGAAGCAGATGTTAGACCACGGGTTTCCATTAAGGACGAGTCTAACAAAACGGCCAAGGTGGGCAGAAGTGCTGCCCGCTATTTCATGCCCGTGGGTGCAATTATCATGATTACCGAGGGCGACGAGGTATCGGCTGGTGATGTTTTGGCCAAGATTCCCCGTGAGACCACCAAGACCAAAGACATTACCGGTGGTCTGCCAAGGGTGGCTGAACTATTCGAGGTCCGCAAACCCAAAGAGCATGCGGTGATCAGCGAGATCGACGGTATGGTCTCCTTTGGCAAAGATACCAAAGGTAAACGCAAGGTGATCATCACTCCCGAGGTTGGAGATACCAAAGAGTATCTGATTCCAAAGGGTAAGCACATCAGTGTCCACGAAGGCGACATCGTGCGGGCCGGCGAGCCGCTCATGGACGGCGCTGCTAACCCCCATGACATTCTCAATATTCTTGGCGAAAAAGAGTTGGCCAAATACTTGGTGAACGAGGTACAGCAGGTATACCGGCTCCAGGGCGTCAAGATCAACGATAAGCATATTGAGGTCATCGTTCGCCAGATGCTCAAGCGGGTTCGGATTACTGAACCCGGAGATTCAGATTTTCTCATGGGTGAGCACGTTGAGAAGTACCGCTTCGAGGAGGCCAACCAGGTATTGCTTGAGGCGGGCAAGAAACCAGCGGTGGGTGAACCGCTTCTGCTGGGTATCACCAAGGCATCACTGAGCACAGAGAGCTTCATCTCGGCGGCCTCCTTCCAGGAGACCACCAAGGTGCTAACAGATGCAGCGGTGGCTGGCAGGGTTGATTATCTGCGCGGCCTCAAGGAAAACGTGATCATGGGGAGGTTGATTCCGGCGGGTACCGGTATGAAAGCGTATCGGGAAATGTTGACGGAGGAAACAAAGGAAGCGGCCGCATCATAATAAGCGGTCAGCTATCAGCCTTCAGCAATTAGGCTAAGGCTAAAAGCTAAAGCCCTTTACAATAAAAAAATCTTGACAAATTGAGCAAAGACAAGTAATTTTATCGGGTTTTGGCTTTGAAAATGGACACGTTGTCCTTTGGCGCAGCGAAGGATAGCATCAGCGAGAGAGAAATAGTTGACATGCCTACAATAAATCAGTTGGTTCGTAAGGGACGACAGCGCGTTAAAAAGAAGAAGAGCACTCCTGCCCTCCAGGCATGCCCACAGAAACGTGGCGTCTGCGTGCGGGTTTATACGACAACTCCCAAGAAACCCAATTCGGCGCTGCGCAAGATTGCCAGGGTAAGATTAACCAACGGAATAGAGGTTACCTCATACATTCCAGGTGTAGGCCACAATCTTCAGGAACACTCTGTGGTGTTGATCCGGGGTGGTCGGGTTAAGGACCTACCTGGGGTCCGGTACCATATCATCCGGGGCACTCTCGACGCTACAGGGGTACAAGATCGGCGCCAAGGGCGCTCGAAATACGGAGCCAAGAAACCCAAATAGCCATTAGGCGAGCGGTCGCCACAGCATGGGCCACGGATGATCATCCTGTCGTGGCCCATGTTATGTTCTATTGGGTAGAACTGGCTGGTGGGACTACTTTCCCCCATTGAGGAGCAATCTAATGCCGAGAAGAAGAGAGATCGCCAAGAGAGATGTTCTGCCGGATCCCAAATATGGCAGCAAACTGGTTGCCAAGTTCATCAACAATATTATGAGGAAAGGCAAGCGGAGCGTGGCCGAACGGATACTCTATGAATCTTTTGACATTATTGCCCAGCGTAGCAAGCAGGACCCGCTGGAGGTCTTCCAGAAGGCACTGGATAATGTCAAGCCGGTGTTAGAGGTGAAATCCAGACGGGTGGGAGGATCAACCTATCAGGTACCTGTGGAAGTGCGGAGTAATCGCAGGGTGGCGTTGGCTATCCGCTGGATCATCAGTTATGCTCAGGGCCGTTCGGAGAAGAGTATGACGCAGAAGCTGGCGGGTGAACTGCTGGATGCGGCGAACAACCGCGGCGCTTCGGTAAAGAAGAAGGAAGATACCCATCGCATGGCCGAGGCAAACAAGGCATTTGCGCATTATCGCTGGTAAAACCAGCCGATGTGAGATGTGCGATGTGGGAAAAACAACTAATAAGATCGCACATCCGATATCTCACATCGCTGATATGGAATTGTTTACGATTTGGATACTCGACTTTAGACCTCAGATGGTGGGCAGTACCCCTTTACAGTGAGAAGAAATAGATGGCTCGGCAGATCCAATTAGAAAACGTTCGCAACATCGGCATCATGGCCCACATAGACGCCGGCAAGACGACCACTACCGAGCGGATACTCTACTACACTGGGGTCTCATACAAGATGGGCGAGGTTCACGAGGGTACAGCAGTGATGGATTGGATGGAGCAGGAGCAGGAGCGGGGAATTACCATCACCAGCGCTGCCACTACCTGTTTTTGGCAAGACCATCGCATTAATATCATTGACACCCCTGGACACGTGGATTTCACCATTGAGGTGGAAAGGTCGTTGCGGGTTCTTGATGGGGCGGTGGCCATCTTCTGTGCAGTGGGGGGGGTGGAACCCCAGTCTGAGACGGTCTGGCGTCAAGCAAATCGCTATGGCGTACCCCGCATTGCCTTCATCAACAAAATGGACCGGCTGGGAGCCGACTTTGACCGATGCCTGAATGTGATGCGGTCACGGTTGGGTTGTTCTCCAGTAGCGGTGCAAATCCCGCTGGGTACGGAACTAGACTTCCGCGGCGTCATCGATCTGGTGAACATGAAAGCTTTGGTCTGGGAGGAAACCGGGCTGGGAGCCGCTTACCAGACTATGGAAGTGCCCGACGAGCTAAAGTCTGAAGCGGACGAGTACCGGCGAAAATTGGTTGAGGCGGTGGCCGAGCTGGATGAGAACCTTCTGGAGAAGTACCTGGAAGGTGATGAGATCAGCAACAAAGAGATCGAGACAGCTTTGCGGAGTGCCACCTTAGAGTTGAGCCTGATTCCGGTTTTTTGCGGGGCCGCCTTCAAAAACAAGGGCGTACAAACACTTTTAGACGGCATTGTCAAGTACCTTCCCTCGCCCATGGATGTGCCCGCCATTTCGGGCATCACGACCCAGGGCGAGGAGAAAAGGCTGGCAACCAATGATGCGGCACCATTTGCAGCGCTGGCATTCAAGCTTATGAATGATCCATTTGTCGGGCATCTCACTTTTTTGAGGGTTTACTCGGGAAGCCTCACCAGTGGGACCCAGGTGCTGAATGCCACCAAGAACGCTCGGGAAAAGATTGGTCGGTTGATGAAGATGCACGCCGACAAACGTGAGGAGATTAAAGAGGTCTATGCCGGTGATATCGTAGCAGTGTTAGGCCTGCGCAATACGTCCACCGGCGACACTCTCTGTGATCCGGCCCAGCCGATCGTACTGGAGGCCATGGACATCCCGGAGCCGGTAATTTCAATCGCGATTGAACCGCGGAGTAAAGCGGATCAGGAGAGGCTTGGGACCAGTCTGGCAAAAATTGCTACTGAGGATCCTTCCTTTCTTGTAAAGGTGGAAAAAGAGACTGGTGAGACCATCATTTCCGGGATGGGGGAACTCCACCTGGATATCATCGTTGATCGGCTATTGCGGGAATTCAAGGTGAACGCCAATGTGGGCAAACCACAGGTGGCATACCGGGAGACCATAACCCGCAAGGCTAGGGCTGAGGGACGCTTCGTCAGACAAAGCGGCGGCCGTGGGCAGTTCGGTCATGTCTGGTTGGAGTTGGAGCCCAACGAGCGGGGTGGTGGGTTTGAGTTTGTCGATCAAATTGTGGGCGGCGTGGTTCCAAAAGAATACATTGGTTCTGTAAAGCGAGGGGTGTCCGAAGCATTGGAGCAGGGCAGCCTTGCCGGCTATCCGCTGGTGGATGTTCGAGTTAGTCTGGTTGATGGCTCCTATCATGAAGTGGACTCCTCTGACATCGCCTTTGCCATCGCCGGCTCCATGGCAGTCAAATCAGGTGTGAAAGAGGCAGCGCCGATTCTGCTTGAACCGATTATGGCTGTCGAGGTGGTGGTACCCGAAGAATACATTGGAGAGGTGGTGGGAGACTTTAATTCTCGCCGCGGCCGCATTTTGCGTATGGAGACCCGTGAAAACGTTCAGGTGATCGAGTCTCGCGTCCCCTTGGCAGAAATGTTTGGATATGCCACGGACCTGCGCTCCAGCACCCAGGGTCGAGCCACTTTTCATATGCAATTTTCCCACTATGATCCGGTGCCTGTTTCCATTACTGAAGAGGTGAAAGCTGCGGCCACTGGTTAGTTAAAAAGAGGGGAAAGATTAAGGGCGGCTCAAGAAAGCAAGCCCAGCAACAAAGATAGCAATGGAAATTCCAAGGAGGAACCGCCATGGCGAAGAAAAAGTTTGAGAGGACGAAGCCGCATGTAAATGTAGGGACAATTGGTCACATAGATCATGGTAAGACGACATTGACGGCGGCGATAA
>JASFEM010000171.1:0-7180 GCA_050124835.1 Syntrophobacterales bacterium | reverse complement strand
AGTATTTATAAAGTTGAGAAACTGGCTGCCATTGCCAAACTCGGCTCTGATAACGGTATCCGAGTCCATCTCGACGGCGCCCGACTGTTTAACGCCGCCCTGGCCAGCGGCACAACCGTGGGAGAGTTGGCCAGCAAGGCTGATTCCGTCTGTGTTGCTCTCTCAAAGGGACTGGGGGCGCCAGCTGGCTCGGTACTTTGCGGTGCTACAGATTTTGTCGAAACTGCCCGCCGCTTCCGTAAAATGCTTGGTGGCGGAATGCGTCAGGTGGGCATCCTGGCTGCAGCTGGCCTCCACGCCCTTGACCATCATGTGGAAAGGTTAGCCGAAGATCACGAAAATGCCAAGAAACTGGCATTGGGGCTTGCCGAAATGCCCGGCATTCAACTAGAGCCAGAGATGGTCGAAACAAACATTGTCATGTTTGAGGTGGTCGCCACTGATCTGGGTGCAGATGGGCTGGTGGAGCGTTTGGCTGCAGAAGGAGTGCTCATGATTCCATTCGGTCCTACCACCGTCCGCGCCGTTACCCATTTGAATGTCAGCACCGCTGATATTGACAAAGCACTGGAGATCATAGCCCGATTTTTCAAATCATCGGCCAGTTGAGGTTTGGGTGGTGCGGCCTTAATATGATCTAAGGTCATGCTGACACGGAGAAGCTGGGACGCGGAGACACGGAGATAAGGATTCTTTTACAGAGGTCAATCTTCTTTTTAATGGTCGCCGCGTAGCCCCCTCACCGTGTCCCCGTGTCGTGTTGTTCTAGGGAGTGGCTTTGCATGAAAGGGATTGTGACCCTGCTCACTGATTTTGGTACCAGCGACCCCTATGTTGCCGCAGTTAAGGGAGTGCTGCTGAGCATCAACCCAGCCCTTGATCTGGTGGACATCACCCACGAGATAACGGTACATAACATCCAGGAAGCAGGCTTTGTCCTGGCATCAGCCTTCGATTATTTTCCCGATGGCACGCTGCATCTAGCGGTGATTGACCCCGGAGTTGGTGGAAAGCGGAGAGGTTTAGCCGCTACAACCCAGCGGCATCTGTTTGTGGGCCCGGACAATGGTCTATTTGATCGCGCTTTCACTCTCGCCCCTCCCCGTTTGGTCGTCTCACTGGAGAATCCTGATTATCAACTGCCTCAGCCGAGTGACACCTTCCATGGCCGCGACATCTTTGCCCCAGCAGCGGCACACCTCTCCCTTGGTTTGCCCATAGAGAAACTGGGTCCTCCCATCTCTTATCAGATGCGTTTCGCTGGGCGACTGATTCTTGTTGACCAGGAGGAACTTCGGGGAGAAATCATACATGTGGATCGATTCGGTAATCTTATCTCAAACATTGAAGTTCCCTCACGTCAGAGTGAGGACGAACTCCAATATCTACAAGTCCTCCTTGGCGGTGAGCCGGTCTTCACCGGGCCTGTTACCTATGAGCAGGCACCACTCTCACACCCTTTTGCCTTGATAGGAAGTAGCGGCCACCTGGAGGTGGCGGTCCGAGATGGTAGCGCTTACGAGGTTACCGGCCATGGTGTTGGTGCACCGGTACTGGTTCGCCGACAAAGATGATATGCAGGCATCCCTTGGGGCGAGTCTCTGAGTCCACAGAAGATCGAAAAGCAACTTACAAAATCCGAACATCTGATAAGGGATATGACATCTGAGATCTGAGAGGTCAAGGAGGTAAATATATGGAGAAAAATCAGCTAGTTGAGGAACTCAAACAGGCGGAGCTTTTTTCTCGGCTGGAACCTGAAGATCTGGCTGCTCTTGTGGCAATTGCACGAACGCGGCAGCTGGACGGTGGTGAAATTCTCTTCGCTGCCGGTGATCGAGCCCGCGGATTTTATGTGGTTCTTGAAGGAAAGATCAAACTCTACAAGGTCTCAGCCGATGGCAAGGAATACATTCTAAGAGTGGTACAACACGGACAGACGTTTGCAGAGGCAGCCGCCTTTTCCGGACACACTTACCCAGTCTTTGCAGAAACCATGAGCGTTTGCCGTTTGGCTTACTTTGAGGTCAATGACTTCCGAAATCTAATTGAACGCAGTCCTCAGCTTGCCCTCAATATGATCGCCACCATGGCCGCCCTCCTCCAATCTCTGAACCAAAAGATCGAAGACCTCTCCCTCCGTGAGGTAGGTGCTCGACTGTGTCGCCACCTGTTAGCATATGGTCGAGAGCAGGTGGGCGAACCAGGAGATGGCTATACCTTTAAGTTGGAAACCACAAAGAGCGCCCTGGCGGCTAGGTTGGGAACCATTAGCGAGACACTATCAAGAACCTTCAAGAAACTCCAACAACAAGGTCTCATCACCATGGAGCGTGACCAGGTAACCCTGCTCGACTGCCAACAGCTTCAGGAGATTGCCGACGGCGATCTAAAACTATAGTCGACTGACCGTTTTCAGTCCTCCGCAGTCAACACTTAGCTCTGTTTACTAATCAAGACCTTCTCCGCCTGATATCTCCGGCCACGACCTACGCTTCCCGCTTTGTATTCCCCCTGAGCACTGGCTAGAAACCTGTAACCTTAAGCGACTTTACAAACCCTTTCTTCATGATTATTTTTTCCCGTAAAACAAAGATGCTTTCAGGTCATCAGAAATAACAAATGGCTAGCTGAAAGCTGCTAGTTTGGAGGTAAACCATGCAGGCAATTCTGAATGAACATACAACGATGATTTTCAGGCTAATTTTTAATCCTATGGAATCGACTCCATTAACTCACACCTTTCATCTGGGCGGGCAAAGCGCGAGTCAAACAGAGTCACAGCAGCCACAGTTGACTGACGACTGGCAGAAGCAAGAAAATTCTGAGCACCGAGATGCTGAAGAGGATATTCGCCTTCACGAACTGATGGAAAATGTTAAACGTTACATTCGAAATATAGATGTGAACAACCTTTAAAGTAACCGGCTGCTCACCCAAAGCAGATGCCAACTGATAGACCCTCTGTTGTGTGAAAAAACTGAGGGTTTTTATTTTTTGAGGGTGTTAAAAGCTAGATCCTCCTTAAGCAAGAGAATCTCCCAACTGCGCCAATGCCTCTTTGAGTTGCAGGCGGACAATAGTGCTGTCAATGCTTACCGGTCCTTCGCTCATGCCGCTTTGCTTCAAATGGTAACTTAGTTCCCCTAAAGGTGGCAGCATTATCGCCTCACGCACGGCGGTTTCAGAAGTTTGGCAAAGCTCGCTCGGAGAACCCAAAAAGACTAAACGTCCTGAAGCTATAACAGCCACTCTCCCTACCCAACCCAGAAAAAGCTCCAACTCATGAGCAACAACCAGCATGGTTCGGTTCTTATCAGGCCACTGCCGCAGCAATTCAAGCAATCGCGACCTTTCCTTGGCATTCAGCCCAGCCAGCGGTTCATCGAGAATTAATACCTGCGGCTCCAAGGCCAGCATGCTCACCAGTGCGGCCTTTCGCTGTTGACCTGAGCTCAAAGATCTCGGTGGGCGATCTGCAAGCTCCGGTAGGGGAAATGCAAGATCCGCAGATATCATGTTGACTCGTTGGCGTACTTCGGCCACCCCCATGCCGAGGCCCACGCGTAGCCCCCAACTCAGTTCCTCCCAGACCGTATTGGCGAAAAACTGACGCTCGGGATACTGAGACGTCAGTACCACCAATTTCGGCGTCGGCATGCGCTTGCCGACGGTGGCATGAAGGTCCGACCCATTCAGCCGAACGGTACCCATCGTGGGCTGTATGAGGCCAGCAAGGACTCGTGCCAAAGTCGTCTTGCCACTGCCACTCGGCCCGGTCAGTAGAACGGTCTCGCCGGGAGCCAAATTCAAGCTGATGCCATCGAGCACCTGACGACTAAATGGACTGCTCCGATGAAACGTATGGCTTATGTTGACCGCCTCCAGCATAATTTATTCAACCACCTTGTAAACCAGATCTTTCTCCCGGACCCGCTCCTTAACCTTGACACCTACCAACTGGCCTTTTACCGCCTTGGTTATTGCTTGATTCTCCTCTTGCATACTTTGCACCTTTTCCTTGAAATCTGTGGTGTAACCCTTGAACCAGAGTACATCACCCACCTGGATTTCCCCACCGGTAACCTCAATGGCGGCCACACTTGGTTTGGCAAAATAGTTTTTGACCACTCCCACCTGAATATCTGCCACGAACCTCACCTCCTTCTGCTGCTTTATTGAAATGATGGGACGAGGACCCCCTTCGCAAGCGGGCCGGCGGAAAGGTAAGCTGGTGTTTAACACCGAAGCGACCGGCTGCCCTCAGCAATGGAGGCTCAATAGAAGTGGTCAGCCGGTCTGTTTGTCCCGCCCGGACTCGTCCCCATAATTCCACGCGACGTTATTATCTTCTTTGGACTTTGAAACTGTCAAGAGCTCCAAAATTTGCTCAAGTGTGATGATCTTCCCGGCTTCGGCCAGCCCATTTCTCGCAAGCATCTCACCGAGTTCTGCAATGGCAGGTAACTCCAGACCCAACCGTTCAATGAGGTGCTTTTCCCGCAACAGTCGGTTAGGCGGGCCATCGAAAACCAACCTGCCATTCTCTATGGCAACCAGCCTCTGGGCAACTAAAGCCTCTTCCAACAGGTGAGTGGTGTGGAGTAAGGTGCAGGATTCTCTCTGATGGATGGAGCTCAAAAGTTTCAGCAATTCAGAGCGACTCCGACCGCCCACCATACTCAAGGGATCGTCCAGCAACAGACATCCCCTTTGCTGGGCAAGGGCACCAGCAAGAATCAACCGCTGCTGCTCCCCTCCGGAGAGATGGTGGCTGAAATCCCCTGCCCGTTCCCAGAGGCCAACCCACCGCAGAGCTTCCTCCACCCGAATACGAATGGTCGCTGGAGTAAGACCCATGTTTTCCAGGCCGAAAGCAATGTCCTCAGCCACTACAGGTGAGACGATTTGATTTTCCGGGTTGGCAAAAACGCAGGCAGCAAAATGGTTGAGCTCTCCTGTGACTAGAGCTGCACCGTTTATTCTAATCTCACCATCTTGGGGCTGAAGTAGCCCCTTAACCAACTTGAGGAGGGTGGTCTTTCCGGCAGCTGAGGGACCCAAAAGGGCCACCCACTCGCCCTCCGGTACCTTAAGGCTGAAATCAGAAAATAACGGCTCCGCCTCAGTTCCTGGATAGGAGAAGGTTACGCTGTCGAGTTCGATGCATACCATGACTCAAGAATACCCTTATTTCAGTAAGATTCAAACGGTTTTGTCGATCAGCATGATCAACCCCATGAAAAAGCACTAAACACATGGCTCAAAGTGTAACGTCGTTGGATCATTTCTTGCATTGTCCTCAGATGAGCGTTGCGCTCAAGGCATTATGAGTACGCCTGGTGCTTAGCGCCAGGCTAGGGTGAACATGATTGACTAATTATTTGATTTAATGGTAATCAGTCATCAATGTTCAACATCACAGGGATGGGAAACCATGTCTGATACCATGAGATTTAAGGCAGGAGCTACCATCATACACGAAGGAACCGCGGGCGCTGACGCCTATCTCATTGTTTCGGGCTCCGTTGAGGTATTCAAACATGTCGGCGGCGAAAAGCTTGTTCTGTCCAGACTGGTCAAAGGTAGCATCTTTGGAGAGATGAGCCTTGTGGAGGACAAACCCCGTTCAGCCACTATTGTTGCCCTGGAAGATACCGAGGTTAGGGTAATAACCCGAGAGGACTTCGAGTCCATGTTGGAAAAAAATCCTCGGAGCGTTATCCCACTGCTCAAACAGGTCTTCCAGCGCGTCAGGTACTTGAATCAGATGGTATCGGCATTTTGCGACCAAGCCAGCACCGGTACCGTGGAGTTGACCACTAAACCCCTTCGGATAATGGCTGCCACCGAAGAGGCCGAGAGAGCCATGCAGGGTAAAGAAATAGATATCACCAAAATGCCATTTCAAATCGGTAGGGCCGCCCGATCCAGTGTCTTCGGCTCCAATGACCTGAACTTGAGCGACAATGAACCGTTTCGAATTTCTCGGTGTCACTGTTTGATAACTATTGTGGATAATCAATACTATCTGGTTGATACAGTAAGTAGCCGTGGAACGATGGTTGATGGTGAAAAAATAGGAGGCCAGGAAGACAAGAAGCGAGTATTACTGAAAAGCGGAAAACATGTCGTTATCTTAGGTGGAGACCAGTCTCCATATGTTTTTGACCTCGAAATCCCATAACTCAGGAAATCCCTCCCAAAATATCTAGCATACCTTATTCTTCAAGCTGCCATCTTAAATCTCAAATGATTCTATCTTCATTACTCCATGACATTCCTTTAAAAAAAAGAAAGGGCATCTCGCCTCGTCTGACGAGATGCCCTTTATACCCGTATTGTTATGAATTACAGCCTTTGAACGTTCTTGGCCACAGGACCTCGGTCGCTTTCCTCAACCTCGAAGCTCACTCGCTCACCTTCTGCAAGAGTCTTGAATCCAGCCATCTCGATGGAGGAGTAATGAACAAATATGTCACGACCTTCTTCCTGCTGAATAAAACCATACCCTTTCTGCTCACTAAACCACTTTACGATCCCTTCTGCCAATGCTCTGACCTCCTTTCAAAACATAATCTCTCATGGCCCCAAGCATCCGGTCACGGTTTTGAGAAACAAACAGCCCCATACCTGGTGGGCCACCAGCTGCTACAGCAGGACCATAAGTATTTTGGCAACATACTGCATAGCCTTGTCTAAGGTCAAGTAAAAAAACCCTTGAATTTAAAGGCATTTTGAGAAAACAGTTAGCCCGGTGGGTCTTGACAGGCCCCCCCGGTAGTCTTAATTTTCAATAGGTAATAATCATATAAATGGTGGTTTCGAAATCGTTGTTGTTGACGATATTAACTCAGGCGACAAGAACAGTTTTGGTAACAACTGTGGATTGCTTGACCACATCGATTTTGCCTGATTTTCATGTCTGCACCAAGAATCGAAGCTTGTTCACTGATGGGTCAGGCTTAAAAACCAAGGAGGTATATTTGGCAATGTTGACACGATCGCGGTCGCTTAGAGGGGAACTGGAGCGCATGCAAAAGGAGATGGATCGTATTTGGGATCGATTTTCCAGTGACATGTCTTCATCAACCTTCGAGCAGGATTGGAATCCATCCCTCGACCTTGCGGAAACCGAAGATAGCCTGGTGGTCGAATTAGAAGTGCCAGGCATTGATCC
>JASFEM010000170.1:0-7311 GCA_050124835.1 Syntrophobacterales bacterium | reverse complement strand
TTTGTATGAAGAGTAATTCATCGTGGTCTAAAAAAGTTCGCAAAAAAGCTCAGCCACGAAAACAAACCCGAAAAGGGTGGGTAAAACTCCTATAGAGATAAAGCTTAGCTGTAGTGCTGTGCGCAAGAGGGACTCTGTGCACCGCTGCGGGCGAGCACATGGGAGAGGTTTACTTGCTAACGGTTGGGATTAAAGACTTATGCTAGAAGAAGGACAACATACCGGTAGTTAGAAGATCAGCAATCACTAGAATGAGGAACAGGCATAATACGATCACGATCAGCAAGTCCCAAGTTTTTCGTTTGATTGCTGCCATGATGGTTTAACCTCTTGCAGAATCATAACCCTTATCCTTAAGGCCCGTGACATGATCGGCTAAATATATTTGGAGCATGGGCAATAGATGGTTGGCTCGTGGCGTCTTTAACGTTCAGAAAAAGATACCAGATCTTCCAACAGTTGAGTGGTTATTGTCACAATTTACACCAAAGCTCAAGTTTGTCTCTTTATCCCCTACAATCATGTCAACGGCGAAGAAGAAGCCGAATGCTGCGCCTAACAGAAAAACAGTTACATAACCCAGAGCGAACATGCTGAACCTCCAGCTGATTTGATCTGTTTCAAAATGCAAGGGGCATGCCCAGGAGCCTTCGTTGCGTGCGGTACAGCAAAAAAATCCCCACTCCCGATTGTTACGGGGTGGGGATATGATTTACGGCATGGACACGAAAGGAGCTTGTGACTCAAACCCATACCGCTAAGCGAAAATATAACTCCGTGTAACAGCAAAGACAAGAGGGCAGAGGGTGAAATTTTTATGCCATCGCCGACTTTGTCTCACATGTCCTGTTGAAGAGATTTCGGCGTAGCCGACTATTTATTTTCTTCCAAGCACAATCGTTTGCACTTATTCCATTTGTCGGTGCACTGGTTTACACAAAAATCTATTGCAGACCACCCTGCACGGAGTTTCTGACACTCCGATACACAATCAGCATAACTGCTTCTGCAGCGTGATTCACACGTCGTTGACTGTGATGAAGAACCATCGGGTAATTGAGTTGCGAAAGCCATAAGGAGCGTAACCAGAAGTATTACGAGTTTTTTCAGAATGACCGTTGGCATAGCCGTGCAAGCGACTTTGCCCTTGTGGCAGATGGTTTTTGCGCTATTTACTCGTTTAATATCCATAAATCAGGGCTTCTTTTCGTCTTCCTGGCATAACTGGTCGCACGCAGCCCATTTTATGCTGCATTGATGCATACAGGCGTCTATTGCAGACCATCCCGCCCCAAGTGTTTGGCACTTAAAGATGCAGGTGGCGTTCTCTCTTTCGCACTGCGACGCACATGGGCTTGTCTCTGAGGATACGTTTTCGACCAGTTGAGTTGCGAAAACAATGAGGACAAACACAAGTAAGATAAAGAGTTTTCTCATGGTAGCCATGTCAAGAGGGCAATGGGTTATTTCTCGAAAAGCTCTTCCTATCTCAGATTGATGCCCAGTTCTTCCGGGTGCTTCATTAACAGGGCAACTACAAGGTTATTTGGGGAATGGTTTTCGTATTGGGCAATTTTTATTAACTGGCTTCAGATTTCAAAATCGAATGGCAAAATTGCAAGAAAAACCCCCAACCGACCCGCAAGCCAATTGGGGCTTATGGGTTTGGCAAAAAACACAAACCTTACCCGAAAGGTACTTTATCACAAGCACGGTGGGTTGTGGAAGCACTAATGATTCCAACCCTGTTCCTGTTCATTTGCTTTAGCATGACAGGATGGACGTGTGGCTCAGGATTGAGCCACCGCTTTATCTTGGACTTTGTTTGTGTGAGTTACCTTATACCTTCCAATCAGGAAGATGCACAACAAACACAGCATGGGCAAGATCAACTCAACATTGAGATAGAGAATGCCATCCCTTACAAGATACAATGCAAAGACTGCTAGAAAAAGCTGAAAGAGCTGTAGGGTGGTGCGCCGCATGGTATCCTCCTTTGCCAGAACAAGGAAATTTCAACAATGTTAGAATCCATCAAGCAAGAGGTGTGCCACTGGATCCGTCATGCAAATAGGGGGTCAAACATAAGTTATTTATTTGAGCAAAGAAAACCCGGTCCTGTGGGTCAGGTCCAGTTTTAATGGCTTTGGCCGGCAAAAGAGGTTTAAGGCGTAAGGCATAAGGCGTAAGGCATAAGGAAAGGACAGGCTTTTTTAGATTGTTATTTGCCTTGTGCCAGGAGATCTGTGCCGCTCTCTTGGATAGCTCAAAGCCAGGGCCTGCCGCGGCATAGCCTGGGCGAAGCCGGGTCCTTTGGGCCTGGATTCTTTACTAGATGTGCCTGCCCCCATCATAAAAAAGGTGACCTGGACAGATCGCCGAAACTTTCGTAAAATCTGCTTTATCGTGCCACAAGAAATAAATCCACAAGTCGCGTCCGGCTATGAAGATGTCAAGAATTCTTCCGCGACTTACCATTATTTATGCTCTCTTTTAGGCTGCTTCATGGTATCCGGTCGGAATGTTAGATTAGGTATTGAAAGATATGACGCTAGTACTTTGCGGCCGTTAGAGCGTGTGGTTTAATCAGAATTAGGTGAACTAGAGCTGGATGGGAAGGTATAGATGAGCATTTCCAAAAAATCAGAATCAGAGAGAATTTCAGTAATCTTTCCGTATTTGATGGGATGTTTGACAGTAGCCACGGTTTTCCTATTACTATGCCTATTTGTTGGCTACAGAATTGGTCGAAAGGACATATCGAATCTTTACTTGAAGGTTTTTCCGGTTGTACACTATAAGCAACTTCTCTTTTTACCCGAAGATGTTTTAGAGGAGTTAACAGAACTCAATGCAGTAATAGGAAATGCAGGTAATCCAACAAATCAACCTGAACACAATACACTCGCAGCGATACCTGACGATGAACTAACATATGTGCTCAGAAAAGACACCAAGATGTTTGTTAGTGTATTAAGAACTACTAAAGCGTATAACTTTGATCCGCCTGTACTTGTTCTCAAATATGCTGACATAGACGTTATTTCAGCACGATTAAAATCTTACCTGAGAGACCAATCTCGTCTCATTTATTCATACTCTACAGATCATAAAGGCTTCAGAAGAACTTTTCCTTATATTGACTCAAATGAACAGGTTCTTATAATAGGAGATAGTGTTGCTTTCGGTGTAGGTGTAGATGATGAGTTGACTGCTGCAAGCTATTTGCAACAGATGGTCAGTAAGCGATATGAAATTGTTAATGCTGGTGTTGGTGGTTACGATGGACAACAGGCATTTTTAATAGCGAAAAAATTAAGTAAAAAGACTAAATTCGCTGGATTAATATATGTAGCCTGTCAAAATGATTTCAGAACAAGGGAAGACTGGATCCAAGAAGCTAATGATGTCTTGGCAAAGATCAAATCCATATCTGAGAGGTTTAATAATAACATTATTGTAATGTTACACACCTATATGGAATATAATTTGCGTGATATTTTCCTGCAGAATGGTTGGACTGACAAACGCATTCAAAAGACTCATGAATTGCGTAGGGCATTACCAAGAATAAGTAAAAAATATGGTTACGAATATTCTGACTGGACAGAAATTGTTGACGAATTTATGATAAGAGAAAGTTCTATCCTATCAAGATTCGCCCTCTATGCAGATCACTGTCACTTGTCTCCCCTAGGAAATAGATTAATGGCAGAAAAGCTGTTAAAGATTATGGAGTATAAATGGCAGGGTAAGACATAAGCTTCTAGATCGAAGATTCGAAATACGCCATCTAAATCTTCCTTTCGCATTCTGGCATCGGTTCTGGGATCGAAAACAGAAAAGGTTAGCATTTCTGCTAACCTTTTGATTTCATTGGTCGGGACGAGAGGATTTGAACCTCCGACCCCCTGAACCCCATTCAGGTGCGCTAGCCAGACTGCGCCACGTCCCGACAGAAGGTGATGTAACACCATTTGCGAGTTGTGTCAAGGTAAGACAGCTGGCAGCAGGGAACTAGGCACTAGGAACTAAGCACTAGGCACTGCAGGACGACGCGGAGATGAAGGACAGAAAGAAGAAGTCAAGGGTCGGGGGGTCAGGGATCAGGGGGCAGAAGACGGGAGACAGGAGACAGAAGCCCTATGCTTTGTGCGCTGTGCGCTATGCGATTTTCATTGATTCTAGTTTATTTTTGAAATACTCGATGGTTTGGCTCAGGCCGGTCTTAAAGTCAATTTCGGGCTGCCAATTCAGTTTAGCCCTGGCGAGGGTGATATCGGGGCAGCGTCTGACCGGGTCATCTGGAGGCAGGGGACGGTATTCCATGTCGGTGGTGGAGCCGGTGGCTTTGATGACACTGTCTGCAAGCTCAGCTATGCTAATCTCTTGAGGATTTCCGAGATTGACCGGGCCAATCCATTCATCCTGCTCCATCATGGCTATCATGCCCCTTACCATGTCACTTATGTAGCAGAAAGATCGGGTGTGACTACCGTCACCGTAGATGGTAATTGGCTTTCCTCGCAGTGCCTGCGTGATGAAGTTGCTCATTACTCGACCGTCGTTGAGAGCCATCCGCGGCCCATAAGTGTTGAAAATCCGAACAATACGAATGTCCACCTGGTTCTGACGGTGGTAGTCCATCATTAATGTCTCGGCCACCCGCTTACCCTCGTCATAACAGCTCCGCAGGCCAATACAACTTACGTTTCCCCAATACGTCTCAGGCTGAGGGTGCACTTCAGGGTCACCATACACTTCTGATGTGGAGGCCTGGAGGATGCGAGCTTTTACCCTCTTGGCAAGGCCGAGCATGTTCAAGGTCCCCATAACGCTGGTTTTTACGGTCTTCACCGGATTGTACTGGTAGTGCACGGGTGAAGCAGGGCAGGCCAAGTTGTAGATCTGATCCACTTCAAGGAGAATGGGGTTCACCAGATCATGACGGATGAGTTCAAAGCGGTAGTCACTGAATAAATGTTTGATGTTGTCCTTACTGCCGGTGAAAAAGTTGTCCAGGCAGACAACCTCATTTCCTTTTTCCAGTAAACGTTCGCACAGATGACTACCAATGAAGCCAGCTCCGCCGGTGACCAAGATCCGCTTTGCCATGTTTTCCTCCGAATAATCATGGGGCATAGAGCTAGATTATTTCGGATTTCGGATTTCGGATTTTTTGTTTCGAATTTCGAGATTCGAATTTCGAAGTTCTAACTCTATGCTCTTGGTTGGCAAGCAATTGTTATGCCCAAGAGATTAATAGGTGTATTTAATTTTAGTTAAAATTTCGGGTTCTGATGCCAGTTCCATGCAGTGGAAATGATCTCTTTCAGGGAGTATTGTGGACGCCAGTCCAAGACTTGTTGAGCCAAGCCTCCTGAGCTCACCAGTTCCGGAGGATCTCCGGGCCGTGGCTCCACGTCTCGAGCAGGGATTGGCTTCTGGCAAATCCGGCGGCAACTCTCGACCACCTCCCTTACCGAGTGCCCCTTACCCGTACCAAGATTGAGAGAGATGCTTTTACCGCCCGCAAGTAAATATTTGAGGGCTAAAACGTGGGCTTCGGCCAGGTCGCAAACATGCACGTAATCACGGATACAGGTGCCGTCTGGGGTGGGGTAATTGGTGCCAAAAATCTTTATCTCAGCCCGAAGGTCAAGAGCAGTCTGCAGCACCAGAGGTATCAGGTGAGTTTCGGGATCATGCGATTCGCCGATCCGGCCCTCAGGATCAGCACCTGCTGCGTTAAAATACCGCAAAGAGACATATTTGAGGCCGTAGGCGGAGTTGTAAGCCGAGAGGATATTTTCAAAAAAATGTTTGCTCATGCCATAGGGGTTTATCGGGTTTTTGGGGTGAGCTTCTGGGATGGGAATTTCTAAAGGTTCACCATAAACCGCACACGATGAGGAGAAGATAATCTTATCCACACCAGCCTGGAGCATGGCGTCTAGTAAATTGAGGCCATTCACCAAATTGTTGTTGAAGTATTTTCTGGGGGATGTTACCGACTCACCCACATAGCAAAAGGCAGCGAAGTGAATAACCGCTTCGATGGGAAAAGTTTCGAACAACCGGGCGAGCGCTTCTTTATTTTCCAGGTCAGCTTCGACAAAATGGCCGTCCAAAACTGCCTCTCTATGACCATAGGAGAGATTGTCAAGGGTGACCACCTGGTGGTCTGCATCCAGCAGGCTCAGGACGGTGTGACTGCCAATATAACCAGCACCGCCGGTAACCAGGATCATTAGGGGACCTCCACAGTTTCACAGTTGACGCCAGTTATCGAAGGCTTATTTCACATTAAGTAAAGACTGTCAAGGATTGCCGGTGCTAACCTTAGCAAGGGACCAGAAAATATCCTTGAAGGGGGTTATTGCTTCCGATATAGTGGCAGCAGATTTCGTTAGACGGAGGAGGCATATATATGGGTGTAGCTGCGAAAATAATGGATGCTATTGAGCGTTCTTCCTGGATCCGAAAAATGTTTGAAGAGGGAGCCCGACTCAAGGCTCTTCACGGGGCAGATAAAATTTTTGATTTCAGCCTGGGGAATCCAGACCTGGAGCCGCCCGGAAGATTTCGGGAAGTGCTGAGTTCCATATTGGCCGAGTTGCCCGTCGGCGGTCATGGTTATATGCCCAATGCCGGTTATGAAGAGACTCGTGCTGCGGTGGCCGGATATGTCAGCCAGGAACAGAAAGTAGAATTCAACAGCGATTATGTGATCATGACCTGCGGTGCTGCGGGTGGACTGAACTGTATTTTCAAAGCGCTGCTAGATCCTGGTGACGAGGTCATTGTCTCAGCACCATATTTTGTGGAGTATGGATTTTATGCGGAAAACCATGGCGGTCAGATAAGGGTAGTCCCGACCCGAGAAGATTTCACCCTCGACCTGGAGGCTGTAGAAGCGGCTATTAACAACCGAACCAAGGTTGTCCTCATCAACTCCCCCAACAACCCAACGGGTCAAATCTATGACGAACGCTCCTTGGCAAAGCTAGGTGTATTGCTAACAGACTACAGCAAGAAGTTGGGCAGAACCCTTTATCTTGTTTCTGACGAGCCGTACCGGAAGATCGTCTACGATGGCATCCAAGTGCCAAGCATTTTGAGGGCCTATGAAAATAGTATACTAACTACTTCCTATTCCAAAGATATCTCACTGCCGGGTGAGCGGTTGGGCTATCTGGTGGTTCATCCAGAAGCTGATCAGGCTGAAGCACTCATTGCTGGCATGATTCTGGCTAATCGAATACTTGGCTTCGTCAATGCACCGGCACTCATGCAGCGAGTGGTTCGGCA
>JASFEM010000169.1:0-7435 GCA_050124835.1 Syntrophobacterales bacterium | reverse complement strand
CACGAATCGCCTGCGGCGAGCGCAGATATGATTGTCCTTCCGGGTTACCCCTAGCAGGCTGCTGAAAAAATCACCGAATACGTCATTCTGAGGAGTCCCGCCAGTGGCAGGACGACGAAGAATCTCGTAACGTGTTGATTTTACTTGCGCCGAGATTCTTCGCCGAGTTTACCCTGAGCGAAGCCGAAGGGCCCGTTGTCCGGATTATTCATGAATCCATTGCGGTTCATGAATAATCCGGGCTAGCGGTCTCGATACCATTTTCCTGTTTGAGCTCTTTGGCACCGTATAGCATCTCATCTGCCTTTCTCAAAAGAGAAAGGGGATCGTTCACTCCCTCATCCTCCACTGAAGAGATACCAAAACTGATTGAGACCGTAATGGCATCTTCGCCCACCTCCATGGGGTTATTGTGAAAATGAGCCTGCAGTCGGTGAATGAGTTGGAAAGTTTCCTGCGTGGTTGTGCCCGGAAGGATGATGATGAATTCATCGCCAGCATACCTTGAAACCACATCACTATCGCGGGTCATCTCCTCCAGAGTATCGGCAACATACCGCAGTAATTCATCGCCCCGGTCGTGTCCATACTGATCATTGACATTCTTGAAATCATCCAGGTCCAAAAATGCAAGGGCCAAGGGGGATTTGTATCGTTTGGCCCTTTTGTATTCACGCTGCAGTACCGTCTCCATTACCCTGCGATTGAGTAAGCCGGTGAGTGGATCTCTCCAGGCAAACCATTTTAGTTTTTCATGGGCGGTAACGTTGGACAGACAGATGGACACCTTTACCGCAAGCCGTTCAAGAAGACGTGTGTCCATTCCAGGTCTGTACCGCAATCTGGAAATGTCTGCCTGGTTCAGGCTTCCAATAATTTCACCATCAAGGGATATGGGGGCAATGGCAAGTGAGCGAATAAAGTACATCTGCCCCTGGGGGAGCAGTTTGTAATATGGCTTTAGATCGCCGCTAATGAGGACCGGCCGTGTTTCATTCTCGATTAGGCTCAAGAAGGTACTCCGGTCTATTACGTTCAACCGCTCCTTGAGGATTTCTGATTTTTCCAGGGTGTGAATCAGATCGGAAACCTCGCTCTTGTCAATCATTGAGATCCAGACATAGGGTACCCCAAACTTTTCCCTGATTTCAGTCAGCAGTCTTTCGAAGAGATCCTTGAAATTGAGAATTGACAGAATACTGATCTCAATCTCAAAGAACTTCTGCGCAATTTCCTCGTTTATCCTCAGAGTCTCAAGTACGTCTTCCATACGGATCACATTGCAAAAAGGTCATTTGTTAATATGTCTGATCAACGATGAACAGTGAGCCGTAAATGGTTTAGAGCCCCTCAGTTGATTACCGCTCACTGTTTACCCTTCACCCTTCACCACTTACTGCCCGCTTGTCTGCGACTTATTCCTTTGCCTCAGATTGAATACCTTAAGACTTCAAAAGAGTCCCTGGCACAATTGCTTCATCACCGAACTTGTCAGAAATAGCGTCGAGAGCCCGGTTCAATCTTCTCCTTTTTTGCGGGACCGCTTTGTCATCGAAAAGGTCGAGCTGTTTATCTTCATCAGAAAAGCTGAGCTGAGCCAGAGATATGCCGAATAGCCTTATCGGCCTTTTTCCCGCATCCGTTTTGTCCAACATAGCACAGCAGCTCGAATAGATCTCCCTGCTGTCATCAGTGGCCTCTGCAAGGGTTGTTGAGCGGGTAATTTGAACAAAGTCGTGATATTTCACCTTCAGGGTAATCGTTTTGCCGACATATCCGTGGCCACGCAACCGTCGAGCCACCCTGGTGGCCAGGGAAAGGAGCTCCTTTTTTGCTGCCTCCTTATCTTGGATATCTACCCGATAGGTTTGCTCATGGCCAATGGATTTCACCTTGCGCTCTGCCTCTACCTCCCTCTCGTCCACCCCGTTGGCAAGTAGATACAAGTGAAGCCCTTGTTTGCCCAACCTTCTGACTAGAAGCTCAGAGGGAAGGCGGCTTAGATCTCCTATGGTCTTGACCCCAAGATGAGAGAGCGTCTTGTGGGTTGCCTGTCCCACTCCCCACAGCTTCTCTATGGGCAGGGGATCTAGGAATTCTACCACGTTTCCTTGGGGCACAATGGTAAGCCCATCGGGCTTCTGAATATCCGAAGCGATTTTTGCAACAAATTTTGAGGGAGCAACCCCAGCAGAGACCGTTAATTCCGTTTCTTTAACCACCTGCTGTTTGATCTTTCTGGCAATCTCCTCCGGGGATCCGAAAAGACGCGTGGAGCCGGTTACATCGACAAAAGCCTCATCCAATGAAATAGGCTCAACCAGCGGGCTATACCGCTGAAAAATTGCAAAAATCTGTCGCGACACCTCCTGATATCTCCACATTCTCACTGGAAGAAAAACGCCGTGAGGACACAAGCGGGCGGCAGTGGCAATGGGTTGAGCTGAATGGATGCCAAACTTTCGGGCCTCGTAAGAGGCCGATGAGACAACACCTCTCTCTTTGCTGCCGCCGACGATAACCGGTTTTCCCCGCAACGTCGGGTCGTCAAGGACCTCCACCGCAGCATAAAATGCATCCATGTCTAGATGGATGATTGCCCTGGTCCAGTCCGAAATGTCCATGATGTTAGTAAGTCACTAGTCAGAGTTCTATTTTGCCAGCCGCATTGTCTAGCCGGCAAACCTAAAGCCCCCTCATCCACTCTGGCTTCAGGGCAACCTCACCCCGCAAGGCACCGTCAATGAGCTCCAAGGTCTTCTCGCGATCCTTGGGCAACCTTGCCTTCACCGGCAAATAATTGGAGGCGTGGTTGGAAAAGAAAAGCCCACCACTCAGGTGTGTATGTTCGAACATCTCTCGTAATTCCAGGAGCAGTTCGCGCGTGTCAGGAAGTTCGAAGCGCCCAGCTCTAAGTTCCTCATCCAGTGGTGTGTTGGGAAGAATCATCACAGTGAGGGCCCCCACGAAATTTGGATCCATGGCGGTAAGAAGTTCTCCGGTTGCCTTGGCGTGTTTGAGGGAACCCGAGCGCCCAGCGATTCCCAGCAAAACCGTTACCGAAAGCTTGATTCCAGCCCTCTTCACCCGCCTTCCCTGCCTGATAAGGTTTTCTGCACGAGTCCCCTTGCAAACCTTCTGAAGGGTTTCATCATCGCCGCTCTCAACTCCCAGATAAATAATGCCCAGCCCATTTTCCTTCAGCTGAATCAACTCCTCGTCACTTTTCAACTTTATGCTCTTGGCATTGGCATAAGCCCCGACCCTTCTCACCCAGGGAAGATTTTCCTCAATCGTGTCCAATATCCAGACCAGCTTTCTCTGGGGGATAATCAGAGCATCTCCGTCCATCAGGAAAAGCCGATGCTGACTGCGCATGTATTTGGCGGCAAAGAGAATATCCGCCAGGATAGTATCATCATCCTTTATGGTAAAGCGTTTGTCCTTATACGTTCCGCAAAAGGTGCACTTGTTGTGTGAGCAGCCGAGCGTCACCTGCAGAAGGATACTGAAGGCCTCGCTGGGAGGCCGAATAATGGGTCCTTCGTAGTGCATTCCTTCTAATTCTCGCATGTCTACCTCTTCTTGGGCTATCAGCTTTCAGCAATCAGCGTGTGCTGTTTTATCGCTAAGCGAAAACTGCTAGCTGATAGCTGACCGCTGACCGATTACCTGTTATATTAGGTCTTTCAGTCTTTTTTGGAAAGACTTTTCACAACTGAGACCCTTTGCGCGAAACTCTCCACGCGGGCTTCGACGCATCCAGTTAATTTTACCTTTGCGAGATTAGGTGGAAAATATCGGATCTATCCCAGTAGAAATCTCGAAAAGATCTCGGGTTCTTGTCTTAACCGCTGCCTTGTTGGCGGTTTTTTTAGGTGCTCTGGATGCTCTAATTATTGGAGCAGCCATGCCGACAATTGTTGCCGACTTGGGAGGACTGGAACTCTACAGCTGGGTATTTTCGGCTTATATGCTGACCAGAACCATTGCTTTGCCTTTGTTCGGCAAACTGGCCGACCTTTACAGTAGTAAGAAGCTTTTCGTTCTTGCAGTGGGAGCATTCATCATGGGCTCAGCACTTGCCGGCATGGTGGATAGCATGCCCCAGCTCGTGCTCTTAAGAGGGCTACAAGGTATTGGGGCAGGAGGCAATTTTGCTCTTGCTTACATTGTGGTATCGGAGATATCTGCCCCTGAGGAGCGCGGCAGGATGATGGGCCTTATCAGTTTTGTCTGGGGAGTGTCCAGCGTCTTGGGTCCATTGTTGGGAGGTTTCATTGTCACCTATTTGGCCTGGCCGTGGGTATTCTACATAAACGTTCCCGTTGGCTGTCTGGCGGTTTTTTGCATCCTTCGCTACTTCGAGGAATCACGCCAAAAAAAGAAGGGGGCAGCCGTCGATTACCTGGGCGCCATATCCCTAAGCACTTGCGTCGTGGCCATGTTGATCGCTTTTCTCCTTTTGGGCGAAGCTCATCCTTGGAACTCCCCCCAGGTCATCGGCCTATTTATCCTGGCTAGTCTTGCCTCTGCTGTTTTCTGGCGTGTCGAACGACGGGCCACAGAGCCAATCCTGCCCCTGCATTTCTTCAGGATAGCTGGTTTTACCCTAGCCAATGGAGCTGCCTTTTTCAGCAGTTTTGCGATTTTTTCGTTGTTGGCGTTCCTTCCCCTTTTCGTACAAGGTACGTTGGGAAAAACTGCCGCGGAGTTGGGTCTTGTCATGGTTCCTCTCAGTCTGGGGTGGTCGGCCGGCGCCCTAGTTTGCGGTCAGGCTGTAAATCGACTTGGAGAAAAACGTTCAAGTGTGGCTGGGGCGCTCCTCATGTTCGCCAGTATTGCCCTGACCTTGACCTTCAGCTCAAGCACCGGGCTCATCTATTTCAGTGCAGTAGTTTGTCCAATAGGAATAGGCATGGGCTTTGTTTCGGTCGCCACTTTGCTGAAAGTACAAAACAGTCTCGAAGAGAGCGATCTGGGGATTGCCACCTCATCGCAGCAATTTGCCAGAACATTGGGCGGCACCGTTGGTATAGGAATCTCGGGCGCCATGATGTCCCATTATACGGATAAGGCCATTGAGACCTTTATCAATTCTCCCTCACGCTCAGAAGTTCCACCCGCCCTGGCAACCCAGCTTTCTCAAAATCTTCAGGAATTCCTCCGGCCGGAAGTTCTAGAGTCGCTCTCCAGCGCAACCCTCAATACAATCCGAGAATCCATAGGCGAGGGGGTTGAGGCTGTTTTCTGGACGGCCTTGCTGGTATCCTTTGTCAGCATTATCTTTTGCAGTATGCTGCCGGAAAGGAAAAACTCACGATGATTCCAACTGAGACTGAGTGTTATGCACTGATGGACCGATATGGGATGTTGGCCAACATCAAAGACCACAGCATAGTGGTTGCCGAGATCGTCAGAGTCATCTCCCAAGGGCTCGTAAGATCTGGCGTCCCTGTTTCCATTGAAATGGCAGTAGCAGGTGCACTGCTACACGACATCGGCAAAACTCAAACCCTACAAACAGGAGGCGATCATGCCGCTTTGGGAAGGGAAATTTGCCTGCAGCACCACTTTGATGAGATTGCCGACATCGTTGGTGAACATGTACGGTTGAAAAGCCACAGCACCGATGGCACCTGTTCCGAAAAAGAGATTGTCTACTATGCCGACAAAAGAGTCCTGCACACCTCTGTGGTCAGCATAGAGGAACGGAAGCACGATATCTTGGCGAGATATGGAAGGAATGACCTTGGACTCCGCCAACGTATCTGCGAGAATTTCAGAGTATGCGAAGGGGTTGAAGAAAGGATATTTTCCAAGCTCCGGTTCAGGCCCGATGAGTTGGCGGATGTGATCCGTGAGAAGTTGGATGTTGCTCGTTGAAAGTCAAATCGGAATGCTCACGGGCCTGCTTATTGAGTTTTCTAAATATATTCCCAACCAATGCAGTCCGCCGGGCAGATGTTTATAGCCTCCAGCACCTCTTCCTCTGGATACTCATCCAGTTCGATAACCTCGATGTAGCCCATGGACTCGTTACGCTGGAACACCTCCGGGCAAATTTCAATGCAGCCTTCACAATCATTGCATTCACCCAAGTCGATGCTAACCACTTTAGCCATTAATTCTCACCTTTGATTAACTTTTTCTTCGCAGGCCCGATCACGGCCGAAAACGATTTATTAGAACATGTGACCTGTGCCTGGAAAAGTCATCTCTAAACTGCTGGATTTCGCCCAATCCATTCCCCGGCCTCTAAACTCTCGCCAGTTATCTCTGTATCAGACCGAGCGAGCCAGACAAAGACAGGGGCGATCTCTTCGGGGGTCGGTAGGGTCAGAGGGTCTTCCTGGGGATAGGCTGCGGCCCGCATCTCGGTGCGGGTTCCTCCAGGATTCACCGCGTTCACCCTGATGGACTCTTGCCGCAGTTCATCGGCCCAAACCTGAGTGATTCCCTCCACTCCGAATTTACTCACCGCGTAACCGCCCCAACCGGCACGGCCCCTGTGACCCACTCCACTGGAGATGAATATCACCGATGGCCGATCAGCTTTTCTGAGGGCGGGCAGTAGTGCTTGAGTGACGAGAAACGGTCCGGTCAGGTTGACTTGGAGCACTTCATGCCAGGCTATCTCGGGATAATCAGCCAAAGGAGTCCTCGGGGGGCCGAGAACACCTGCACTGTGAACCAGGACATCCAGTCTTTCGTGCAGATCAAGGAATCCGTCTGCCAGTGTCCTTGCCCCTTCAGTTGTCATCAGATCGGCGACAATAAAGTTGTGTCTCGAGGGCTCTGGCAGGCTGGCCAGGGATTCTTGCAGTGATGCGTTGTCCCTGCCATGCAGCACTACGGTGGCCCCATTTGCAGCAAAGGACTTGGCAATCCCCAGCCCGATCCCCCGACTCGACCCGGTGACCAGACATATCCTGTCTACCAAAAGCTCAGTAAACATCCTTCTAAACCTCCCCTTTTACCCATTTTTTACCGTACTCGTTTTGGGTAAAATTACCCATTTTATCTACGGTAAAAAATGGGTAAAAATGCCAATTAGTTTACATAATAAAAAACCATAAATACTAATTTAAATAACAATAATGTATACTTATAGAAAATATCGATATTTTTTACCCATTTCTGGTAAAGCCAGAAATGGGTAAAAATAGATGCTGGTTATCAGGTCATGATATTTCCGAGAAAATCTGAAAGATTGTCGACTATATTATCAATTCTTCTCCTATCGTTTGTGGCGAGAACATCACGAACGATTTCAAATTTCAGCTGAACTGCCTGTTGCATATCGAAGGCAAGGGCGGCCAGCAAAAAACTCAAGTCAGAAAAATACCTCTGGTTAAAAGCATCGTGCCACGGCGCCAGCTATCCGGAGAGAGTTTCGATGGCATCCGAGATATGCAGGATCATGTCGTCGTCC
>JASFEM010000168.1:0-7529 GCA_050124835.1 Syntrophobacterales bacterium | reverse complement strand
AGGTCATCAAAGAAAAGGACATCAACCGGGTGGTGGTGGCTTCCTGTTCACCCAGAACCCATGAACCCATGTTCCAGGAAACCATCCGAGAGGCGGGATTGAACAAATACCTCTTCGAGATGGCCAACATCCGGGATCAAGACACCTGGGTGCATCAGAATGACCCGGAAGGAGCCACGGCAAAGGCAAAAGACCTGGTGCGCAGCGCAGTGGCCAAAGCCGCTTTGCTGGATCCCCTTGAGCCCACGGTTCTTAGCTTGAACAAGGAGGCCTTGGTGGTGGGCGGTGGAGTGGCCGGTATGGTTGCGGCCTTGACCCTGGCCGATCAAGGATTTTCCGTCCATCTGGTTGAGAAGACGGCTGAACTGGGTGGAAATGCCCTGAAACTTCGGAAAACATGGAAGGGTGAGGAGATCGGTGCCTACGTGAAAGATTTGGTCTCCCGGGTGCAGAGTCATGAGCAGATTACCCTGTATACCAATACCCAGGTGGCGGCCAATACAGGGTTCGTGGGGAATTTCGAGACTGTCCTGGAAAAGATGGACGAACCCGAGCAAAAAGCCACTGTGCAGCACGGCGTCACCATCGTGGCCACGGGCGGCAAAGAGTTCAAACCCGAAGAGTATCTTTACGGCGAAGACGACCGGGTGCTCACCGCTTTGGATCTCGACGCTCGGCTGAAAGAGAATGACAACGGCTTCAAGGACCTAAACAGCGCGGTCTTTATCCAGTGTGTGGGTTCGCGCGAGCCCGAGCGGCCATATTGCTCCAAGATCTGCTGCAGCCATTCGGTTGAAAGCGCCGTCAGGTTAAAGGAACTCAATCCCGAGCTGGATGCTTACATCCTCTATCGAGATGTTCGCACCTACGGCTTTCGCGAAGAACTTTACAAGGAGGCCCGTGAAAAGGGAGTCATTTTCATCCGTTACTCTCTGGACAAAAAGCCCCAGGTTAGCAATGGTGCGGGTGAATTAAAGGTGCAGGTCAATGACCCCATTCTGGCGCGTGAGGTGGTCATTCCCACAGACTTGCTGGTTTTGGCAACAGCCGTCCTGCCCAACGAGGCCAAAGAGGTGGCCGAAGCTTTTAAGGTTGGCCAAAATGCTGAAGGCTTCTTCCTGGAAGCTCATATGAAGTTGCGGCCGGTGGATTTTGGGAGTGACGGTCTGTTCCTCTGTGGTCTGGCCCACTACCCCAAGCCCATCGATGAGGCCGTTGCCCAGGCCCAGGCTGCGGCCGCCCGGGCTGCCACAATCCTGGCCAAGGATACTATTACTTTGAGTGCGGTGAAGGCAGTGGTCGAGCCGGACAAATGTGCCGTTTGCCTCACCTGCGTGCGCACCTGTCCTTTTGGGGTGCCATATATTGGTGAAGACGGCTATGCCGTCATTGATGCTGCCGGTTGTCGTGGCTGCGGTGCCTGCGTAGCCGAATGCCCGGGAAAGGCTATTAGCCTGCAGCATTTTACCGACAGGCAATTGATCGCCAAGACGGACGCTTTACTCCTTGGAGAGATTGGAGAAGCGGTTTCAGGCAAGAAATGAATTTCACTGGACAAAGCTGGAGAAAGCCATGGCAACCTTTAACCCGCGTATCGTAGCGTTTTGTTGCATGTACTGAGCCTATTCGGCGGCGGACCTGGCAGGTTCCATGCGACTGAACTACCCCACCAATGTGAGGATCATCAACGTGCCCTGCACTGGCAGGGTTGATATTCTTCACATACTCAAGGCCATAGAGGATGGTGCCGATGGCGTTTATGTGGCAGGGTGTCTCGAGGGAGACTGTCACTATCTTACCGGCAACCTTAAAGCCAGGAAACGAGTCGAGTATGTCAAGCGACTCCTAGAGGAACTGGGCATCGAACCTGAGAGAGCTGAGATGTACAATCTCAGTGCCGCCCAGGGCCCCAGATTTGCCGAAATCGCCCGTGAATTCACGGCACGCATTCAGGAGTTGGGTCCAACCCCGGTGGGAACAGGGAGGAAAGGAAAAGAAAAGGCAGCCTAAAGGGATTCCAGCTCTTTAGACAGCAATAAATCTGCTTTTTCAAAGCAGTAGGGTATAGATTACAATCCACGCTGCCGGCATGTGGGGTCGCTAGTAAGGCCGGCAAGGAGGGACAATCAATGGTTGTGGCGGAACGCAAGCCGATTGAAGAGATTTTGGACATGATAGCCGATTTCAACAAGGTCCTGCTCACCGGCTGCAAAGGGTGCGTGACGGTCTGTAATGCAGGTGGCGAGAAAGAGGTGGGTATTCTGGCCTCGGCCCTAAAGATTGCCCGTAAGAAGGAAGGCCGGGAGATAGAGATCGATGAGATCACCCTGGAGCGCCAGTGCGACCCGGAATACATCGACCAGCTGGAAGGGCCCATCGCCGAGAACAATTACGATGCCGTTTTGTCGATGGCCTGCAGCGTCGGGCCCCAGTATATTGCCAAGCGCTACGAAGATGTGCTTGTCTACCCCATGCTTAATACCTCCTTTATAGGAGGTGCCCTAGAACATGGAGTGTGGGCCGAGTTCTGCCAGGCCTGCGGTACCTGCGGCATTCACAAATTCGGTGCTCTTTGCCCCATCGCCCGCTGTGCTAAGAGTTTGTTGAATGGGCCTTGCGGTGGGTCATCCGGGGGAAAATGTGAGATCAGCCCCGAGACAGACTGTGTTTGGCACCTCATCTACGAGCGGATGAGCCGTTTAGGACAATTGGACAAAATGGATAACGTGGTCATGTTTAAGGACTGGACCACCAGCCGTGACGGTGGCCCCCGCAAGATTGTCAGGGAGGATTTGAAACAATGAAAGCTGGAAGCAATTTAGAAAAAATGTTTGCTGCAGGGCACTTTGCGGTCACCGGTGAATTGGGGCCGCCTCGTGGTGCGGATGCGGGGCATATTCACGACAAGGCCAAATATCTCAAGGGTATCGTCGAGTCAGTCAATGTCACCGACAATCAGACTGCTGTGGTGCGAATGGCCAGCATGGCCGTCTGCCGTCTGTTGCTGGATATGGGAATTGAGCCCAATTTGCAGATGGTCTGTAGGGACCGCAATCGGCTCGCCATCCAGGCTGATCTGCTCGGTGCCTCAGCTTTGGGTATTAAAAATGTGCTTTGTCTCTCCGGTGATCACCAGAAGTTCGGTGATCACCCTCAGGCCAAAAACGTCTTTGACATTGATTCAATTCAACTGATTGCGGTGCTGAAGAAAATGCGGGACGAGGGCAAGCTCATCAATGACCATGAGTGCGAAGGTGTTCCCCAATACTTTATCGGGGCGGCCGTCAACCCCTTTGCTGATCCATTCGAGTTCCGGGTAACCCGTCTCAAGAAAAAGATAGATGCGGGGGTGGACTTCATCCAGACTCAGTGTATTTACAACATGGAGAAGTTCCGCACCTACATGCAGCAGGCTTATGATCAAGGACTTACCGAGAAATGTTACATAATGGCGGGAATTACCCCACTAAAATCAGTGGGCATGGCTCGCTATATGCAAAAGTTCGTGCCCGGCCTGGATGTGCCTGAAGACTACATCACTCGTTTGAAAGGAGTGGACAAGAAGAAGCAAGGTGACGAGGGCATCAAGATTGCCATCGAGCAGATCCAAGAGATGAAGGAGATGAAAGGTATTGCAGGCGCCCACGTAATGGCCATTGAATGGGAAGAAAAGGTAGAAGAGATCGTATCGGGCGCTGGTCTGCTCCCTCGCCCCGAGGTGTCCTAAAAAAGATTTCTATCCCACATGGCTCTAGAGCCGCCCTAGAGTATCCAGTCACCTGGGTCAAGGGCGACTCGACCTGCCGTTATTCGCTTTATTTCTAGACCCGTTCAGTCAGCCCACACGGCTCAACGAGATTATACATACAAAGAAGATCCAAGAAACGGTTGTGCGAATTTTAGCGCAAAGTGATATACCTCTTTTGTGCGCAAATCACCTGACAGCACCTTTACATGGTGATTTTATTGGGTTATAAAGCAATATTCTATTCGTAAAGAGGAGTTCCCAATGAGCCTTTATGAATTGCTCCGAGGTCCTCTGTTGTGGCTGGCGTTTGGGGTGTTTTTTGGCGGGATGGTGGTGCGGCTTGTCCTATTTTTTCAATTGAGCACGAAAAAGGACAAACCCATTTACCGTTTTTTCAGCTGGAAATGGCTCTGGCTCTCTATATTTCACTGGATTGTCCCCATCAATGAGACCGCTAAGAAGAATCCCATCACCACTTTTGTCGGGTTTATTTTTCACATCTGCCTGCTTGTAACGCCTCTTTTCCTGCTGGCCCACGGGGTCCTCTGGTACGAGTCCTGGGAGATAAGCTGGTGGTCCCTCCCGGAGACAGTTGCCGATTACATGACCCTTATCACCATCGGTTGCGGTATCTTCCTGGCGTTGCGCCGCATACTCCTGCCATATGTTCGCGTTGTTACCACCACATCGGACTATGTTCTTTTGGGGGTGACCCTGGCGCCATTCGTAACCGGTTATCTGGCCTACCACCAATACTTTGATTATCATACTGTGCTCATTCTGCACATGTTTTTCGGCGAGTTGATGCTGGTGGTTATTCCCTTCACTAAACTGAGCCATTTTCTCATGTTTTTCTTCTCCAGGGCGGTCACTGGTATGGAGTTCGGCAGGCGAAACGCTCCTTCCTGGTAATACCGGGAATTCTCTGCCCCATAAAAATTCTTTTGAGGAGGGATTAATGGGAGACAAAGCAACAGCCTTTAACCCTGACGTTTTTAAAAAGACTGCCGAGGAAAAGAGCAACGCCCGGCTCAAGATGTGGCTGGAGATGTGTGCACATTGCGGCCTTTGTGCCGACACCTGTCATTTTTACTTGGCCAATGAGCGGGATCCCAAGATGATGCCGGCCTACAAAGCCAAGAAGGTTCTGGAAACCATTAAAAAGAAGAATAAATTCGATGAAGATAGACTGGAAGAATTTTACGAGACAATCTATGGTGAATGCACCATGTGTAGGCGCTGTACCATGTTCTGCCCCTTCGGAATCGATGTGGCGAGCATTATAAGTATGGCGCGGAGTCTTTGCGTTTCTCAAGGTAAAGTGCCCAAGGAATTGCTCAAGGCGGTTGAGAGTCATCTTGAGTCCGGCAATCAGATGGCCGTAACCGAAGAGGAGTGGGTGGATACGCTGGAGTGGATGGAAGAAGAACTGCAAGAGGAGCTGCCTGGCGCCACAATCCCCATAGACAAGAAGGGCGCTGATTTTCTTTATGTGGTGAACGCAAGAGAACCCAAATTCTATCCCATGGACATCTCCCAGGCTGCCATGGTTTTCTACCTTGCCGGTGCAGATTGGACCATGTCCAGCAAGGGCTGGGATGTGACCAACTTGGCCATGTTTATGGGTGACGTTGCTGCAGCTACCAAGATTGCCCAAATGGTGCGCGATGCGGCAGAAGAACTAGAAGTGAAGAGGGTGGTGGTTACCGAATGCGGCCATGCTCTGCGGTCGCTGCAATTTGAATCACCGATCTGGTTAGGTCGAGACCACCAATTCGAAGTCGTGCACAGCGTTAGCCTTTTCGCCGAATATTTGCGGGACGGTCGGATTAAGCTGGACAAGAGTGTTTTTGCCAATGAACGCTGCACTTACCAGGATCCGTGTAATGTGAGTCGCAATGGGGGCTGCGCCCAGGATGCTCGGGAGATTGTCAAGTACCTCTGCGAGGATTTTGTAGAGATGGAGCCCCATAATGAGTACAATTACTGTTGCGGTGGGGGTGGAGGCTTTATCCCAATGGCCGGCGCTTTTAAAGAACGTCGGCTGAAGTCGGGCAAGGTAAAGGCCGAGCAGATCAAGGCCACCGGGGCGACCATTTGCATCACCCCATGTCACAATTGTTATGATCAGCTTCGGGATTTGAGCAAAGAGTATGAGCTGGGAATAAAGGTGCTCTCTTTTAAAGAGATGTTTGAAGAGGCTCTGATTATCCCGGAAGAACTTAAACCCAAAGATGAAGACGAAGAGTAGTATATATCGGGGATTTTAGCCATATAGCACGGGGGAGATAAATCCGAAATCCGAAGCACGAAACAAATTGAGGAATTATGGAATTGAGGAATTCGCAAATACGAAAACCTAGCAGATAGCAATCTCCCAGTCCTTTAATTCCAAAATTCCTGAATCCCTAAATTTGCTGGATTTAGATATTCGAATTTACTCATACCTACGCTGCTTAGTGATCTTTGTGGGTTAGTCTTTATCCAGGTGATCATTGGCAAGAGTTTCATAATCGGGGAGAACAACCATGCGACGGGGATATTTTCTGGTTTGGATGTCGATTTTGGGTATGGTAGGACTCTTTTGGGCGGTCAACTTAGGCGCTCAGCCAGAAGATATTTTGTTGGATGACCAGTCGGTATTTACCAGTCGGAGCCGGCCTGCGGTTGATTTTCCGCACCTGCTGCATTTCGATGATGCAGGGATCGAATGCAGCGAGTGCCATCACCGTTTCAAAGATGGAGAGAACATTGTAGACGAGACGGAGCTTTATGAAGATGCCGAAGGCATCAAGTGTTCTTCATGCCACAAGAGTGAGACTGGTTTTCGGTTTAAGCCAGATTTAGACCCGACACAGAGAACATTGCAGCAGGCTTATCACCGCATGTGCACAGGGTGTCATCGCCAGGTCTCCAAAGAGAACAACACATCGGGCCCGGTTACCTGTGGCGAATGCCATCCTAAGAAAAAAGGATCAAAATAACAGGTCTCTTCGTCATTTTAGTATAATAGTAGAGCAACACATATTTTCCAGTTTAGTGGGTAGGGGCACGAGGCTAAGATAATTATCTGCTCCGGTTTAGGAGTTCAAATGGCCAAAAAACAAGGATATACCATTGCCTTGGCGGGCAAAGGAGGAACGGGCAAGACCACCCTTGCGGGGCTACTTGTCCGCTTTCTGAAAGAGCACGACATGAGTCCGATTTTGGCAGTGGACGCTGACTCAAACTCCAATTTAAACGAAGTCCTCGGTCTGGAAGTGGAAGAGACTTTGGGGGATGCCAGGGAGATGATGAAAAAGGACGTTCCGGTTGGCATGACCAAAGATATGTGGATGGAAATGAAAGTGGAGCAAGCCCTGGTGGAGGCCTCAGGCTTTGATCTTATAGCCATGGGCCGTCCCGAAGGGCCGGGATGCTATTGTGCCGCCAATAACCTGCTCAGCAAATTCATCGAACGGTTGATGTTCAACTACCCCTACCTCGTTGTTGACAATGAGGCAGGGATGGAACATTTCAGCAGGCTTACCACCAAAGACATTGACTTACTTCTGGTCGTTAGTGATCCCAGTCGGAGAGGTATCCTTTCAGCCCGCCGGATCTATGATCTGGTGGACGAACTGAACATAAAAGTGAGACGTAAATACCTTTTGGTCAATCAGTATAGGGACAAACTGGAAAAATTGGTGGCCAAAGAGACGGAGACATTCGATCGCAACTCCGTGAGCATTATCCCTGAAGATGATCTCATTTACGAGTTTGATCTGGAAGGGAGGCCCAC
>JASFEM010000167.1:0-7539 GCA_050124835.1 Syntrophobacterales bacterium | reverse complement strand
TTTGCCAAAGGAATTGACCGAGTGGGCAATTGCAAAAGAGGGAGGGTTGTTGTGGTTGAAAAAGATAGTTCTGTCGCTTCTTTCTCTCCATGCCTCTCTTTGGTTCTTTGCGGCCGGCTTGGTTTGTACGCTCTTTTTGTATGAGATGGCAAAACCGATGTTGAAAGGCAGAGAGTGAAGAATCTTGGCAAAGATGTTTCGCTTGCGGATTTCGGATTTCAGATTACCCCTATGCACTTAACTCTGCATGAACGCTTTAAAGCTGAGCCATTCCCTCCGCTTACGCTCGGTCTGCTACCCTTGCGGGGGGAGGTCCTTTGGACCGGAGGCAGTGGCAGCCCGGGCTGCGGATTTGCCAGCCTTTGCCTTTTTACTTGGGTAGAATTGTCTCCTTTATCAGGCAAAGGCTGGCACATACGCCGCTTCGGAAATACCTCAGCCCTCAAGCCCAACCTATACGGAGTTTAATTCATATTCGTTTTCCGAATTTAGGTCGGGACTCGTATTCAACAATCTGCAATCTCTTTTGGTTTTTTTGATGCAATCTGAACTTCTCGCGAGAGATCATCCCTACTTCCATCAGCTGCAACAGCACCCACTAGTCATGGCTCACCGCGGTGGGGCTGGCCTCTGGCCGGAAAACACTCTGTTTGCCTTTGAGAAGGCGGTAGACTTGGGGATCCATGTATTGGAGACGGAGATACACAGCACCAAAGAAGGTGCACTAGTGCTGATCCATGATCGCACCGTTGATCGCACCACCAATGGCACGGGGCCGATCAATGCTTTCACTTTAAAGGAGCTAAAGGAGCTGGATGCGGGTTACAACTGGTCTTCTGACGGCGGCCAAACCTTTCCCTTTCGTGGTCAGGGGATCACTGTACCTACCTTGGAGGAAGTCTTTACCGCCTTTCACAAGATGCATTTCAATATCGATATAAAACAAGTGCAACCCTCTTTGGTCTTACCGTTATGCGAGATGATCCGCGGTTTCAATATGGTTGAAAAAGTGATGGTCGCCTCCTTCAACTCTCAGACCATCAAGCAGTTCCGCCTTAAATGCCCCGAAGTCGCCACCTCGGCAAGCAAAAGTGAAATAGGCATTTTCTTCGCAATGAAGCTGCTCTTTTTGGGTGGTGCATATAGAACGGCTGCCCATGCCCTGCAGGTGCCGGAGTACAGCATGGGGCTTCACCTGCTTACGCAGAAGTTCGTTGATACCGCCCACAAACTTAATCTCAAGGTACATGCCTGGACAATCAACGAGTTGGCCGACATGCGCCGGCTACTCGAGCTGGGCGTGGATGGCATCATCACCGACTATCCGGACCGATTAATCTCCTTACTGAGTAGTAATCCATAGTGATTCTAGATTGCAGATTGTTGCTTCCTAATGCCAACTTAAATCTGAAATCCGCAATCCGAAATCTACAATCCCCATTAGTTTACATAGGTTCGCGCGCCCAGATAACGGTTTTTGAAATATCTGTTTGAAAGTGAGTCGGTGCGTATCCTCTTGCCCTTGCTTGGTGCGTGGATAAATTTACCATTACCCGCATATATGCCCACATGTGAGACCCTTGAGCCCCCAGAGGTGGCAAAAAAAACCAGGTCTCCCCGCGAAATTTCCCTTCGTCTGACAGGAGTTCCCGCCCTATATTGTGCTCTGGATGAGCGAGGCAGATTCAGACCGTTTAATTGATAAACAACCATGGTCAAACCGCTGCAATCAAATCCTCTCGCTGGTGAAGAACCGCCCCAGCGATAAGGAACACCAATAAATCTGTTTGCTGTTCTTACAATCTCGTCTCTGAGATATTGACTGCCGCCGTACTTTCTTTGTTTTACTACCGCATATTCATCAGGACTGACTATGTAATATTCATCAATGATCCCCGAGGCGCGAAAGCGCTCGGCTTTTCTACGGGCGGTTTCTTTGGAAGTAAAGTTGCCAAAGCGAACCTTGTAAAGCCCTGACTGATGGATGAAATAATAGGCATTTAGCCCCCGGGCCTGCAAAGAATTGCTGAGCCGGACGGCGTTGTTCAGATTTGCAAATGCTCCCACTTGAATTGAGTAACCCAACCGGGCGATAGGCTTTTGGGGAACCGGTGCCCGCGAATAGCTTGAGACAGTTGCACCGCCGCCACACCCCATGAACCAGAGGATGACCGCCAGAGCCGGAACAGCGAGACTCCAACTCAGCCTTAATCCTGGATTTGGGGTTAGTTTGTCCAGCATATTATTTTGGATACGCACTATTGCACGAGTACAACCGTCAGGTTATCGGCAGCTTTTATAATCATTCGGTGGTCTTTCGGAAGGTCATGAGGGAGATATGTCATTGTCAGCTGTATCTCGTTCCAGGGCTTTAAGGAATTCCTTCTCTAAAGCATTAACTTCTTCCATTCTGCCTGGATCAAGATATGTTTTGTAAATGACATCATCTTGTGGCAGAGGTCTCTGAAGTAATCCTTCTTCAAGGAGTGACAGGGACTCAATGGATTTATCGCAGACCGGATAACCCCTGTCATCAATTCTGATGTCTGGATCAAATGTTACATTGGATATGTTGTTAATATCCACTAGCTTGATATCTCCCTCACGAGTGAGAAGCAGATTACCTATACCCGCGAGATCCGGGACATGCTTTGTCTCCAGGATCATTTTCTTGATTTTTGTTATGAAATCTAATGCCTTCAGACGAACTTCACTAACCCATTGGTCGCCAATTTCCTCTGCATCTTCAAATGTTTCGAAACTTATTCGACGCAAAATAGAAATCAAGTGGCCATCGTCCAAGCGGTCCCAGGGATCCAATATTGCGCCTTTCACATACTCTTGAAGGCCGCATAAGAGGATGTCGCGGTTACCGTTCATTTCATAGTCCACAAGAAATTCTTCGGATTTGGCAAAATTCTCAGGGCCTAGGTAGGATTCTATCATCTTGACTCTTTCTACTTCCTCCTCAGCTTCTTGAAAACTTCGAAATCTCACCCTGAATAGCCTCAGCATTTTCAGCGGCTCTGCGCGGGGGTACCACTTGGCCCCGTCGATGATAACCCCATTTTTCTCATTTTCCACGTCCTCGAGGCTTAAAACTTCCAGGATATGGGAACGCAGGCCTTGTCGATAATGCCTCCTGTAAACATAAACTCCAGGCTCCCGGATGAAGTTCAGTTTTAGTACATCTTCTTGATTCAAGTAAGGTATATCTCTGATGTCTTCTTGCATGTGATCAACCCTTTGGTTTTTTAACCAAACGTAAAAATTAAGGTCGAAGTATAGCACTTATTAGCTGGCATGGCCCATCATTCTTTCTCAGCTAGCACTTCAAAACCGTATACCCATCGCACTGAGTTCATCCTCTATCAGGGACTCCCAGCCTCGATTAGCTTTGGGATTTGCCGGACTCGGATGGGTGATACGACCGATGTTTACGCCAAGTCCGGTCAACGCTGCGCGAGCCCGTTCTTCTGCAAATTGTCCAACTCCAACAACATAATGGGGCTTTATCCACTCAATGGTCCGACGAAGTGTTCGATCACATACAGCCAGTAGAGCTTTCCGTTCTGACGCTCGGAGGTTGTTTGGCGTCCTGTTACGGCCACTGGATTCGATGAAAAGCAAGGGACAGTAGTTGGCCACAAAGAAACGGGCGAAGAACCTTTCGGGTGTGATAAATTTCTTCTTGACCCACCCCCACAATCGTTTGCCGCTCACCTCGCTCCTCATACAGCCGAAACCCTGGACCGGTCGTTTAGGGTGCACATCAATGGGCGTGGTTACAGGAGCCACGATCCGCAGCCACTCTCTTACCATTTTTATATCACCAAAAGGAACTCCAGTTTGAGCCATACCCCACGGCCCTGGGTTCATTCCAAGGAGGACAACCTCCTTCGGGCGACTTGAGTAAAGTTCTAGGTATTGCGAATAAGCAGCTCCGGCGTATTCGAGGGGATTGTAAACGTGGGTAACAGGCGGCCCAAACCGTAGATGGTGCAGTTCAGCTAACAGATCATCGGTTATGGATTGCAGGTCGATCACCAAAGATCACTCATTGCTCTCAAGGGGTAATTTTGTCTTGCAGACTTCTTGTATATAACACAGAATTCCGCATAGCAGAGACTCAACAGGGTCAACCCTGTTAAACTTCAAGGGTTTCCCCAAAAATGTTATTTGCGACCCAGGCATAGGGGCAGGCTACTCCACAACGAGCAATTCACGCCATTTTATGGCAGCGTCCCGGTTAAGAAGGCACCAAATCTTCATGCAGATCCTAGCCGGGCGGAGATGTGTGCAGCAAGGTTGCTCAGGTGCTCGTTGTTTCGCAGCCTACCCCTATGCCTTTGCTGGTGTCTCTTCTGAGTGACTGGCGGAAGGTCTGTGCCACTTCCCCGGCTGTGTCTGGGGGAGCCCCTGGCCCCGTTCCACAGGAACGGGGAACAGGGAGGGGGTGCCTTCCCCCGGTCACAGCCGGGTTTGAAGTGACCAGACCGTGAGCCTCGGAACGACTGAAGAGACACCAGTAAAGCATTCTTACTGTATACTCAGGGCCAAATTGGCTCTTGACTTCAGTTGACAAACATCAACTAGCAATTTTTGGGGAAACTTCTGTGGTAAATTCCGCCAAAGGCGGACCCAGCGAAGCGGGGATTTTACAAGGTAGGGGGAGGCTCAACGAATAAATGGCTAAGATGGTCTTATATCTCTCTATTGTTGATCAGGATTTGTTTCTTGTAGCGATCGATTTGCTTCTCAACGTACCTGACCAACTGAGAATAATCTTCTATTTCAATACTCCAAACTCCATACTTTGTCGCGTCTATTCTATCTTTGTAGTTGCTGAAGCGCAAAATCTCATTGGGAATTTGGCCATATTCCTGCTTCACTGAATCAACTTCTCGAAGCAGCCTTTGAAATATATGTAGCATCTGTCTATCCCATATATAGAAATCATTCAGATTGGTGGGAATGAGATCTGTTGGCAAATTACTTTTCTTCATGGCCTCGTGGAATAACACATATTTTGCCTTATGCTGGGGTGATAAACGCATTTTGTAGAGAAGGCGGACATCGTTTCTTGAGCTGACGGGACCGAATTCATTTTGAAATTTATCGATCTCCTTGGCAATCTGATCGACGATGCGTCTCTCCTTTGCGATATAATTGATGTCATTGACAATTTTTGCAGTGTCTAGAGAAATTTTGTCGATGGATTTCTGCGTTTTCTCATCGAGGTGGGTAATAGCTTGGATGAGTTTTGCTTCGAGTTCATCGGGCGATGCAGCAGTTATTTCATGAGAACCGGTCAGCCGCTGACTAGAATAATAGGATGTTACTGAAACACTTACGAGAATGGCAAGAACTGCAACTGCGAGAGATACCCCCATAAACCACCGACTTTGGTTCTGAACGTGTCGTTGCAGTTCCTGCTGTGGCTCCTTGAATAATTCTTTGATCAAGGGAGCATAATTCGTACTCTCGCGTGCTTCCACTTGACCAAGTTTTTTCAAAACTTCCGCATGTTGCTCTTCTGCGTTTTTTGCTTTTTCCTCGGCCTTGGCCGCTTTTTCCTCAGCCTCTTTTCTAAGCTGCTCCAGCTCTTCTACTTTTTTCTTATAAGAATCCAGGACCTCAGTAATCGAGGATGCGTGGTCTTTCATGCCATCTAAGGCTGCTTTTAGTTTCTCGTCGTTGTTTGAACTCATTTCATTTCCTCCCCGTGGTACGAGATGTTCCTTCTTACCGTCTGGTTAAAGTCCCATCTTTGCAGGATTCAGCTTCAGAATGCGGCAGAGTTCGCCAACAACTTCCTTCTCTTTATCACTGAAATCACCGTCCGCCTTAGCAATGCAAATGCAGGCACGGATGATAAGTGGTGCTGCATACTCATTCCCGGAGAATCTGGCAACAGCTTTAAACACTCTTGCTGTTCCTGTGTCAATGTCCTCCTTAATCGATCGAGCATAATTGTTAAAAAAGTTAACCGCCTTGTGTACGTCAAAAATCTTGAGTTCTTTCATGTTTTCAAGAATAAAATCTAGCGCAAGACGTTCAGATAACTGTATTTCGTCGTCCGTAAGTGCCAAAAGAGCACTAGCGGCCATCGAAGCCTTTAGGAAGTGCCGATTGCGAAACCTTTGAAGCTCCTTGGTTAAGGCTAACCTGCCGGAATGAATGATATTAGCCATTGTACATTCGCTTGTCGGCAGTAATGGCAGATCATTAATCCAAGAGATGAGTGAAAATAGCGTGCGCCTCAGGTACCCAACTTTCGTCAGCTCAGCTGATGTTTGGATACCATACTCCACTTCGACGCGCAAGGTCAAAAAGAGCTTAACGCATAGAGCATTAAGCTGTCGTAAACACAGCCTGAGATGGCTCAGTGCTCTCCCACTCTTTCAGAGCGGGAGTGCCAGGGGGTCCCCCATTCCGTAACTCCCTGAAATGACGAAGCCCTCCCGCCAGTCACCTTAGAAAAGACTTCATGACCCACCGCCCACATGACTACCATTCTTCTTTCCAAACTATTTAGTGCTCTCCATAATAGCTTACACTATGTTCGGATTGAAAGCGTCCGGCGGAGGTCTTAGAATGTACTGAACGGAAGCGTTAACTGAAATCGGAGGTCAGCATGGAGTACACTAACATTATCTACGAACAGACTGAAGGCATAGTCAAGATTACCATTAATCGAGCTGACGTAATGAACGCCCTGAATGCAGACACCGTCAAGGAGTTGATCCATGCCTTGAATGCGGCGAAGAGAGATAATTCTGTCCGGGTGGTGATTTTGACTGGCAGTGGTGAGAAAGCGTTTATTGCAGGTGCTGACATCAGCGAAATTAAAACGAGTTTCGCCAAGGGATCAATGGCGGCCAGAGAGGAATTTTCACTCCCAGGGCAGGGTTTGGTAACCACCATCGAACGATTGGGAAAACCCGTAATTGCTGCTGTCAACGGGTATGCACTTGGGGGGGGATCGGAAATTATCCAGGCCTGTCATCTGGCTATTGCCTCCGAGAACGCACGATTTGGCCAGCCTGAAATAAACCTTGCTTTCAATCCGTGTTGGGGGGGAACGGTGCGGCTGCCGAGACAAATCGGCAAGAAAAAAGCTTTAGAGATGATTCTAACGGGAGAGATGATTGACGCTCACGAAGCACATCGAGTCGGTCTGATAAATGGTGTTGTGCCACAGTCAGAGCTTATGCCAACTGCCGAAGAGCTAGCACAAAAGCTTGCAGATAAATCCAGCGAGGCTGTGCGATTGTGTTTGGATGCGGTATTGCAGGGCCTGGAGATGTCCCAGCGGGATGCGTTGGCTCGAGAGGCCAATTTACTGGGATTGGCGGCCGACACCAATGATGCCATGGAGGGGGTCAATGCTTTTCTAGAAAAACGGGAACCAGTTTTTCAGAACAGATGATAGTAGGGTCTACACACTGGCCCGTTTAATTACTGATTAATTACTGACCACCCTTGGCCAGCAGCGGGCTTTCCAGCCACTGGTTGGACATAGCGTTGAGCATCTGC
>JASFEM010000166.1:0-7548 GCA_050124835.1 Syntrophobacterales bacterium | reverse complement strand
AAAAAAATCACTTCATTTAGTTGTTTCTTTGCAGGCGATGGCCTTTCATCCGAGTATCCAGCCGCGATCAAGGCGATCAGGATGTACGGCTCCGGGACATTCAAAAGTTGCCTGATGGAGTGCACGTAGTTTTTTTTGTGACCCGCCACCCAGCAACTGCCGATTCCATGCGCGGTGCAAGCCAGGAGAATGTTCTCTGTGGCAGCACATCCATCCTCCAGAAAATACTTCCTGGTGGAGTCAGCAAAAACAGCAAAGCACACCGCACAGTCTTTGATGAACTTTCCATGGTCGGTGATCTCGGCAATCTGGCGTTTCAGGTCCGAGTCCGTTACCGCGCCAAAAAGCCAGGGTTGAATATTGATTGCAGTTGGCGCCAATCGTGCGCAATCCAATATGTCCTTGATGATTTCCTCAGGAACCGGCTTGGGCTTGAACTTTCGGATGCTCCTTCGCTGCTTGATTATTCCAGTGAGTTCATTCATGAAAATCCTCCTGAAAAGAAATGCAAAACGGTTATTCTTTGCCAGGTGTTGGAATTACGTTTGACACAGGTTACCAGGTCTGTCAAGAATGACGCATTGGAGTGGCTGGTTGATTGAAATTCAATCACAACTAGAGAAGTCGCCATGATTGTTCTCTCAACAGGATCGCTCTACAACTACGGTATTTACCGGGTCTTCGGAATGGCTGCCGAGACTGGATATGACGGGATAGAGGTATTGGTTGATGGGAAATGGGATAGCCGAGACCCCTCATATTTGCGTTCCCTGTCCACCGAGTTCAAACTTCCCATCACCGCCCTGCACAGTCCGTTTGTGAGAGATGTCCAGGGCTGGCCACGCGACGAACTGGAACGTCTCAAACGCACAGTGGCCCTGGCCAAAGAGCTGGACGTACCCGTGGTAGTTAGTCATTTACCCCTTCGTTTTTGCGGGGTCGTGGGACAACTGCACTTTTTGGGGCACCATAGATTCTTCTTGCCCTTTCCCTGGCTTCGGCGGGAACCTTACTATCACTTCATTCGTGCTGGCCAACTGATGGAACTGGAATCATCCTCGGGCGTCACCATCGGTTTGGAAAACATGCCTGCACTCCACCTTGTTGGCTTTCCCGTCAATGCTTACTGGTTCAACCGGCCCAGAGAACTCGCTAGCTTTCCCCACTTGACTTTAGACACGGCACATTTGGGTACTTGGGGGATAAACCCGGTTGATGTGTATGAACAATTGAAAGCGCGCATTGTTCACATACATTTGTCTAATTTCGACGGGCGGGATCATCGATCTCCACCCGACGGCCAGTTGCCACTTGCCGAGCTACTCAGACGGTTGGCTCAGTCCAAGTACAAAGGCGCAATCAGCGTGGAAAGCGCACCCGATGCCCTGAATGCGGAAGAAGAAAAAAAATGTCGGGTGGCATTAAAACGAGCTCTCACCTTCTGCCGCAAACATTTTGTAGTGGAAACGTGAAAAATCCAGGCTTAGCTGTCCCTAAGGGAATGGCACAAGGCTTAAGGCACAGGGCACAAGGAAAAAACAATCAAAGATAACTCACCCTCTCCTTACGCTTTTGCGCCCTAAGCCTTACACCTCTTCGACTGGCGCATCGAAGATCCCGCTTTACGGGATCCGACTTTCCTTCCGAAACCACCATAAAAACAGCTTAACCGTTTTTTCTTGCTTCTCCGTAACAGATTGGCTACCCTTTGTTCAGGTAAGATACTATCGCACCAACAGATTTCCATCCGGACAGATTCAAAAACCGCAGCACTAAACAGAGAGCCTAAAGCCGATCAAAGTACTAAAATGCGGTGCGTGGTCTTCTTTTAGCCAATGGTGAAATAGGGTAGGGGCGTCTAACGAGCTAATCTACTGGAGGAAGTGTTATGGCTAAGACAGCAAGCAAAGTTATTTTGGCCTGTAGTTTTCTTTTGATTTTCGGTTTGTTTTCAGCGGCCGATGCAGTGGGGCAAGAATTGGCTGTAAAAAGACAAACCGACGGAAGTATCACAATAAAAAGTACACCAACCAAAATAACCGCACAGGTATCCAGCATCGTCTATTGCAAGGCAATTGCTGAACTCATGAAAGAGGAGAAAGAGAAGCTAAACAAGCTCGTGTCAGAAAGCAGATACCAGGAGGCAAAAGATTCCTTAGACCTAATGAAAGCCTTGCATGAATTAAGAACTGAAGAGTGCAAATGAGAGGGTTGGCCTTGTTGATCTCACACGCTGGGACCCCCAGATCCTTTCCCTGGAGACGAGGGGTTCAGGTGTCATTTTCCATGATCTTGTAAACCTCATCCCGGCAAACCTTGGCGAAGTCTTCCGGGTAGTGATTGCTTATCCAACGCTGTTGAAATTCGCTGAAGCCCCCGGGGGACCGCGGATGCCTGGGAAGAAAACAGTAAAGCAGACGCTGATCTGAATCCGGATTTTCCAATCTCTTGGATATCTCTAGGGCCGTAAACATCTCTACACCCAATTTCTCCAAAACCTTCATAGTGAGCAGCATGGCGTGGTCGAGAGAATTGCGAGTCTCGGTGTCAGTCTCGACAATGTTTCCACATTTCACCTTGGTCATTAATTGCACTTCACCCTGGGAACGCTGGGCCTTGGGGACAAAAGCGACGACGTTCTCGTCCTGGTAAAAGATGAGGTCTTTCTCTTTGTCCGCTCGGCCATCCATCCTTTTGTTGTTACGAATTGCTTTTAGATATGCTTCAAAAAAATCCTGATGGGTTCTTTCCCTGTAGTCCCTGGCGAATTGCCCTACCATATCGGTTTGCGCGTAAGTGTTGATGGTATATGCGCTCGTTTCGTTCTTCCCTTCCGTAAATGCGTCCATTTGCGAAGGGACGAGTCCAAACTGCTGGTGTATCTGCTGATGTGAACCACCAAGTCGGTATCCAGATGGAGACAGGTCAAAACCGAAGTTTTGCCCCCAGGTGATGCCGGTGAAGGGCAACACCACGTCGGCCTTGTTGCGTGTGTCTATCTCGTGGAGGACAGTCAGTCGTAACTCCTCCAGTTCACCTGGTGCTAAAGATCGCCTTTTTACCGGTACAGCCAAACCCAACTCGACTGCAAGCTGAACGTAAATCCTCTGGTAATAGAGATGGCGAAGGCCAATAACGTCACCCGCTGTTAGTGACTGCACCGTATAGCGAACAGCGTCGTCAGCCATGTTTGCCGCATAATGACCCCAGGGAATGTAGCTGTTTTCCCGCAAGTATTCCCAAATATGTGTGTCACCGTCACGATGCTCGCCGACGACGGGGCTTTTTCCCTGCGCGCCTGGAACCAGAACCATATGGCGCTTATATTGGTTTGGCAGAAATGGGTTGTTGGAGACGATCTGAAAAAGATCTCGGTCCAAAACAGCCGGGCGGAATTCCCCATTTTCTGTTTTTTCGTAGATCAAACCAATGGGTGCACCGGTTTTCTCATCAAGCGCAAATCGACCTGATCTTTCGGCCAACCTAACCAGGAGGTCAGGATCTGCGGAGGCTGAAGCGAGAGCCAGAAGTACCGCACGCGGTTGAGCCTGAAGATCCTGATCATAGCCAACTTCATATTGTCTTTTCAGAAGAGTGTGGAAGGGGTTGCAGCCGCCTGCGGTTCGGTCGGCACCCGACTTGATGACGTATGTTGCCCCCAGGAAGGGAAAGGCATTGGGAATCTCGAAAACCCAGTTTGACGAATCAATAAAAACATCGTTTGCAGGAAAATTGTCAGCATTATCGATGATTCCCTGGTCAAAGCCGTGTCCCAAGGTTACGATGTAATCACTTTCCCGCAAATTGATAGCGGTGAATTTTGATTTGTGGATACCGTAGATGAACTCACCTGAAGGGGCGACGCATGTTCCAGGAAATGTTTCTGCCATGATTTTTCCTCGCTCATTGCTGACCATCGTGGAAGTCTTACCGGCTGAAGGTCAAATATCAGTTGATCGGAACCATGTCAATTCATCTTCCCTGTAGCTTCTTGTACAGACTATCATACTTTCTGGTATTATTGATCCGTCTCAGGCCTACCTGATTTCCCGAATCAGGATGATCTGATCCCAATCAGTAGAGGAGCTTTGTAGAAGGCGGAGGAGATCAACTAAAGTATGCGGGTCTCCTCCTGCAGCATGTCGGAGGGAGATTTTGGCACAGGTTGTAACCTACAAAAACCAGCCCCCGGGAAAGATGTATTGTCAGCTGAAGCTCGACAGCGGTGAGAGAATCCTGGTTTCCATAGCGGACTCGGGCATAAGAATATCGAAATTAGGCTTCGGCGGTAGATTCCGCACCGGCACCATCTGGAAATGTGGGAGAGATGAGATACGAGAAGCGTATAAGCTGTTTGAAGATCCGGAAAAGCCCATATACTCAACCTTGGATGCCATCAAAGATAGGTTGAGTAGCTTCAAGTCTATAGCAGATGTGAAGCGCTTCTTGAGTGGAAAGTGGGGGTAGACTTTAGGATCCGATTGGATGGTTGGGGTAATCCAAGTCAACAAAGGTTGGATAAAAGGACATCGCCCGTGTCATGAGAAGAAATTAGGACCTTTTTCAATCAATCATGATGCCGAGTTCTTTCTTCAGGGTTTTCAAATACTCCGATGCCACTCTGGATATCTTTTCAGCGTCCAACACCTCGGCGATAAAATCTCGGTCCTCGCTGGAAATGTCCAGAAAGCGGACGCCCATCCCACGGGGGGTAATTTTGTCATCGCGACCGTAGGTATTGGACCAGACAACTTCAGCGTTAACCGCCAACCGGCGGTTGGGAGTATCGATGGTCATCTCAAAGATCTCGTTTAGCTTTAGGGGCTTCGAACACCGGATGAAGGCGCTGTTAATGCTGAAATTTAGCGTTTCCCCCTCAATGTGCCCGTCGTTATGCTGAACGAGTACAGGCCATTTGATATTTACCCTTGGCTGTTCGCGCCTTTCTCTTTCCACAGTCCACCTCCCTATTGATCTGTGTTAGCGCCCAGGCCAATGTATTGAATACGGTAATTGACTTTGCTCCGCAACTGGTCTTGAGGGCTGAGCCCATTCCCTCCGCTTACGCTCGGTCTGCTGATCTTGCGGGGCAGAGGGCCTTCGGAGCAGAGGAGATGAGAGCCCGCGCTGCGGATATCACACAGTCACACCGCTAGTCAGCTCTTGTGATGTTGGTTCAGTTTCCAAAGAAAAGGAGCCAGCGGCTTCGATGCGAGAACACTCTGACATGGTGTATGACTTATCGCAAAGCCAGCAGTGGACCTGGTCTTCTTTTAAATGCCAGGAAATTTGTCGGTGGCCTTCAGGACAAGATCTGGGGTGATTGAACAGGGTATTCTTTTTCATAGATCGCAACCTCCACGCCTTTACAGTCTGAAATGTTGTCTCTGGTTATTCCCCATGCGGTGAAGCGAGTTGATTCCCCTTATGCCATATACTCCTCCTCTCCATAGTCGACGGTTTCTTCTGCATACCTGTGTTCTTCCAGCATTTGTCTTATCCCTGGCAACATCTGAGTGTCATCCAGCGAAAAGCGAGAAAGACTGGCAAGCAAAACATCAACTTTATCGTCTTCCTTGAGATTCCGCTCCAGAAAGAGCATATACTGGTCATGAAGCCGGCATAGACCACTTTTGCTTCGGGACAGCCTCTCGTGAATGACCTGAATGCCGAGCTTTTCTGCAAGAGCCTCCAACTCCATCAGGACTTTGGTGTTGGTCATTTCCATTCCTGCCGCCATGATTCTCCCCCTCTCTGAATAACTGAAGTCAAATGACGGGGTTTGACCGCATGTGCAGATCAATCCGTTGGAAAATTACTGTAAAACGAGATGTCACAATAGAACAGTGTCTATACAGGTGGGTAAGACAAGTGGAAAGAAATTCTGAGGCATTTAAAAAGAAAAAGGATCAAAAACTTTAACAGCGCGGGACCACATATAATAAATCGAGTTTGGCTTGTCAAGTAAAAATATAACCATTTTGAATATTTGTTGTCACAAAAGCAATGAATGGGTAAGGTTCATTATGGGCTAGTCGTCTATTAACTTGAAAAAGAGTCGCTTGTGTCAAAATTTCAGACCACATCCTTGCTCCCTGCTTCCCAGGTGTGTATTGGTTTTTTGGCCAAATACCCTTTGGCCTTTTCACCAAAACTGGTGATTTAGCTAAACAATTCTCACGCAAGTCAGTTGATATAAATGACTGACATTTCTATATATTTTCTTATTTTCTCATGTTGGTATTTTTACTGCTTCTAAGCGTAATGACAAGAAGCACGACTTGTTCATTTTTATGAGGAAATGAACGGAGATTTGGTACGTGATAGGGCTTCGAGAAAAACGCCGCTACCCAAGAGCGAGAGTGGAACTGCCGGTCTTTATCAGTACCGCTGAAGGCATTGTGGAAGGACTTACGCTGGATGTCAGTGCGGGTGGCGCCTCAATCCGCTGTCAAAGCCCACCACAATTGTACGAAGTATTTGAAATGATTATCAAAGTCCCAGAATTGGGACGCTCTTTGGTAGTTGAGGCTGAAGTGATCTGGTCGACCGCCGACGTCTTAGAAAATGAGCTTATGTTGCCCATCATGGGCGTCAGGTTTACTCGTATTGCCGACAGCGACCGGGGGCTCATCGCCACTGCCGTCGAAAAACTGGTCAAAAACAAAAAACTCGCCCCTGATCGGGTGGTAAGTGCCAGAAAGGTTCTGGCAAAAGTTCTAAAAGATTGTGTGCAGGAGACCTCTGAAAAGGGGTCAAGTCTTTACTCCTGACAGAAAAAAAATCCGGTTACCCTACCTGTGGTAGGGTGTAGAGCGGGACAGATTGCTGTCCCCATCATGACCCGTACCCCTCATCCCCTGGCCCCTCACTGATAATTGCCCCTATCAGTGGGGGGATTTTTTTTAGATTGTAGATGGTAGATTTCAGATTGCGGATTTCAGATTCCCTACCTTAATCTTTCTTGCTGGGGGCTCGCAGACCCAGGTGGAAGACCACAACTGCGGCTAGGACGATAATAAAGAGAACGCCAGCCCACCGGACGGTTTTTAGGCTGGCCATATTTGTCGGGTAGCGCAGCATCAGGGGAACATGTAAGGGGGGATAATCCGGCGAATAGGGGTCCAGCTCTATAGCTTTACGAAAATCAGGCTCGTACAGATCTAATCGACCTAGCTGCCGGTAGGTCTCGGCCCTGATGGCATAGGCTCTGGCGGTACTTCGTGGATCTTGCCGAAGCTTAATAGTCATAGTGGCGTCGGCAATGGCCTCGTCCGTCATGCCCTTGAGACGATAGACCTGTGCCCGATAACTATAAGCGTCTGCCAGATGCGGATCCAACTCAAGGGCGCGGCCGAAATCGTCAAGCGCCCTGTCCAATAATGCACTGGGTTCCGACGGTTCACGCTCGAGGAGATGAGAAATAAACCGGCCGATCTCTGCCATGAGCCCCTGGGGGTGTCCCATTTTAAGGTAGGTGAGGCCCCGCATAAAGTACGCATTGGGTCTGTGGGGCTCCAGCTCTATAACTCTGGTGTAGTCATGGAT
>JASFEM010000165.1:0-7563 GCA_050124835.1 Syntrophobacterales bacterium | reverse complement strand
CGCCCGAGAGGCCGGATTTGCTGGCTTACCAAACCAGCCAAGCGGACTCCATCACCGAGCCCTTGCTGGCTGAGACTGATCTGCCTGATCTCAGGTTGAATGCCATCGCCTGGGACGAAAATCCGGGGAGAAGTATTGCGGTACTGAATGAGAAGATCCTTCATGAGGGGGAGTTTCTCGGAGACGTGAGGCTGTTGCGCATCAACCCAGATCACGTCGTGCTGATTTGTGGCAAAGAGCATGTCATAAAAAGGATTCATCCACCGATACCGGGAATGAGCCAAGAGGCGACCGTTGAGCATCCCAGTGACGAGAACTATGAAGCTGAAGCTAGTGATCCCACCGAAGAGAGTAGTGAAGAGACAGCTTATTTTTTAGCTGATTTCAGACCCATTATTAACTTTGACTACAAGACTTCCGAATTGACCTCGGAGGCATACGAAGAACTTGACAGTATTGCCACGATTTTAGAGCGAAGTGACAAGTGCGAGATCGTGCTTCGCGGTTACACAGACGATGTGGGACCCAAAGGGTACAACAGTAGGCTATCTGAATCGCGGGCAAACATTGTGCGACGCTACCTCGTTGGGAAAGGTATCAGCCCCGATAGGATAACCGTTATTGGGATGGGAGAGAAAAATCCTCTTAGGCCGAATACAACGGATGAGGGCCGCGCCGCAAATCGTAGGGTTGAGATCGAGTTTGTTCCGGACAGCGACTATTAAGCTGTACTTCCTGGAGGCGAGAGAATGAGAATGAATGTCGGGGAAATTCAAAATCATCACCATGGCATCTCCACTGTTGGACGAAGGAAACAATCCCTTCCCATTGAGACGTGTTCTCTGAGGTCTCTCATTTCCTTTCGCCCCACCCGAGTCATACGCTCCACCTCCGGCTTTACTTTGATCGAGATCATGGTGGTAATCATTATCCTCGGCATTCTGGTGGGGCTTATCGTCCCCCGGTTCATGGAGAAGCCGGAAAAGGCGAGGGTGGTCAAGGCGAAGTTGCAGATAGAAAGTATTTCCGCGGCGCTTAAAGAGTACAAGCTTGACAACGGCTACTATCCCACCACCGACCAGGGTTTGCAGGCTCTAGTGGAGAAGCCGTCAATTGGTAAGATTCCGAAGAACTATCCCGAGAAGGGCTACATCCCCAAAATTCCCAAGGACCCCTGGGGGAATGAATACATTTATATGAGTCCAGGGGACCACGAAGATTTTGATCTTATCTCCTACGGCCCAGACGGCGAGGAAGGCGGCGAAGGCAAGAATGCGGACGTGCGCAGTTGGGAGATCGAATAAACCTCCTGGCTTTACCCTGGTGGAACTGGCCGTAGTCTTGTTGGTTCTTACGGTGTTTCTTGGTCTGGTACTCCCAGAGCTTTCATCAGCCCTATTTCGCAGCGATCTAAAATCGAGCACCCGACGGCTGGCAGGGGCGGTGGCTCACGCAAGAAACCAGGCGATGCTAGAAGGCCGCCTGTGGAAACTTGTTCTGGACCTGGACGCCAACAGCTTTTGGGCTGCTGCCTTAGATGAATCTGCCTCAGCGAATCTTGACAGCATCAAGAAACGGACGCTTGCGGGAGATGTTCGCTTCATGGATGTCAAGAAGTTACCCGAAGACACCAAGATCAATGGACTTGTTTCCCTCCACTTTCATCCCAAAGGTCTGGCAGAGCCCGCAGTGATTCATCTGGCTGGCCCAGGCGACCGAATCCAGACTCTTTCCATCAAAGCTTTCAACGGGCGGTTGGCAGTCCAGGAAGGCTACGTAGATTAAAGCGAGTAGTGAACTGCGCTCGGCGCAGTTCCCACTAGGAACTATGCACTATGCACTAAGCACAAAGGACTTGGGAAGGTCCAGATTCTTACTGGTTTAGTAGTGCCTAGTGCTTACTGCCTAGTGCCTACTCGCACGGTCGGATGGTAGCCTAGGCTGAATGTTTAACGGTTGCTAACTGACGAGCAAGATATGACTTATCAAATACAAAACCGTGCGCAGGGATTCACTCTGCTGGAGGTGATGGTGGCGACGGCTATCCTGGCCATTGCCATGGTGGCCATTCTCAAAGCCAATGTGCAGAGTTTAGAGGCCCTGACAAAGACCAGAGAGACCACAACTGCCTCCCTTCTGGCGGTAAGCAAACTGGCAGAAGTTGAGGCAGCTGGAGCCGCGCGTTGGTCTGAATTCCAAGGTGACTTTGGTGACGATTATCCGGATTTCGCCTGGCAGGTGGAAAGTACACCCACGGAACTGGATGGAATTATGCGGGTGGTGGTGACTGTCCAGCGGGAAGGACAAGCAAACAACGAGCTGAGAATTGAGGAACTCTTGCCTGCCCTTTAGGGCAGGATTGCAGATTGCGGATTTCGGATTTGGAAATTGAATATTTGAATTGTTTAGGAGTCAACCGCACTGGATATTGTGAGCCTTGATTTATGAATAACGCGGCAAAACAATACAAATACTATGTGCCTCAGCCAAGAGGTTTTACCTTGCTGGAGATTCTCGTTGCGATCGCCATTCTTGCTCTGGTTGTTACAAGCCTTTATGGTGCATACAGCGGTACTCTGGAAACCACTGAGAAGGTGGAAAGTGTCAGGGATGTGGACCAAGCAGCGCGACTCGCTCTGATGCAAATGGCAGACGATCTCAAATCCCTTTATTACACGAAGTCACAGAAAAATGATGAGCCCTCACCCTTTCGTTTCGGAGGTGGTACGCTGGCCGAGGGGGAAGAAGGATCTTTGGTGGAATTCGCCTCAACCAACCATCTTGGTTTCGATATGATCTTTCCCAGCCAGCTCATTAATCGGGTTATCTATGTGCTGGAAAAAGAATCCGAGAATGAACGCTCTCAGCGGTTGATACGGAAGGAGCTTCCCTTTGCCGACCTGCCTGGACCGCAACAAGAGGTTGCGGTGGAGATTGCCGACGGCATAAAGGAATTGACTTTGACCTACTTTAATGAGGATGGTCAGGAGTTCACCCAATGGGACAGCAGCGCAAAGGAGACCGAAGGACTTCTACCCCGCCTGGTTCACATACAGCTCCAGCTGGAAGGAGATGAATCCAGACGCTTTGAAACCAAGGTGGCCATCAGGGTTCAGGCGGCCGCAGACAGTGGGCAGGAAGGAGCAGAGAGCGGGCAGTAGGTACCCGCCTTCGCCCAGGCTACGGCGGGCAAGCAGGCTCAGGGTTTGCAGCTTGGGGCGACGCGGAGACACGGAGATACGGTGACGCGGCGTAATAACAAATGAGCAATTAGAAATGAAAATAAAGAAAGTTAAACTAAGTCAATCCGGGGCAGCTCTCATATTAGCCCTTTTAATGATCAGTATTCTCGTTGTGCTGGTCCTAGAGACCATGCGTGCCATGCAGGTTGAAGGGGCAGGGGCCCGCCATTTCCAGTACAGTATCCAAGCCGAGGCTATGGCAAAATCAGGGGTATACCTGGCAATGTCCGTGCTTAGCGACGATCTGGAAGAAAACGATGTGGATCACCAGGGGGAGGCTTGGGGCTCACTGCCGGAGCCGGATGCTCTGCCTGTCGCTTTACCCGAAGCCGGGACCCTGGAGGGAGAGGTGCTAGATGAAACGGGGAAGTTCCCAATCAACTATCTGGTGGACGATGATGGAAATGTGAGGCAGGCTTATCAGCAGGTTTTGGAACGGTTGCTTACCAACCCTCCCTTTCTAATGGATGAAGAGGATGCGCAAGCACTGGTTACGGCCATTCGAGATTGGCTTGACAAGGACGATGAGCCCGCGGGCGAGTTCGGAGCGGAAACGGATTATTATCAGACCCTGGAAACCCCTTACGAAATCAAGAACAACGTTCTTACATCGCTTGCCGAACTTCGGCTCATCCGCGGCATCACCGATTTGCTTTATTTCGGCAAAGAGGGCGAGCCCGGACTCAAGGACCTGCTCACATTATATAGCGATGGTAAAATCAACATAAACACAGCAGGGCCGCTGGTTCTCCAGGCGCTGGTTAGTCCGGCTGTGTCTCAGGACACCGCAGCAAGTTGGGCGGAGAGCGTTGTGGAATACCGGCAGGAACCGATGCATTGGGATTTTATGGGTGAGCCTGATTGGTATCGAAACAGGATGGCCGGGTATAATGATGTAAGCGTTCAGACTGAGCTGATAACCACCCAAAGTGCTTTCTTCAGCGCGAAGATGACCGGTGTTTCGGGGGTGGCTCGTAGATCCATATTTGCAGCTTTCGAGCGGCGAAAGGCTCAGAAAGAGCAGAGTCAGGTGAACATTTTGGTACGGTTCTGGCAAGTTTACTAAATTGATGTTCTTTAGTTTTTGCTGAGTTAGTGTTTGTTGAGTTGGAGTGACGGGAGTCATGCCTGAGAAAATTCTCGGAATCGATATTGGCAGCAACAGCCTCAAGGTGGTTCAGGTAACCCGCGGCTTCAGGACGAGCCAGGTTTCGGGTTATGCAAGTGGTAGGTTGCCGGTGGACGGTGATCCCACCCAAGTGGCTGCCGCCCTCGTGGATCTTATTTCAGAGCATAGTCTTGAAAGTGACCGCTATCTGGTGGCAATTGGCACCCATGAGGCATTCTTGCGCCAGCTCAGTTTCCCGTTTTCTGCAGAGCGCAAGATTGCCCAGGTAATCGAATTTGAACTGGAGCCGGGTCTGCCTTTGGGCATCGATGAGGTTCTGGTGGATTTTATCCGGACGGAGCAAAAACCAGATGGAACCCAAGGTGTGCTAGCCGCTGCATTACCCAAGGGTGTACTGAATCCTCTGTTAACAGCACTCCAGGAAGTGGGGATTGAGCCCGAGGTGGTTGATTTGGACGGCAGCGTTTTGACTCTCATGGCCGGCGAGCTCAAAACGCAGCTGCCGGAGAGGGTAGTGATTCTGGACATAGGGCACAGTAAGACGAACCTGCTGTACCACCACCAGGGTTTTTACACCTATCTAAGGTCCTTGATGTTCGGCTGTAATAATTTGGCCGAAAAAGTTGCTGATGTCTTAGGGGTAACCAGTGATGAGGGTATGAATCATCTCTTTACCGTTGGGCTGGATGAGCAGGCATTCTCCTCCGAGCAAATGGGTGGTCGAGAAAATATTGTGGGTGAAGTTGAGTTGCTGGCCAGGGAGATTGAGCTTTCACTGATGGCGGCTCAAGTTCAGGATGACCAGTTGTTACCCGAGTTGGTGCTTCTAAGCGGTGGCGGCTCGATCATAAAAGGGTTGGCAGAGATTTTGGAGGGGAGCCTGGGGTTGCAGGTACTCCGTCTGAGTGACTTGGAAACTCTGGGCTCATTTGGCCACCTCGGAGGGCAGTCGAGCGACGTGCCGGTTTTTGCGGTTGCTGCGGGCCTATGCTTGAGGGGAGCCCGGAGGAGAGGATTCAACTTTCAGGCTGAAGAGTTCCGCAGCCAGAGCCCGCTGGTAAAGTGGCGACGACAGTTGAACTACGGGCTCGTGGCCCTTTTGCTCATTGTTTTTTGCTGGTTCGCTTCTGTGGGAGTAGATATTTACACGAAAAAGCGGCGACTCGACCATCTCAATCAAACTGTTGAGGAAGTGTTCCGTCGTGCTGTCCCTGATTTCAAGGGATCAGCTCGAGCGTCACAGTACACCAGCATTGTCAAAGCCAAGATCAACGAGCTCAGTGAGTCAGTCGCTCTTTTTGGTATGGGAGCGGGACATCATACGACTGTGGAGTTGTTACGTATCATCAGTCAAGCCATTCCCACGGGAGTAGATGTATCCATAAATCAGCTAACCATAGACAGTGACAACGTCAGGTTGAGTGGGAGAGCTGGGGCCTTCAACACGGTGGATGAGGTAAAAAACCGGCTGGTAGCCTCACGCAATTTTGCTGAGGTCAAGATTACCGGAGCCAAGGCGGCGACAGATGGCAAAGGGGTGCAGTTCGGACTGGATCTCCTCCGCAGGCCACTTGTCGGAGAGAACCTATGACAAAGGATAGACAAAGACAGATCCTTTGGGTCGCTGCTGGAGTCGTACTGCTTTTTGCAGTTATTCAGTGGTTTATAAGACCCATCCTGAACCACAGCGAAAAGTTGGATTCAAGGATCGAACTTTCCGAGCAACGTCTGGAACAATTGGTAGGTCTGGAGCGGACGTATCGCCAAGTGCTCGCAGAAAATGCAAAGGTTTCAGAGAATCTGAGTGGACGACAAAAGGACTTCACCCTCTTTGCATTTCTAGAAGCTCTGGCCAGCCGCGATGGACTCAAGGATCAAATCGAATACATGCGGCCCTCGGTGAAAACGCTCAGCGACACCCATCAGGAAGAACAAGTGGAGATGCGGCTGAACGGGGTGACTCTGGCAAACCTTGTCCCTTACCTTTACCATTTAGAGACCGCGGTGGAGCAGGTGCGTATCAAGCGGATAACCATCCGACCACAGCAGCGAAATAAGTCTTTGTTGGAAGTTAGTCTGGTGGTGGTGACCCACACCTCTCGGGAAGGTGAGCGTAGGGGTGGTGGCAGATCGGCCCAACTACTCATTCAGCTGGGCGGTTATGTGAACTCTTAGCCCGCATAAATCCACGATAACCACCTGCCAGAAAGCAAATCATTTTTCTTTAACCATTCTCTCCCGGGAAGCCTCTGGGTATGAATCGTACACTGGCAAAGAAAGCGCTGGCCTATTTGCTCGGTGGGCTCATTTTAGCCGGGATTCTCATACTGTGGCGGTTTCCCTATGAAAGCTTGCAGCACAGGCTGGAAGCGGCCGCGAGAGAGCGCTTGGGTTTGAGGCTTGAGCTAGCCGACCTCTCACCCACCTTTCCTCCTGGTTTTAAGCTTGGCCAATGTTCCGTCAGCTCAGTGGAACTAGGCTCCCAACCTCTTTTCCAAGCAACCCGGGTTCATCTGCGTCTCAAAGTGCTGCATTTGCTGCGGGGAAGCCTCGTCTTTGCCATGCGCAGTCAGGCTTATGAGGGCTCACTGAACGGAGAAGTTCGGCTAGCGCCGTTCTATGACTTGCAAAATTATCGACTGGTGGTCAATTGGGAGTCAATTCAGTTGGATAACCATCCCGCTAACACCACACTGCTCAATCGTCAGATTTCGGGTAAAACTTCCGGGGATTTTAGGATGAAGGGTCAACTCGATGAATTTCCAAACGGTACCGGCGTGGCTAACCTACGGCTCATGGAGGGGACCTGTGAAATAGACTCCCCCTACCTGACAACAAATACTTTGGATGAACTGGAGATCAGCGCCACCATTAAGCTCACTGGTGGTATTCTCGAAGTCAGCCAGTGTCAGTTCAAAGCCCGAGGTCTCGAGGGAAACTTGAACGGCAAGGTGGAACTCCGGCCAAGGCTATCGCGGAGCACGCTGAACCTGGCGGGGGAGGGTGTAATAGATCCTGCCATGGTGAACCTTCCCCCAGATCAACTCAGAGTGGCGGCAGCTTTTCTCAATCAGGGGAAGCCTGTGCCCTTTAAAGTCCGAGGTACAATCGAGGAACCGAGGCTGGGACTATTCTGATAAAAGCGATCAGCTGTCAGCCATCAGCTGTCAGCTAGCATAGGGCATAGGGTTG